>NZ_JBXWNE010000007.1:0-206338 GCF_059610225.1 Ruegeria sp. YTSA105
CAGTGTGTCACAAGCGCCTCAGCAGCGCCGGTGAAGGGGGTTCTAAGCATTACAAACATACACCGCAAGCAGAAAATTCCCGAAACTCTCGAAAATCTTCAAAACAATTATTTACTGAAATAAAACAAATACTTACAATTATAACCGCGCCCAAATACGGCGGCCAACCGCCAAGATGCGTACGGAAAATTGTGTTTCGCACAGGCTTGCTGGCAGACTCAGGCCGAGTCGGGCGGAATCGCACCTCGGAATCGGCTCATCAGGGTCGAGATCGGTAGGCGCAAAGCAAGCAAAGCCAAAATCACGGACAAATAGATCAAGGGTTCGATCTGAAATCCTTTGGCCTGCATTACATAATGCACGCCCCCCAGAACTGCTGCCGGATAGACCAAACGCTGAAGCGCGCGCCAGCCCGGGCCAAGCTGCCGTACTGAAAAGTTGTTCGACGTCACGGCCAGTGGCAGCGTCAGAACAAATGCCGCCATACCCACAGTTATATAGGGGCGCTTCAGGATGTCCGCCCAGATCTGCCCGGGGGCCTGCACATCCAATACCAGCCAAACCAAAAGATGCAGACTGATATATATAAATGTCAAAACGCCCAGCGCCCGCCTGAACTTGATCAGGTTCACGCCGACAAACCTGCGCAGGGGCGATATAGCCAGAACAACAATCAAAAACTGCAATGCCAGTTTGCCGTACTTATGCTCAAGAGCCTCAATCGGGTCGGCACCCAAACCTCCGGTCAGCCCTTGATAGAACAGCCAGGGTGCCGGCAGGACCCCCAGCAAATAGACGGCCCAATCAGGGATCCGACGGAATATCTGGTTCAGCGCGCTCATACTCTCAATAATGCTTGGACAGATCCATGCCTTCGTAAAGCCCGGCGACCTCGTCCTCGTAGCCATTGAACATGAGCGTCGGGATGCGCTTGGCAAACAGCCCACCGCCGATTTGACGCTCCGAGGCCTGCGACCAGCGCGGGTGATCCACATTGGGGTTCACGTTACTATAGAAACCATATTCGCGCGGACCGGCCATGTTCCAGCTTGTCGGTGGCTCAACATCTGACACCGTAATGCGAACGATCGACTTGATGGATTTGAACCCGTATTTCCACGGAACCACCAGACGCAATGGTGCGCCGTTCTGGTTCGGGATCGGCCGGCCATAAATACCAGTGGCCATCAGGGTCAGCGGGTGCATTGCTTCGTCCAGCCGCAGACCTTCACGGTACGGCCAGTCCAGAACCGGATACTGAACACCCGGCATTTCATCTGGACGATAAGCGGTTTCAAAGGCCACGTATTTGGCGCCTTCCTGAACACCGGCCATGTTCAGCAGGTCGGCCAGTTCAAACCCGTTCCAAGGGATCACCATCGACCATGCCTCGACACAGCGAAACCGGTATATCCGTTCTTCGACGGTCATTTCGGACAGGATGTCCTTGAAATTGTAATCGCCGGGCTTGTCCACCAGACCGTCAATTTTGATGCTCCACGGCTCAGTAACAAGAGTATAGGCGTATTTTGCAGGATCTTCTTTCCGCGTACCAAACTCGTAATAATTGTTATAACCGGTGATCTCTTCCCAGGTATTCGGCTCCAGCGCCTCTTGCGCGGTTGCCCCCTGCGCCAGCCCTGCCAATCCGACACCCGCCATCCCGACCATCATCTGGCGCCGGTTCAGAAACGCCGCCCGGGGGGTGACGTCGGCATGTGTCAATGTGTTGGTCCAGCGATGCGCCATCTAAGTCTCCGTCTTCATACATCCTCTGAGGTGAGGTAGTCTGCTGATAGCATAGAGCCAAGGAAACAGGCCTCACGATTGAGCGACCAGTTTGTAACGTATCAAGGGGGTGAGGCTGTTGTCGCGGCACCACCTGTGGTCACCACCTTTACAACGCAGGCCTCAAAAATGCAGGCTGGGCCGCAGGTATTACCAACAAGGGAAAAGATGGACGACCCATCCAACGATTGAAATCCACCAGTGGGAGAAGAAGAATGTGTGACATCTGCGTTATGAATGCCGTCAAAGACAGAATGCTGTCGCGGCGGAGTTTCTTCAAAGCTGCTGCCGCCACGAGCGTTGCGGCTGCGACCACCGGAGCGATTGCACCAGCAGCGCTGGCCGCAGGTCATGGCGGGGTCGAGGACATGACCCATACGCTCAGCCCCGACTTTCCGACCTGGGGAGGCGAACCCGGCATTTCGGCCGAACAGGCGTTCAACTTCGCGGATCACGGCTTTAACCTGTTCAATCTGTCGATCAACGAACATACCGGCACGCATATAGATGCGCCCCTGCATTTCTCCGCAGATGGCATGTCGGTTGATGAGATCCCGGTGACCGATCTGGTCGCGCCGCTTTGTGTCGTCAATATCGCCGCCCGCGCGGCCGAAGACGCCGACACCCGCGTTACCCCGGACGATCTGAAGGCGTGGATTGCGGCCAACGGAGACATCCCCGACGGCGCTTGCGTAGCGATGCATTCCGGTTGGTCCGGCAAGACCGCCACGGACGGGTTCCGCAATTTCGACGGTGAGGCGCAGCACTATCCAGGGTTTCACGTCGAAGCGGCGCAGATGTTAATGGAAGACACCGGCGCGCGGTCGATTGCGGTGGATACCCTGTCGCTGGATCACGGCATGTCCGCTGATTTCGCCACCCACTATGCCTGGCTGCCCTCGGGCCGGTTTGGCATCGAATGCCTTGCGGGCCTGGATCGGGTTCCGACCGCGGGGGCCACGCTGGTCATCGGCGCACCGAAACATGCTGGCGGCACCGGAGGTCCGGCACGGATATTCGCGTTGGTCTAAAGCCACGATGCACTAGTGATACAGCATACCTTCAAAGCACGGACCAATGCCCAAACCCATTGCCGAAATCACGCATCGTTACGATACAGCCGCGCCCCGGTGGCGGGACAAGATGCGCGCGCTTGGGTACTATGATGGCTACCTAGAATTCCTGACCTCGAGATTGCCTGTCGCTGACGACGTGACACATGTGGTCGATATTGGGGCTGGCACTGCGTCCTTCGCCGAGGCCTGGGTAGCGGTCCACGGAAAACCGGCCAGGATAACCTTACTTGAACCCAGCGCGGGGATGATCAGGCAAGGCCAAAAGGCTCTGCGGGCGCGGGGGGTCGAACCAGAACTAGCCCAAGGGGTGCTAGGTAATGTCAATCTAGACCCCGTGAGCGTAGCTCTTGCGGCCCATGTGATTGAACATTGCGCAGATCCGTCCCAAGCCTTGCAAGACATTCACAGACTGCTGCGCCCGGGGGGTCGCCTGTTTTTGGTGGTATCAAAGCCACATTGGTGTAACGCCATCATCTGGTTGCAATGGCGACATAGAACGTTTCAGCGCGCGGAGATCTTAGAGCTGCTAGATGAAGCAGGTTTTGATTGCGAAACGGTCTATTCTTTCCCATCTGGCCCACCCTCTCGGACAAGCCGGGGGTTAGTCGCAAAAAAACGCGGGTAAATTCAAGAATGGACCCACCAGTCAAGCGGGTCCATTCAACAATCAGTTTAGGTTCAATGCACCACGGCATCATCCGGTCGTGGTCGCTCAGACGTGCCCAGCCGATCGCCTATGATCAGGCCCTCGGCCCCGGCGGTGACCGGAATAGACTCGCCATCCTTGATCTCACCCGCCAGCAGCGCCTCGGCCAGCGGGTTCTGCAAGGCGCGTTGGATCACGCGTTTCAGTGGGCGAGCACCGAAGACCGGGTCATAGCCCTCGTTGGCCAGCCATTCCTTAGCCCCGTCGTCCAGAACCAGCTCGATCTTCCGCGCGGCCAGGCGTTTTTGCAGGCGTGCCATTTGGATATCGACAATGCCATCCATATCACCCCGTTTCAGGCGGTCGAAGATGATCGTTTCGTCCAGACGGTTCAGGAATTCGGGCCGGAAATGCGCCCGGACCGCATCCATCACATCCCGCCGTGCCTGTGCACTGTCGGCACCGTCGGGCAACTGGCTGAGCGCCTGAGAGCCGAGGTTCGAGGTCAGGATGATCAGCGTCTGCTTGAAGTCCACCGTACGGCCCTGACCATCGGTCAGCACACCATCATCCAGTACCTGCAACAGCACGTTGAACACATCCGGATGCGCCTTTTCGACCTCATCGAACAGCACAACCTGATAGGGCCTGCGCCGCACGGCTTCGGTCAGCACACCGCCTTCGTCATAGCCGACATAGCCCGGAGGCGCCCCGATCAGACGGGCAACCGCGTGTTTCTCCATGAACTCGGACATGTCGATGCGCACCATCGCGTTGTCGTCGTCGAACAGGAAGTTCGCCACCGCCTTGGTCAGCTCGGTTTTCCCCACGCCGGTTGGTCCGAGGAACAGGAACGAACCCAGCGGACGGCCTTCGTCGTTCAAACCTGCACGAGCACGGCGCACAGCGTTGGACACGGCGGTCACCGCTGCATCCTGACCGATCACGCGTGAATGCAGATCGTCTTCCATCCGCAGCAGCTTTTCGCGCTCGCCTTCCAGCATCTTCGAGGTCGGGATTCCCGTCCAGCGTTCGACAACGCTTGCGATCTGTTCGGGGCGCACCGTCTCCTCGGCCATCATCTGGCTGCTTTCGGCGTTTTCGGCCTCGGTCAGCTTCTTCTCAAGCTCGGGGATGACGCCATAGGACAGCTCACCCGCCTTGGCGAGGTTGCCTTCGCGCTTGGCGATTTCCAGATCGGCCCGTGCCTTGTCGAGCTGTTCCTTCAGATCGCGCGCACCAGCCAGCTTGTCACGTTCGGCTTGCCACTGGGCAGTCATCTCGGCAGATTGCTCCTGCAGATCGGCCAGATCCTTTTGCAAGGTTTCCAGACGATCCTTCGATGCCGCATCATCTTCGAGCTTCAGCGCCTGCTCCTCGATCTGCATCTGCAGGATCTGGCGATCCAGCTGATCGAGTTCTTCGGGCTTGCTATCCACTTCCATCCGCAAGCGAGCCGACGCTTCATCGACAAGGTCGATAGCTTTATCGGGCAGGAAGCGATCAGTGATGTAGCGATGCGACAGGGTCGCTGCCGACACCAAAGCCGAGTCCGAGATACGCACACCATGGTGCAACTCGTACTTTTCCTTGATACCGCGCAGGATGCTGATCGTGTCCTCGACAGTCGGTTCCTGCACCACAACCGGCTGGAACCGGCGCGCAAGGGCTGCGTCTTTTTCCACGTATTTGCGATACTCATCCAGCGTGGTGGCACCGATACAATGCAGCTCACCCCGGGCAAGCGCAGGCTTGATCAGGTTGGCAGCATCCATCGCGCCGTCGGATTTGCCCGCACCCACTAGCGTGTGCATCTCATCAATGAACAAGATGATTTCACCGGCGGCTTCGGTCACTTCGGTCAAAACCGCCTTGAGGCGTTCTTCGAACTCACCACGGTATTTCGCACCTGCGATCAGCGCACCCATGTCGAGCGCGAGCAGCTTTTTATCCTTTAGCGATTCCGGCACATCCCCATTGATGATGCGCAGGGCCATACCTTCGGCAATCGCGGTTTTACCCACGCCGGGCTCGCCGATCAGAACGGGGTTGTTCTTGGTGCGGCGCGACAGAACCTGCATCGAGCGGCGGATTTCCTCATCCCGCCCGATAATCGGGTCGATCTTGCCCTCAGCCGCCGCTTCGGTCAGGTCACGCGCGTATTTCTTGAGCGCATCATAGCCCTCTTCCGCCGATGCGGTGTCAGCAGTGCGGCCCTTGCGGATGTCATTGATGGCTTCGTTCAGTTTCTGCGCCGTCACCGCGCCATCTTCCAAAGCATCCTTGGCTTTGGATTTCACCATGCACAGCGCCATCAGAATACGTTCAACCGGCACGAAACTATCGCCTGCCTTGGTGGCGATCTTTTCAGCTTCATCCAGAACTTTGGCGGTCTGACCATCCAGATAAACCTGGCCCGCATCGCCACTGACCTTGGGAATTTTGGCCATGGACGCATCCAGTGCGTTAACGACACGGCTGGGCGCTCCGCCTGCGCGGGTGATCAGATTGCTGGCCAGCCCCTGATCATCGTCCATCAAGGCTTTGAGTATATGTTCAGGGGTCAACCTCTGGTGCCCCTCGCGCATCGCAATCGTTTGCGCTGCCTGCACGAAACCTCGTGCCCGCTCGGTGAACTTGTTCAAGTCCATATTTTGCTCCTTCTCTAAGCGCCCTGTTTTGACGCGCCCGCCTGGCAGCGCGCGTCGGTCTGGGCCTCACATTCAATCTGGGAAATATCTTGCGCGGTTCAAGGGGTCTGCCAACAGAATCCAACCTACCGACGCGGCACAGAATAAACTGTATACCCCCCAGTTTTCGCCACAGAACGCGCACCGTACATATCGACAAGCGATTGCGCTGCATCGCTGCCCGTCGGGCAGGAAACCAGATCGGCGGCGTCATCCAGAAAATCCACGGTAAAGGCGGATTCCCCTGTAACCTGACAGTCATCATCCATCGAACGATAACCGCCAATCAGCCGGAGGTTGTCGTTTGTCGGAGACCTCAGGACTGTATCAGCAGCCTCTTTTTCCAGCGCCATGTCCTGACACCCGGCCAGCATCAGCCCCGCGCAGATTGCGATAGTGGGTTTCGTAAACTGTCTCATTCCGAATTCCGTCCCAGTTGCACAACGCGATAATAGCACAGTCGGAAACCTCTGCCGTGATCTGAATCACGCAAGGCGCGCATGGACAGAAGCGCACGAAACCGTTAGGACGCAGACGTTTGCCAAAAAGGAGCCCCCAATGTCCGATGACCGCCTGATTGTAGCCCTTGATGTCCCCAACGCCCTCGACGGTCTGGCCTTGGCCGAGCGGCTGGGGGACAGTGTCTCATTCTACAAGATCGGCCTGGGAATGCTGACAGGGGGCGGGCTAGCCCTGGCGAACGAGTTAAAGCAGGATCAGGGCAAGCGCATCTTTCTGGACATGAAACTGTTCGACATCGGTAATACGGTGGAAAATGCGGTGCGTGGTCTGGCACAGTTCGATTTGGATTTCCTGACCGTTCATGGTGACCCGCACGTGGTGCGGGCCGCCAAAGAGGGCGCGTCTGGCAAAGACCTCAAGATCCTGGCCGTAACCATCCTGACCTCGTTGAACCGGGATGATCTGGATGCCAGCCTGCTGAAGTCGGGCGATGTCCAGGACCTGGTTGTCGAACGCGCGGCCAAAGCGTTGGAGGCGGGTGCCGATGGCGTCATCGCCAGCCCGCAAGAGGCCGCGCTGATCCGTGCCCTGCCCCAAGCCGAAAACCGCTTGATCGTGACACCCGGTGTTCGGCCCGCCGGTGCCGCTCTGGGAGATCAGAAACGGGTCGCAACCCCGGCAAATGCCATCGGTGATGGTGCCGATCACATCGTCGTCGGGCGCCCAATCTATCAGGCGCAAGACCCTAAAGCCGCCGCAGAGGCGGTGCTTGCAGAGTTAAATTCCTTATCCCGACACTAGGGCAATCCGGCTAAATCAGGCTAAATTTTCGCAAGAACAACCCACAAACAGTTGACCTTAGGTCACTTTTCACCCGATCCGCGCCAAATCGTCCCTGTGCCCCAAAACACACATGCAAAACACGAGTTTCCACTGTGTGAACTGGGTTCTATCGAAAAATTCGATTTTGAGAGAATCTAAGTAGGTGATACTCCCCGCGGACCATCTCTTCCTGAGGTCCGTCACCTCCCCCCGCCACTTTGCGGGGGGCCTTCTTTTGGTAGATCTGGTTCCTACCCTCACTGTGCGGGTTTTGCCCGTGGCATGCGAATGATATAGTCACCGAACCTTACGGACCGCATGGAAGACGGGAAAAGAAAATGCCCGGCCTCTGCCGAGATTGCCTGACAGAACTGACGAAGGAACGCCGCTGCCCGGTCTGCGGCAGCCCGCGCGTCAAAACGCATCCTGAATTGTTTGACCTGTCCATCGCACATATGGATTGCGATGCCTTCTACGCCTCTGTCGAAAAACGGGACAATCCGGAGCTGGCCGACAAACCCGTCATTATCGGGGGCGGCAAGCGCGGTGTTGTTTCTACGGCTTGTTATGTAGCCCGGATTCGCGGCGTCCGTTCGGCAATGCCGATGTTCAAAGCGTTGCAACTATGCCCCGACGCTGTCGTGATCAAACCGCGCATGTCGGTCTATGCCGAGGCTTCGCGCCAAATCAGGTCGATGATGGACGAGCTGACGCCGATTGTTGAACCGCTGTCCCTGGACGAAGCGTTCATGGACCTATCCGGCACGCAACGTCTGCACGGCGCTCCACCCGCCGTCATGCTTGCACGATTGGTCAAGCGGATGAAGGCCGAGTTGGGGCTGACCGGGTCAATCGGGCTGTCACATAACAAGTTTCTGGCCAAGGTCGCATCCGATCTGGACAAGCCGCGCGGATTTTCGGTGATCGGCAAGGAAGAGACATCCGCGTTTCTGAACGACAAGCCAGTGCGCCTGATCTGGGGCATAGGCCCTGCGGCGCAGGAATCGCTGGACCGCGCAGGCATACGCTTGTTCTCGGACCTACTGCGCTGGGACCAAGAGGATCTGACCGCGCGGTTTGGCTCCATGGGCTACCGGCTGTGGCATCTGGCCCGCGGTCAGGACAAGCGCCGGGTTTCGGCACATGAACCGATGAAGTCCATCAGCAACGAAACGACCTTTTTTGAGGATACGGCCAATGCCGACATTCTCGATGGGCACCTTTGGCGGATGGCGGAAAAAGTCTCGGATCGGGCCAAGGCCAAGGGGCTGGCCGGGCGGGTTGTGACGCTCAAACTGAAAAGAGCCAATCACAAACTCATTACGCGACGCGTTTCTCTTCGCGATGCCACACAGATTGCCGATCGGATCTATCGCACAGCACGGGCGCTGTTCGATCAGGTTGGTGATCAGGGCCCCTATCGGCTGTTGGGGTGTGGCCTGTCGGATCTGTGCCCCGAGGATCAGGCGGATATTTCAGGGGATCTGCTGGACCCGGATGCCTCGCGCAGATCGCAGGCCGAACGCGCAACGGATGAGATTCGCCGCCGCTTTGGGACGGATGCCATCGTCAAAGGACGTGCCCTTCGCTGAGGTTATTCGGCTGCAAGCTGCAGCGGCTCAGGCCCGATCCGCGCAATATCCATGATGATTTCGCCCAGGGTCTCTTTGAAGGCAGCGAAATTGTCATTCGGCTCGATCCTGCTTTCATCCATATACAGGGATCTGTCGATCTCGATCTGTACAGCATGCTGGTGGCGGCTGGGGCGTCCATAGGTCTGGGTCACATAGGCCCCGGCAAACGGCGTATTTCGGGCCACGCTCAGACCCGCCGAGACGAAAGCGGCCTCTACCTGTTCGACGACCTCTGGCGCTGCAGAGGCACCGAACCGATCCCCCAGAACGATCTCGGGACGTCTGGAATTGACTGTGGACGCAAGGGCCACGGCTTCGTGCGGCATCGAATGACAGTCGATCAGAATCGCCTGCCCGAATTCCTGATGCGATTCTGCCAGCAACGATTTGATCCGGGCATGATAGGGACGCCAACAGGTATCGATTCGCAAACGCGCCTCATCCATGGTCAGCTTACCGCGATAGATTTCTCGGCCATTGGCGACCACACGCGGAATCACCCCCAGCCCGGACGCTACCCGCGGGTTATGGCCTTGGCGGCGCGCGCCCTGAATAAGGGCTGGATCCAGCTCTTCTGCGCTGCGGTTCAGATCGACATAGGCGCGTGGCATCATCGCCGAAATCAGTGGCGCACCATGGTGCGCCGCTGATGAAAATAACTGATCCACAAAAGCATCCTCGGAAGAACGAATCACATCTTGGCTGAGAACCGACCGCTTCATCAACCCATTTGGATAGTTTCGACCGCTATGCGGAGAGGAAAAAACCACACAGGACGTGCGCTTGGCAGGCATATCCAGTAGGTAAGCAGCGTTTTGCATGGCGACTCCTTGTTCGCACCAAACATAGACCGGAAAATAGTTCTACCAAACCCCTTGAACCCTTTTGCGACTCCTTTTATAGACCCCGCTACCGGCGCGGGGTTCCGCGCCCCATTTCGTTATGGGGTTGGCCACGCGACGGTTTCATGGGCGGTTAGCTCAGCGGTAGAGCACTTCGTTGACATCGAAGGGGTCACAAGTTCGATCCTTGTACCGCCCACCATGAACTCACTGCTTCGGATTTCCGGGGCACCCGCAAACCCAGGCGCTGGCCACGTCCTTGATGAAGGCGCCGCAGATTGGAGACAGACCCATGAAGGTCAAGAACTCGCTCCGCTCGCTCAAGAACCGGCACCGTGATTGCCGGGTTGTGCGTCGCAAAGGCCGCGTCTACGTGATCAACAAGACGCAGCGTCGGTTCAAAGCTCGTCAGGGCTAAGAACTGTACATACTGAATTCAAAGAACCGCGCCTTCGGGTGCGGTTTTTTTTTGTCCGGCATTTCAACCAGATGTAATGCGGACGGAACTGCAGGAATTCGCTCAGAAAGTTCGGTTCTGAGATTCAACGTTGTGATAGGGCGATCTCGTGCTACGCTTTCCGTGATTTTATGACGGGAGGTCGGATTGGCCAACGATGATCTGGACAAGATATTCGGAACAACTCTGACCGACATGGTAGCCGATATAGGCCGCAGTGTGGCCCAGGCGGCCGAACAGCTTAGCATTGATCAGCTGAAAGCGCTGAAGAACTACCCCCAGGAACTGCGCGATCTTGGCATCCCGCCGGTCTTTTATCACATGCAGGATGTCGATGTGGAACTGAAGGTCGTCATGGAGATGAGCAGTTCCACCGAAGAAGGCCAACGCAGCAGGATTGGCACCTTTATTTTTGGCCCGAAATTGACTCAGACAGACACGCTCGATTCCAAAAGCGCGTCCACGATGCGAATGCGTTTCGCGCCCGGTCCCGTAGATGAGAGCAGATCTTTGGATGGCAATGATGGCAACTAAGAAAGTCAAAGCCCCCAAAAGAGCGCCCATAGATGTCCGCGTCACCGAGATGCCCGAGGCATTCACCACTCTGCTTCAGTCACTTGAAAACCGCATGACGGCAATGGAGGCGCGCGAAGTCGCGCTGCTCGAGACGATCAACGACCTCCAAGAACGGATCGACGATCTGGAAGAAGGCAGCGGCGGCATGTTGATGGGCGCGGGTAACCCGGTGATGAACCCGATGGCCGAGGGCCGCGCGGCAATGGGAGCGGACGATCCTGACACACAGGTCGTCAACGCGCAGGAATTCTCGCAAGCCCTGGGTGAACAGATCCTCGCCGGGTCTGATGGCAGCAGTGATTTCACCATCGACAACGTCAAAGTCGAAGCGGTTGTTGGGTTGGGTCAGGACGGCACCAAAGCCCAAATCGCGACGAATGCCCGAAAACAGGCGATCAGCCAGAACGCATCCAAGGTCACTTTTTCCGTCAGGAGGCGGACCGCCACGCAAATTATTGAGAAAGACTAAATTAACAGAGGAGATTGGAAATGAGTATCGGGCAGGAACTGCTAAACGTCCCGTTTGCGGAAATGGTTCAAAAGCTTGCGCTTTCCGTTGCCGAGTCGCAGACCGAGTTGGATCGACATTCTACAGATGTCGCCAAATATATGGCCGATCAGAAGATCCAGCTTCCGGACTTGTCCAATCCCAATGGCCCCCCCAAAGAATTCAGTTTGGTTTCCATGGGCTTTCTACCCGCATTCTACGCGGTGCAAGAAGCCGAAATTGAGGTCAAAATGGCGATCTCAATGACTAAGCAAACCGAAAAAGCGGGCAGCGCTTCGGTCAAAGGTGGTTGGGGCCCTGTCGCAGCGCAGGTCAATGCCAGCTATTCCTCGCGCTATGCTTACAGCCAAGAAGGCGCAAGCAGGCTGACCATCAAACTGGCCCCGGCCGATCCTCCGGTCTTGCTGCAGAAATATATGGAAGCTGTCACACAGGTCATGCTGAAAAAAGAACCGGTGTTGACCGACGACCCAGACCCTGAGCCGGCCCCCGCACCTGTCCCGGACCCGTCTCCACCTGAACCTGAAAAAAGACAGAGAAAGCGCTAAGCAGCATCTCTCGATCTTTCAGTTCTTAAATCAACACGACTAGGTCAGCCATGACGGCGTAGCCAGGATCGGCTTTGCCGACCCTCAGGCCCCGCTGTGCAGTACCACTTGGTCGGGGCCAGCGACATGTTGGCGGTGATTTGACCAACTAATTTTGTCGGAATTTCTTGCATCCCCCTGAGAATCGTTTAATTGACCATTTCAGTCGGGTTATTACCCGCGCCGATTTTCAATGTTGGGACACATGATGCTGAAATCCTCTACCTGCGTTGCCGCCGCCCTGACGGCCCTGATCGCGACCTCTGCCGCTGCCGAGGGCGAACTGAACCTTTATTCTTCGCGCCACTACGACACCGACGAACGCCTCTATTCCGATTTCGAAGAGGCCACCGGTATAACCATCAACCGCATCGAAGGCAAAGCGGACGAGCTGATTGCCCGGATGGAAGCCGAGGGCGCGAACTCACCCGCAGATATCTTGCTGACCGTTGATACCTCGCGTCTGGCGCGTGCCAAGAACGCGGGTATCCTGCAGCCGGTCGAAAGCGCGGTTCTGGAAGAACGTATTCCCGCCAACCTGCAGGACGAAGACAACCAGTGGTATGGCTTTTCGCAGCGCGCGCGGATCATCTTCTTTGACAAGGCCGATGTGACCAACCCGCCCGCGTCTTATCTGGATCTGGCCAAGCCCGAATACAAAGGTTTGGTCTGCATCCGGTCGTCCAGTAACACCTATAACCAGACCCTGCTGGCCTCGATCATCACAAACCACGGTGCGGAAACCGCCAAGACCTGGGCCGAAGGCATGGTCGCGAACATGGCGCGTGAACCACAGGGCGGTGACACTGACCAGCTGCGCGGCATTGTTTCAGGTGAATGCGAGATCGCCGTTTCGAACTCCTACTACTTTGCCCGTGCAATGCGTAAAGACGTCAAAGGCCTGAGCGCTGAGATTGACATGATCGGCGTCCAGTTCCCGGCGCAAGAAGCCGAAGGCGCGCACATGAACCTGTCCGGTGCCGGCGTGGCCGCAAATGCCCCGAACAAGGACAACGCGATCAAGTTCCTGGAATACCTCGCCAGCGATCAGGCGCAGGTCTATTTCTCGAACGGAAATGACGAATTCCCGGCGGTCGAAGGCGTCGCCCTTGCGGATAACGTTGCCGCCCTGGGTGAGTACAAAGCCGACGAGATCAACCTGTCCGAGGTTGCCAAGAACATCCCCGAGGCACAGAAGATCTTTAACGAGGCCGGCTGGAAGTAATCTTTCATTCTATCGAGCAGAAGGGCGCAGTTTTCTGCGCCCTTTTTCTATTGTGAAGTTATGTTTTCTGGTCAATAATCTCATATACGGAAATGTTTCCCATATACGAGCTATGCCTGATACCCTATCCGACCGCCTTGCAAACCACCTGAATCATCTTCGCCAAACGCGGAGATGGTCGCTGGATCAGTTGGCGGAACACAGCGGTGTCAGCCGAGCCACCCTGTCGCGTATGGAAAAGGGGGATGTCAGCCCCACCGCGGAAACTCTGGGCCGGTTATGTGCCGCCTATGGGCTGCCGATGTCGCGTCTATTGATGATGGTCGAGGACAGTTTCGCCCCGCGCGTTCCCTTCGAAAATCAACCCGAATGGCGCGACCCCGAAACCGGCTTTACCCGCCGGTCCGTCTCCCCTCCGGCCGCGGGCCTGAGCGGAGAGGTCATGGAAGGCCATCTGCCCCCTGGCGTTGTGATCACCTATGACACGCCGCCAAAACACGGGCAGGAGCATCACCTGATCATGCTGGACGGTGGCCTGACCCTGACCGTGGATGGAACCGCGCATCATCTAACGAGCGGGGATTGCCTGCGCTATCACCTGTCTGGCCCGACACGGTTCGAAACCCAAGACGACCGAGGTGCTCGGTACCTGATGGTGCTGATATGATCTTACGACTGGCGGCCAATGATCTGAACCAAGCCCTGAACGATCTGACAGAGATACTGCACGCCTGCGTGCATGACGGGGCGAGTATCGGGTTCATTCAGCCATTTCCGTCGGACGACGCGCAGCGCTATTGGCAGTCCCATGTCTGGCCAAACATCCAGACCGGCGCGGCCGAGATATTCGTCTATCGTGATGGCGAACGGATTGTCGGCACCGCACAGCTGGTGCCTGCCGCGATGCCCAACCAAGCGCATCGCGCCGACGTGTCCAAGCTGCTTGTTCATCCCCGCGCGCGACGGCGGGGCATTGGGCGGGCGCTTATGGCGGCGGTTGAGGCGCGGGCACGCGAACTGGGGCGGTCCCTTTTGGTGCTGGACACGCGCAGCACGGACCCGTCGCTCCTCCTCTATCAAAGCCTTGGGTTTGAAATTGCCGGAGAGATTCCGAACTACTGCCGCAGCCCGGAAAATGATCGGCTGGAACCAACAACCTTCATGTTCAAAGACCTTAGCTGAGAGGGCGATCAGTCCACGGTGCTAACGGCAGTATAAAGCCGCCGGAACCGCCCCAGGCGTTCAAATAGCGCATGCATTTCTACAGGTTCGAACCTGTCCGTCGTCGCAGGTTGCTCGGCCAGATCAGCTATGGTCAGCGCATCGTCAGCACAGGCCGCCAGCCGGGCGGCGCCATAGGCCGGGCCGGATTCCGCCCCCACCGAACGCACTATGGGCTTCTCGGTTACGGCTGAAATCAGACCCAGCAACAGATCAGATCGACTGCCCCCGCCAATCGCTGCAAGCTCTGGCAAACTGTCAATGGTGTCGCCAAAACTCTGTGCCGCATCAGCAAAACAAAAGGCGATTGCCTCTACCACCGAGCGGCAGATCTCGGCACGCGTTGTGGCGTCCTCAAGGCCAAAGAAACAGGCTCGAATATGCGGGTCCCCCAGGGGGCTGCGCTCACCTGTCAGATAGGGCAGGAATATGGGCACACGATCACCACTGACGGTTTCAGCAAGCCCGACAACCTCGGCAGCCGAAAGCCCCAGCTGATCACCAATCCACGAAATGGGCCTTGCCCCGTTCAGCATCGCCGCCATTTGATACCAGCGGTCGGGCAATGTATGCGCAAACGCATGGACATAGCGTTCGGGGTTGGGCTTGTATTTACGATCCGCAACAAACATCTGACCGGATGTCCCCAACGAGATAAACCCACGTCCAGGTTCGGTTGCGCCCAATGACACCGCACCGGTTGCCGCATCCCCTCCCCCGGCCACGACAGGCACGCCGGAGTTCAATCCGGTCTCAGCTGCAGCCCGAACTGTTACCGTGCCAACGACATTGTGGCCGTCGAACATCTGCGGCAGCCAGTCAACGGCGACATCCGTGGCTTCCGCCATTCCGGTATGCCAGCGGCGTGAAGCCTGATCGAGCCACATTGTTCCTGCGGCATCGGAAGTATCGGTTGCCAGCTCTCCATGCAGACGCAGGCCGACATAATCCTTGGGCAGCAGGATATGGGAGAGTCGGGCATAATTGTGCGGTTCATGCCGTTTCAGCCAGGCAATCTTGGGCGCCGTAAAGCCGGGCAAGGGCAGGACGCCTGCGATGTGACCAACCTGCGGCTGTGCCGCGCGAATGTCGTCGCATTCGCGGACCGCGCGACTGTCATTCCACAGAATCGCCGGACGGATGGGGCATTGGTCGCGGTCCAACAGCACGGCCCCGTGCATCTGCCCCGACAATCCGACTGCTTTCACATCCGACAGGGAGATTTCGCCAGCAAGCAGACCCAACGCATCGCGCGTCGCCTGCCACCAAATCTCCGGGTTCTGCTCGGACCAGCCGGGCTGTGGCGACGATGTCCCAATCCCCACGGAAGAGGTCGCAAGAATTCGCCCCGCATCCGCGCAGACAAGTTTGACCGCTGACGTTCCGATGTCGATCCCAAGATACATTCACACCCCTTGCCTTGCATAATTCCGATATCACCGGCCAGGCTATTGATTTTTTTTGCGCGCGCAAAGAATATGTAAAACTATGATAAGATCAAGGCGGACGAACAGACTGGCATGACGAAGATCAGGAACATGGAAGAGTTTGCGGCCCTCAGCGGCATCTCTCGGCCCACAGTATCGAAATATTTCCAGGACCCAGACAGTGTTCGGCCCACAACACGGCTCCGTATCGAAGAGGCGCTTGAGCGGTTCGACTATCGCCCCAACATCTATGCGGTGAACCAAAACCGGAAACTGACCAAGAATATCGGCATCGTGGTTCCCTATCTTGCCGATCCGTTCTTTGCCGAAATCGCGCGCTATCTGGAACAAAGCTGTATTGCTGCGGGGTATCGCCCGTCGCTGTTCAGCTCGCATGGTGATCCCAAGCTGGAAATCGAAATTCTTGACGGCCTTAAATCCATGAAGCCTGCCGGGGTCCTGCTGGCACCTTTGGGGCGCACGTCGGATCGGGCGGCGATCGAAAAGTTTTGCGCCAATGTGCCGACAGTCCTGTTTGACAGTAATCTTGAAGGTTTGGGCGCGGCCTTTATCGGGTCGGACAATTTCAGTTTCGTCTCACAAACCGTCGAATACATGACCCGCACCGGCGAACCGCCTTCATTCTTCGAAATGCGCACCCCCGCCAACCCAAACGCCAACAAGCGACGGAAGGCCTATATCGAAGTGATGGAGCGCCTTGGGTTCGATCCTCATATCATCAAAGTCGACGGCAAGGGTTGGGCATTCGAGGAAATCGGTCACAGGGGGGCGCTGAAAGTTCTGTCAGATCGCGAGCTGAGGACGGACTCGGTCTTGTGCAGCAACGACCGTTTGGCCATCGGCTTTCTTGCTGCTTGCTATGAACAAGGGATTCGGGTCGGTCGCAAAGACGATTCTACGCTGCGCTTGGCCTCAAATGATGACCATCCCTTTGCAAAATTCACATGCCCATCCCTGACTACAGCAGCACATGATTATGACAACGTAGCCGGGCGCAGTGTGGAGACTTTGTTTGAACTCATTGAAAACGGGGGGAAATTTGACACTCGAACCGAGACTCTTTTCCCCGCGAGGTTGGTTTTAAGGGATTCCGCGTGACCTCATATTTTTAACGCGCGTAAAGTTTTTATTGACGGCGCGACAATTTTAAAACTACCCTCTCTGCACGACATCCAAGCTCAGGGAGGACAGGGATGTATCTCAAGAACGCACTTCGTGCGGCGACAGCAATGACTTTCGTCGCCACGGCAGCAGCCCAAGCGGATACCTTAACAATAGCGACCGTGAACAACGGCGACATGATCCGGATGCAGGGCTATACCGATAAATTCACCGAAGCGACCGGCATCGATGTCGAGTGGGTTACGTTGGAAGAAAACGTGCTGCGCCAGCGCGTGACAACGGATATCACCACCAAAGGTGGCCAATTCGACATCATGACCATCGGTATGTACGAGACGCCGATCTGGGGCGCGAACGGCTGGTTGGTTCCCCTAGACGGGCTGTCGGATGAATACGACGTAGGTGACATCCTGCCCGCCATGTCAGGCGGCCTTAGCCATGATGGAACGCTCTACGCGGCTCCGTTCTACGGCGAAAGCTCGATGATCATGTATCGCTCTGACCTGATGGAAAAAGCGGGTATGGAAATGCCGGATGCTCCGACTTGGGAGTTCATCCGCGAAGCGGCTGCTGCGATGACCGATCGCGACGCTGATATCAACGGTATCTGCCTGCGCGGCAAGGCCGGTTGGGGCGAAGGCGGTGCTTTCATCACAGCGATGTCCAATTCCTTTGGTGCGCGCTGGTTTGATGAAGATTGGAAACCGCAGTTCGATCAGCCTGAATGGGCTGACACGTTGAACTTCTACGTAGGTATGATGAACGAGTCCGGCCCCGCAGGTTACGCCACTAACGGATTTAACGAAAACCTGTCGTTGTTCCAGCAGGGCAAATGCGGCATGTGGATCGACGCAACGGTTGCGGCTTCTTTCGTGACCAACCCGACAGACTCGACAGTCGCGGATAGCGTCAGCTTTGCACTTGCACCCGACACGGGGCTTGGCAAGCGCTCGAATTGGTTGTGGGCGTGGGCTCTGGCAATTCCGGCTGGTACGGAACAGGCAGACTCGGCCAAACAGTTCATCGAGTGGGCAACATCCAAAGACTACATCGAACTCGTAGCCGAAAACGAAGGCTGGGCCAACGTGCCTCCGGGTGCACGTACGTCGCTGTACGAAAATCCGGACTATCAGGCGGTTCCGTTCGCCAAGATGACATTGGACTCGATCCTGTCGGCTGATCCGAACAATCCAACTGTAAAGCCAGTGCCTTACGTTGGTATTCAGTTTGCAGCGATCCCGGAATTCGCAGGTATCGCCACGCAGGTGAGCCAGGAGTTCTCAGCAGTTTATGCCGGGCAGCAAACGGTAGAAGAAGCTCTTGCCAAAGCGCAAGCCTTCACTGCCGAAGAAATGGAAGCCGCAGGCTACTAAGGCCTCCTTCCCAGCGGGTGGACAGAGGTCTGTCCCCCGCTTCACCCTTCCACAACTCGCGTTTTTCTCGCAGGCTGAGCTATGCCTGAACAGAGAGGTTTTGCGTCATGGCTACTCAACATTCCCGATCAGTTGCACGCCTGATGATGGCACCTGCAGTGATCCTGCTTCTTGGCTGGATGCTCGTGCCTCTGACGATGACGCTGTATTTTTCCTTCAAGAAATACCTGCCCCTGCGCGGCGGTGATCTGGGATGGGTCGGCTTGGACAACTACGTCCGGTTCGTCTCCTCCAGTTCCTTCTGGCCCGCGGTTCAGGCCACGCTGATGATCGTCGGCGGCGTGCTTGCCATCACGGTTGTTCTGGGCATCCTTCTGGCAATGCTGCTGGATCAGCCGATGTGGGGCCAAGGCGTTGTCCGCATCCTAGTGATCGCACCGTTCTTTGTGATGCCGACCGTTTCCGCATTGGTCTGGAAAAACATGTTCATGGACCCGGTCAACGGGTTGCTGGCTCATCTGTGGCGCTTTTTCGGGGCTGAGCCAGTTTCCTGGCTATCCGAGGCGTCGATGACGTCAATCATCATGATCGTATCGTGGCAATGGCTGCCGTTTGCGACGCTGATCCTGCTGACTGCGATCCAGTCGCTGGACAGTGAACAGTTGGAGGCCGCGGAAATGGACGGCGCGCCGCCGCTCAAGCGCTTTTACCATATCATCCTGCCGCATCTAAGCCGCGCGATCACCATTGTGATCCTGATCCAGACGATTTTCCTGTTGTCGATCTTCGCCGAAATCTTCGTGACCACCGGCGGCGCCTTCGGCACCCGTACACTCACCTACCTGATCTTCCAGCGCGTGCTAGAGGGCCAGAACGTCGGCCTTGGATCAGCCGGAGGTGTCTATGCAATCATCCTTGCCAATATCGTTGCGATCTTCCTGATGCGCATCGTCGGCAAGAACCTGGACGCGTGAGGAGGTAACGATATGAGCCGCTCAGTTACACCCCGTCGCAAGTCGCTTAACACCGCCCTGGCATGGGCCGTTGGTCTGCTAATCTTTTTCCCGATCCTCTGGACCATCCTGACCAGCTTCAAGACCGAAGCACAGGCCATCGCCAGCCCGCCGCTGTTTCTGAACTTTGACTGGACGCTGGAAAACTATGCCATCGTTCAGGAACGCTCGGACTATATGCGGTTCCTGTGGAATTCGGTGATCATCGCGGGTGGTTCGACCATATTGGGCGTGATCATCGCGGTGCCCGCCGCCTGGGCGATGGCCTTTGTGCCATCAAAACGCACCAAGGACATCCTGCTGTGGATGCTGTCCACCAAGATGCTGCCTGCGGTCGGTGTTCTATACCCGATCTACCTGCTGTTCATCCGGCTTGGGCTTTTGGACAGTCGCGCAGGTCTGGTTGTGGTTCTGATGCTGATCAACCTGCCGATCATTGTCTGGATGCTCTACACCTATTTCCGCGAAATCCCCGGCGAGATCCTGGAAGCCGCCCGCATGGACGGGGCAACGCTGAAAGAGGAAATCCTCTATGTGCTGACGCCGATGGCGGTGCCCGGTATCGCCTCGACCATCCTGTTGAACTTTATCCTCGCCTGGAACGAGGCGTTCTGGACCCTCAACCTGACCGCAGTTGACGCGGCACCGCTGACGGCCTTCATCGCCAGCTACTCCAGCCCCGAGGGCCTGTTCTTTGCCAAACTCAGCGCGGCATCGACCATGGCAATCGCACCAATCCTGATCCTTGGCTGGTTCAGCCAGAAACAACTTGTCCGCGGCCTGACCTTCGGCGCCGTGAAATAAGGAAAACTCCGCATGGGACGCATTCAACTCAAATCCGTGACCAAGAAATTTGGCGACGTTGAAGTCATTCCGCCGCTGGACCTGACCATTCAAGATGGCGAGTTCACTGTCTTCGTCGGCCCCTCTGGCTGCGGCAAGTCCACCTTGTTGCGGCTGATTGCCGGGCTCGAGGACATCACTTCGGGCAGTATCGACATTGACGGGGCGGACGCCACCGATGTCCCACCCGCAAAGCGCGGTCTGGCGATGGTGTTCCAGTCCTACGCGCTGTACCCGCATATGACGGTGCGCAAGAACATCGCGTTCCCGCTACGCATGGCCAAGCTGGACCAGGCCGAGATTGACCGCCGCGTAGAAGGCGCTGCTGATGTTCTAAACCTGACCGATTACCTGGATCGCCGACCGGGCCAACTGTCCGGCGGTCAACGCCAGCGCGTTGCCATTGGCCGCGCCATCGTACGTGAGCCTGCGGCGTTTCTGTTTGACGAACCACTCTCGAACCTCGACGCCGCCTTGCGCGTTGGAATGCGGCTTGAAATCAGCGAGCTACACAAGCGTCTTGCAACCACGATGATCTATGTGACCCATGATCAGGTCGAGGCGATGACGATGGCCGACAAGATCGTCGTGCTGCAGGCCGGTGTGATCGAACAAGTGGGCAGCCCGCTCGAGCTGTATAAGACTCCGCGAAACCTGTTTGTCGCGGGCTTTATCGGCTCACCCAAAATGAACTTCATTGCGGGCGAAGAGGCCGCGAAACATGACGCCCATACGATCGGGGTCCGCCCCGAGCATCTGGAGGTATCCGACAGTTCCGGCACCTGGTCCGGGGTGGTTGGGGTTTCCGAACATCTGGGCTCGGACACGTTCTTCCACATTCACGAAACCGGCCTTGCGGACACGATCACCGTACGAGCGGGGGGTGAAGTTGGCTTCAACCATGGCGACCGTATCTATCTGACGCCACGCGCGGATGTGATCCATCGGTTTGACGCAAAGGGCCTGCGGATCGAATGACACGTCTGGTCGGTAAAACCGCCCTGATTACCGGGGCCGCGCGTGGCATCGGACTGGCCTTTGCCAAAGCCTATGTTGCCGAAGGGGCCCGTGTCGCGCTGGCCGACATTGACGGCGCGCGCGTGCAAGCAGCGGTCGCCGAAATCGGTGAGGCCGCTTTGGCTATCGAGATGGATGTGACCAACCAGCAGAGCATTGATGCCGCGGTGGCAAAGACGGCTTCACATTTCGGTCCCATCGACATTCTGATCAATAACGCTGCCATCTTTACCGCAGCACCCATCATCGAAATCGAGCGTGCCGACTACAACCGAGTTTTCGACATCAACGTCTCAGGCGCCTTGTTCACGATGCAGGCCGTCGCGCGCCATATGGTCAAACACGGGACCAAAGGCCGGATCATCAACATGGCATCGCAAGCCGGACGACGGGGCGAGCCTCTGGTCGCCGTCTATTGCGCAAGCAAAGCCGCTATCATTTCGCTTACCCAATCTGCAGGGCTGAACCTGATCCAACACGGCATCAACGTAAATGCCATTGCTCCGGGGGTTGTCGATGGCGAACACTGGGATGCTGTGGACGCCTTTTTTGCAAAGCATGAGGGCAAAGAGCCCGGGCAGAAGAAACGCGAAGTAGCCGCAGCGGTGCCGCACGGACGGATGGGCCGTGCCGAAGACCTGACCGGAATGGCCGTGTTTCTGGCCTCGGACGAGGCGCAGTATATCGTCGCGCAAACCTACAATGTCGACGGCGGGAACTGGATGAGCTGATGGATCCTCTGGCAAACGCAAATCCCCCGGTGCGGCTGCGGCGCGACAGCCTTGCAGATATGCCTGCGACTGTCAGGACACCGAATTACCTGCCCACAGACCTGAAACCCGGCATCGTCCATATCGGGCTGGGCAATTTTCACCGCGCGCATCAGGCCTGGTATATCCACCAGTTGATGCAACAGGGCCAAGCACTGGACTGGGCGATCATCGGGGCCGGTGTCCGCAGCTATGATGCCGAAATGCGAGAGAGGTTGCTGGCGCAGGGCTGTCTGACAACACTGATCGAGCTGGACCCAAAGGGAATATCCGCCGAAATTGTCGGAGCCATGATCGACTACCTGCCAATCGAAGAGGGGAATGCGACGCTGATCCGGCAGATGGCCGATCCGTCCATCCGGATTGTGTCGCTTACAGTGACCGAGGGCGGCTATTTTCTGGACGCCAATACCGGCGCGTTCAACGCCGATCACGAAGACATTCGATACGATGCCGCCCATCCAGACCAGCCGCGAACCGCATTTGGCGCCATTGTTGCAGCTCTTCGACAGCGCAAGAAGGAGGGTTTGAAACCCTTTACCACACTCAGCTGCGACAACCTTCAGGGCAACGGGGTGATCCTGCGAAACTGCATTGTTGGTTTGGCGCGTATGTCTGACCCGAATCTAGCCACATGGATCGACCAATATGGGGCATTTCCCAATTCGATGGTGGATTGCATTGTACCCGCTACGACAGAGCAGGTTGTTTCGCAATGCCACGGACTTGGAATCGATGACCGCGTCCCTGTCTCACATGAAAACTTTCGCCAATGGGTGATCGAGGACAATTTTTGCGCAGGGCGTCCGCCGCTCGAACAAGTCGGTGTCACACTGACCCACGATGTTCATAGCTATGAGACGATGAAACTGCGTATTTTGAACGGCGGTCATCAGCTGCTTGCGAATGTCGGAGAAATCCTGAACGTCCCGACGATTTCACGATGCATGCAGGACTCTGATATCCTGGCGTTTTTCGCTAAAATTCAGGCAGAAGAAATCCTCCCGCATGTCGCTGCTGTCCCCGGCGCTAAACCAAGTGAATATCTTGATCTGGTCGAAAAGCGATTTGCAAACACCGCCATCCATGACACCACGCGCCGCGTCGCGTTTGACGGATCCTCACGGCATCCCGGGTTCTTGCTGCCTTCGCTGCGTGACGCAGTTGCCTCGGACCCTGCCCCCAGCGGGCTGGCCCTAGCCGAGGCATTCTGGTGCCGGATGTGTGCAGGCAGGCGCGAGGATGGGTCTGAAATTGCGCCAAACGACCCCCATTGGGACACTCTTCAGCACATCGCGCTGGCGTCCAGAGATGATCCGAAACTGTGGATCGAGCAGGATCAATATTACGGCGAGATTGGCCGTGATACCCGCTTTGGTCAGGACTTTTCTTTTTGGCTGACCAAGATCTGGAGACATGGCAGCCGCGCTGCGATAGCAGACTACGTCGCTCAGACGTCCACGTCAGAGTAACCGGTCAAAACACATGGAGATCAGTCGCGGGCCAAGACCGCGCAGTTCCGTGACGTATCACGTGCAAACGCGGCGCAGGGGTTCTGACACTGCAAATTGGCGCGCACCCATAAAAATTGTAGGTGTTCTCATAACGCTGCATCGCCGCCATCGATTTTACTCACAAAAATTGAAGACTTTTGCGCACAAGTTTGCACGATTTGCCCATAACATTGCGCGGTTCGAGAAACGCGCTCAATTGATCGTAGTCACCACACATCTTCTTCAACTAGAACCGGGCGTTTCTCAATCAAGAGTAAATTCTTATTGGAAATATTCGACCCTGATCATAGGGAAGCAGTTCTTTCGAGGGCTTGTGATAGATCCTCGCTTCAAGAATGGATATTCCCGTAATTGCCAAGTGAGCGCGTCCAAACCGACGCGCTCACTTTGCTTGGTATTGCTTGTCACTACGGAGTTAAGAGCGATGTATCACTCTGCGGCAACAGCTTTCTCTTCCAGTACCGGGTAGTCGGTGTACCCTTTTTCATTGCCGCCGTAGAGCGTGGTTGGATCGAGCTCATTCAGAGCGGCGCCTTTCTCCAACCGGTTGACAAGATCAGGGTTGGAAATAAACGGCCGGCCAAAGGCCACCAGATCGACGGCTCCGGTTTCAACCGCTTCAATCGCCATGTCTCGGTCATAAGCGTTGTTGCCCATTTTCGCGCCATCAAACAGATCATAGAGCATCTTCAGATCGCCACCTTCCGGAATATCGCGCGGGCCGCCGGTCTGTCCTTCCACGAGATGGAGATAGGCCAGCCCATACCCATTCAGCAATTTGACCGCATGAGTGAATGTCGCCTGCGGGTCGCTGTCGGAGATGTTGTTGGCGTCCGAGAACGGGCTTAGGCGGACACCAACACGGTCGGCACCCCACACGTCAACAACTGCGTCCATGACCTCTTTCAGAAACCGTGCTCTGTTCTCGACAGGACCGCCGTATTCGTCTTCACGCTTGTTGGACTCGTCCCTCAGGAACTGATCGATGAGGTATCCGTTGGCTGCATGGACCTCGACACCGTCGAAACCGGCCTCCTTGGCGTTTTCCGCGGCCCTCCGGTAGTCGGCAACAATGCCAGCAATTTCTTCGACGGCCAGAGCCCGCGGCTCAGATGTTTCGACGAACTGCTCACCATCAAAGGTCTTGGCCTTAGCGCCGATCGCAGATGGCGCAACAGGGGCACCGCCATCCAGCTGTAAGCTTGTATGCGAAATCCGGCCCACATGCCAAAGCTGGATCACAATCTTGCCACCCTCAGCATGGACGGCCTCAGTCACTTTTCTCCAGCCGTCGATCTGCGTTTCGGAATAAATGCCAGGTGTCCAGGCATAGCCTTTGGCTTGGGGCGAGATTTGCGAAGCTTCCGTGATGATCAATCCAGCACCCGCCCGTTGCACGTAGTACTTGGTCTGCAATTCATGGACGCTGTCATCTTCGGCTCTTGCCCGGTTGCGGGTCAGTGGCGCCATGACAACGCGGTTTTTCAGCTCGATTGCACCAGCTTTGATGCCGGAGAACAGTTTTTCATCAGCCATTGCTGCTTCCTTCTTTGGTAAACTTCGTTCAGATATTATTGGACCAATTAGTCCAATATTAGGGTCACTGTCTCTTGTTTGAGTTTGTGTTACGTTTCATACCCTTATTTTTAGCGGAGGCCTTATGGCGAAATCACCAACCGGGCTTGTTTCAGGGTTTGTGATATCTGATCCGCGGGAACACCCGCTTTGCGCAAGGCTAGTGTGCCGATTGCAAGGGAGGCAAAGGCGCGTGCCTTGTTGAGTACCTGTCCCGGATCCGAAGGCTCAAGCGCTCTTGCAATAATCTCGTCAATACTCTCCAAATGCTGTCGCCCGAGAGCCGCCACTTCATTGTCATGCGGGGCAAGTTCCGTAAGGCAATTGATCAGCATGCAGCCGTCACGACCGCCTTGCGGGTTCGCCAAAGCTTCCATAATCGCACCAACGGGGTCATTTCCGCCCGCATCTGCAACGTCACGCAGATTTTTCAAACCACGCCTTGAATAGTGCCTGAGGGCTTTGTGAAACAAAGTCTGCTTGTTGACGAACGTTCCATAGAAGCTGGACCGGCTCAAACCCATGGCCTTGGTCAGATCATCCACAGATGCGGTCTCGTAGCCCTTGTGCCAAAAAACGCACAAGGCTTTTTCCAAAGCCTCAGCTTCGTCAAAGGCGCGAGGCCTACCCGGGCCTGCGGGTGATTTGATGTCGCCAACTGCGAGAGTTTCTTTGCTCATGAGCAAGATGTGGAATGGTTGGCCCAGAAATTCAAGGTGGCGGTAGGGAATTTTTGGAATGGTCAGTCCGTATTGTGACCAGAGAAAGCAATTTAGGTCCGTGGAAATGCAAAACCTCCCCGGCGCGCTTTGTGTCACGCTAATCTTAGGATCAGGACTGTTAGTCTTCTTGCGGGAGTGTCAGATGAAGAGGATCGTGTTCGTAGAAAAGAGAGGCCACGCTCGGTACTCGTTTCCAACACTTGACAGAGTGACTGGCGGCTTTGTCCAATACGTAGATGTTGATCACTCACAAACCAGAGATTGGTTCGGTAGATCCATGGCCAATGCCCTCAAATTGTGAGGATTACTACCCCAATGAGTAACAAAGCCACGAATTCAGAACTGGTTTTATGAGCATCAGTACGGCGGGCCGTTGTAAGCAAACCAACAATAATTTCAGCGCGCTAGGTTAAAATAGCGAGGTTAGCTGAAGTTTAATTCGCCCAATGTGAGCTTCTTAACTTTGGCTAGAACGACTTCTTGTCAGTATCGTTTCATGAGTTGTTAGTGAGTTCGGTGAGTAAGTAGATGTATTTGCATAGTTTCGAGGGACATTGTAGCGCAGTCAATGACATCCGGATGGATGATTTTGCGCTTGAGTATCCGTTGTTGGACGATGCCGGAGTGCACGCACAATGGCAAAATGGCTCCTGGCAAATCACGCGGATAGCCGATATCTGGACAAGAACCGGGAAGGTACTTTCTTTGCCTTACAAAGGGGCCAACGCCTATCCATGTTTCCAGTTTGCTGAGGATGGAACCCCGCTTCCTTTGATGGAAAAAGTGTTGAAAGCCCTGCCACGTGAAATGACGCCGTGGCAATGCGCGTTCTGGTTAACCTCACCCAAATTGGAACTCGGAGGGGAAAGCCCGGCAATTCGCATTCAGACCGGCGATGACTGCATAGTCGATATCGCAGGCGAAGCTGGTTGTCTGATGGCAGCTTAGTTTTAGCTTTTGGTCACTCATACGTCGTACAACATCTGGCAAATTCGTGACTCCCCTGCTTTTTCTGCCACCGGCAAGAAAAGCAAGATCAGGGCACTCAACGCAGCACTCTTTAGCGTACTTAACTTAGTGTCTGACGTCAGCGCCAATGGGACAGTTTAGGTTGATTTGATAAGAGAGGGTTTCTGGCTCATCGTAACCGCCAAGGAGTGGAGATGGGAAAGAAACCCGGAACCAAGCAGAGCCACGGCGAGAAGATTGTTAAAGACATCCGCCGCGCGACGCAAAAACAGTATTCTGCCGAAGAGAAGATCAGGGTCGTTCTGGATGGCCTGAAGGGCGAGGACAGCATTGCAGAGCTATGTCGTCGCGAAGGCATTGCTCAGAGCCTGTATTTCAGCTGGTCCAAGGAGTTCCCGGAAGCCGGAAAGAAACGTTTGGCTGGCGACACGGCACGTGCTGCGACATCAACCGAGGTCAAGGATCTGCGCCGTGAGGCGCGCGATCTGAAGGAGGTTGTTGTTGAACAGGCCCTTGAGCTGCGGCTTCTCAAAAAAAGCATGATCGCGGATGGGGACGACGACGAATGAGATACCCCGCATCTGAGAAGCTGGAGATCATCCAGCTGGTCGAACAATCCCATCTGCCGACCAAACGCACTTTGGAAAAGCTGGGTATCCCGAAGACTACATTCTAACGCTGGTACGACCAATATCTTTCCGGTGGTCCTGAGGCGCTTGAAGACCGCTGCCCCCGGCCGTCACGGGTCTGGAACCGCATTCCCACGCCAGTGCGCGAGAAGATCAGGGATCTGGCCCTGAAGGAAAGTGAGCTTTCCCCGCGTGAGTTGGCTGTTCGCTTCGACGGGCCGCGCTGCACCATTCCGATAGAAGGGTGAATGTCCGGTAAGGGCCGAAACACCAGTTCGGCAGATTGCCACGAACCGCAGAAAAGTCCGCATCTCGGAAACTGCAAAGACTAGTTTTGGATGTCCGCTTCGGGCTAGTAGCGGCTATCCGAAAATCTTCCCCGGCACTACGATTATGCTGCGAAACCAGCCAAGAATGAGACCCGAAGATATCGAACCTCAAACCAAAAAAGTTGTAGGTTAATGCGCCCAATGTTTTGGGCGAGTTGCAAAGCTATGGGCGCACCAACAAAAATTGTAGGAACGCGCATAACGCTGCGCTTCTGCTATTGATTTCAATCATTAAATTCAGATGTTCTTGCCCATAACTTTGCGTGGTATTTACGCATAATTTTGCACGATTTACCCAAAAGTTTGCACACTCTCCCTATCTGTGTCCAACTACATCCTTCCGAAAGCCTCTTTGAGTTCTGCGACTTGTTCTACATCCAACATCCGGGTTGACATACCCTGCAGTGCCACGAGCAGCTTGGCTGTTTCTTCCAACTCTTCCGCTGCACAGACTGCTGAAAAGAGATCCTTTCCTGATACGACGGGACCGTGGTTGGCCAGCAGAACAGCACTATACTTGCCGCCCAGTTCGCGGATCAAATCACCGGATTTTGGATCACCCGGCTTAATGTATGGAACCAGTTTAACCGTGCCTACGCGCATGACCACGTATGGTGTAAGCGGCGGAATACAGTCATTGGGATCGGTGTCTTCCAGACACGACAGCGCGGTCGCCCAGGTCGAGTGCAGATGAACCACGGCGCCCACTTCAGGTCGCGTCTCATAGAAGGCTTGGTGCAGAAAGATCTCCTTGGTCGGCTTGTCACCGGACAGGTGGTTGCCATCCAAATCAATCTTGGCAATTCGCTCGGGGTCAACATTGCCCAAAGTCGAATTCGTTGGCGTCATGAGAATCCCGTCCGGTAAACGCGCAGAGACATTGCCCGCGGTGCCAACGGAAAAGCCACGCACAAACAGCGAGGCGCACAGCTCGGACATCTGCCGTCGCAGTGCCTGTTCTTCAGAACTCATTTGCCTGCCTCCATCATTCTCAGTGCCTTCGAGAAGAAATCTGGAGCGCCAAAGTTGCCGGATTTCAAAGCCATTGCAATGGGTTCAGTTTTTCCAACGCTCAGGACAGGTACGCCCGGGTCAATCTCTGGCCCGATTGACATAGCCGGTGACCCCAGTGCCTCAGAGACAGCCTGGGCGACAGCTCCCGACGTCTCACCTCCAGCTACAACCAACCGCTTGTAGCCCTTTTGGACAAGTTCTCGCGCGGTATCTTCAAAGAGATTGTCCAGCTTTTCCGCTACGGCTTCCTGACCAAACTGACCTTGGATCGCACGCACATCATCCGGGCTCCCCGATGAATACGCGAGCGGCGCCTGACCCGAATGCTCTTCAAAGAAATCCAGAAGCGTTTGCGTGGTCACATCCCCGAACATAATACCCGAAACATCAATTGCGAAAGTCGGATGGGACTTCGCGTGAATTTCAATCTGCCTGCGGGTCGCACCTGAACAAGAACCCGCAAGGATCGCGGCAGGCCCTGCGATACCAGTGAACACAGTGCCAGCACTTTTGGATGAAGTCTCTCTCAGGAAGTTTCTTGGTAGTCCCAGTGCTATACCCGATCCCCCAGTAATGAGCTTGGCATCCTTTAGAGCTTCTCCCCAGGCCAACAAATCTTCATCCGAAATCGCATCGCCAATTACAAATCGTTCGCCGGCCTTCTGCAAAGCATCAGCAATCGCCTCTGATCCTTGCTCCACGGCGTCAATTGACACCAACCCGACCGCTTCTTGGGTCTGATACTGCAACCATCGCCTGATGTTAGCATCCGTCATCGGAGTAAGAGGGTGATTTTCCATCCCCGACTCGTGCAACAGCTTACCTTGCACAAATAGGTGACCGTGATAGACGGTGCGCCCGGTTGTCGGAAAGGCCGGGCAGAAAACCACCTTTTGCGCGTCCAGCTCGTCGGCAAGCGCTTTCGCAACTGGGCCGATATTTCCTTCCGTCGTGGAATCGAAGGTCGAACAATACTTGAAGATGAACTGCTGGCATCCTTGATCCGCGAGCCACCGCAAAGCACTCAGACTGTCTGCAATGGCTTCTTCAACCGGTGCAGTGCGGCTTTTGAGTGAGATCACACCCGCTTCGATCTCTTCGTCGACCGGGATATTAGGAACACCCGGAAACTGCGCGGTTCGTATCCCACCTTCTGGCTCCATGCCCTTCGCCAAGGTGTTCGCAATATCACTCGCACCAGTAAAATCATCCGCTATGACACCAATTTTCATAGTTCGATGTCCCTCGTCGGCCCTGGGTCTAGCCTATAGATATGCGGCGCTGCACCGACTGGAAAAACCTCACGCACAAGTGGATCATGGCCGGGCACGATAAGTCGAGGATGCGAGGCCAACCTCTCGAGTGTCTCGAAACCATCCATCATGTCCTGTAGGTCGACGACAATGGGAAAGGCTTTGCGCGCCATGAAATTCTCATAGTAATGCGAGGCATCAGAGGCAAGCACCATCCACCCGGCTTCCGTCCTTACGCGAACGCATTGCAACCCTCGCGAATGCCCACCAATGCAATGCACCGTGACCCCATCTATAATCTCGGCTTCTCCATCGTAGAACACGACGTTCCCTGAATAGAGACGCTTTACGACCTCGCAAATATGGCTAGCCGTGAAAGGTGCGCGCAGATGGTCGTGGCACATGCAGGGGCCTGTGGCGAAGGCCATCTCCGCCGATTGCATATGCAACTTCGCGTTCGGGAACATATGCAGCCCCCCCGCGTGATCATAATGAAGATGGGTCACGATAACCTCGGTTACCGCTTCCGGTGAAATGCCTAGGGGCCGCAGAGCCTCGCGAGGATCCATCGCAATGGGACGACCACGGGCGGCGGCCTCATCGGAGTCGTAGCCAGTATCGACCAGAATGACTTTGTTGCCGCGTTTGAGCACCCAAACGAAGTAATCCATCGCATGAGGCGCGCTGTGATTATCATCGATGATGAAACTATCTGCTCGCGTCCGCGCATTTCGATCCGCGTATTTCACGGCGTGGATTTCCCAATCGTTCATCGGATGACCTCGGAGTACTGGTGAACTACCTTGGTGGCGATCATATCAGCCACTGCCGTATCGAAGGCCTGAAAATGCGCGCTTTCCAGGTGGGCGGAGAACGCCGCGCTGTCATCATAAACCTCATAGAGAAAAACTGTATCGGGATTGCCGCCGAGGCAAACGTCAAACTGCTGGCATCCGGCTTCTTCACACAAAGAGGTCGAAGCGTTTTCGACCATCAGCGGCAAAAAGGTGTCTCTCGTACCGGGCTTGAGAGTGAAGGTGACAGTAACCACAAACATCAGACGGAAAGTCCTTTCAGACGTGAGAAAGCGCGCTTCGCAACGGGCAGTTGGCTGAGGATCAGGCCAATGTTGAGCACCAGCAGAATGGCCGCACCCGGGCGTGAAAAGAAGACCGAAAGATCCCCGTCCGACAAGAACAGCGACCGGCGGAAGGTTTCGTCAAACAGGCTGCCCAGAATAACCCCGATAACCAATGGCGCGATTGGGTATTTCATCAGGTTCATGAAATAGGCAACGGCGCCGACGCCAAGCATCAGGTAAAGATCATTGATGCCACCACCGACGCTGAAAGACCCAATTGTTGTTAGAACCATCACAACCGGCAAGAAGATAGTCTGCGGGATGGCGAGTATTCTGATGAAAACCCGAGCAGTGAACAGGCCCATCAGGAACATTGTCAGGGAGGCCAACACAAGTATTGCAACCACGCGCAGAATGATCTCGGGGTCTATCGTCGGACCTGGGATCACGTTGTTGATCTTGAAAGCCCCCATCAAAGCCGCGGCGGGTGGTGAACCGGGAATGCCCAACACCAAAAGCGGGATTAGTGCGCCCCCAATGCAGGCGTTGTTTGCCGTTTCAGAACACAGCAGACCTTCCAATGACCCTTTTCCAAACTTATCGCCCTCAGCAGATAAGGTCTTACCGACACCGTAGCTGACCCAACCGGCGACATCTTCGCCGACGCCGGGAAGTGCTCCTACCCCTGTCCCGATCACCCCTGACCGGCCAATGGTGGGCAGGTAGCGTCGGATGGAGCGTAGATTCGGAAGGATGCGACCTTTCAGGGCCAGAGCTTTCCCGGCCTCAACGTGCCTTAAACCGTCGATGATTTGGGGAATGGCAAATGCCCCCATCAAAACCGGCACGACCTGAAACCCGCTCATCAAGTAAGACCAGCCGAAGGTATAGCGCGGTTCAGACAACAGAGGGTCAAGCCCCACCATGGACATCGCAAGGCCGATCAGACCGGCGATCCATCCCTTGATCACCAGGTCTTCGCTCATCAAAGTGCCAGAAAGCAGAATGCCGAACAGGGCCAGCAGTGCTTTCTCCGGGCTTGCGATGTTTTTTGAAACCAAAAGCAACGCCCAGACAAAGATCAAAAGCGTGATGGTCCCGATAACTGTACCAATGAAACTGGCCGTTGTGGTCAGCCCTAGTGCTTCGCCCCCTCGACCCGCTTTAGCCAGAGGGTATCCATCCATGGCCGTCGCCGCACTGGCCGCCGTGCCCGGAATGTTCAGCAGGATTGACGGATAAGAGCCACCGTAAATCGCGCCGACATAGGCCCCGAGCAAAGCGATCAGCGAATAGTCCAATGGGATCTTGTTGCCGAAGAAACCCGTCAGGATCGTCACTGCCAGCGTTGCGGTCAGGCCGGGCAATGCGCCAAACGTTATACCCAGGAACACGGATGCAATCAAATACAGATAGGTCAGCGGGTCTACTGCCAGGCCCACGAATGTGGTCCCAAATCCAGCCAGTTGCGAAAGGATAAAGTCCATCCGGTCAATCTTTCCATAGCGGACGAAGCGTCACGTAGTAGTGGTACTCGATTTGCTTGAAGATCAGCCCGCCGCGCGCGGGCACGTTCTGTCGGAAAACAAAGGCCATCGCACAAACGAGGATGAGCGGGGCAAGTATTGCCACCAACGGAACGAACCGCAAAACGTGTTCGGAAGTCGCCTTGCTCAACACCAAAAGTGTAAGCGAGACCCATAGAGCCAGTGTAAACCAATCATCACTGAGTGCGTTCCAGTCCGCCTGCGCGGGGAAAACAGCAAACGCAAATAGCCCGGCAGAGACAACCGCGCTACAGGCCACCAAAGCACGCCGCGCATGACCCCCGTAGTAGCCGTAAGTCAAAGCTGTAATCAGCAACCCAGAACACAGAATGAAGTCCACTCTGGGAACCAGTCCGACGACATATGCAAGAAGGATCAGGCCTATTGTTGAAGCTCGATAGGCTTCCGACTTATCCCATCCGATGCCCAAAGCACTAAGCGCGTTTTGGGCACCACCTGAGCGGATTGAAATAGCAAGCAAAACGAAGGACAAGCCAAGCAATCCACCGAAGATGAACAGCGGTACAATTGCAGCCGAGTTGTACCAATCCGATCCACTTACACCTGCGCGGTTTTCGCCCCAAAGTGGAATGTCCGATGTCTTCCAAAGAAAAAAGACGGACACTGTTACAAGAACAATTGCTGCCCAAAAGTCGCGCGACCGCATGACCAGTGTTTCGTCAGGTTTGTCCATTGCCTGCCTCCTGAGGGAAAGGGCGCGATCATGCGCGCCCCTTCAAAATTGATCGGATTAGGGCTGCTCGATACCCAGCGAGGCCGGATCCACTGTGGCAGCGCCAAGGTCTTGCAAGGTATAGGCAAAAGTAGCCTCGAGGTTCGCAAACAGTTCTTGAGCTTCTTCACCGTGTTGACCACCGACATCATAATTGTTTGCAGAGGCCCATTCGGCGACGGTGTCGGAGGCAATAGCTTGCTCGAAGGCATCACCAAGCGCGGCCTTTACATCGTCCCCGGCTGAGCTGTGAACTGCAAACCCGATGGCCTGTTTGAGCGGCAAATACTGATCGAGACCGTCATAGATGCCGAAGGCAGAAGGCACTGTTGCCCCTGCAATCTGCGCATCTTCGGGCGTCAACATCGCGAGCGGTTTAAGTTGACCGCCTTCAATCAACGGAGCCTGTTCAGCCAGTGACGTCACAACCAACGCGACTTCGCCCGCTATCGCAGCTTCCTGACCGGGCGCTGAGCCTTTGTATGGAACAAACTTGAATTCTGCACCGGCCCCTTTTTCGATTGCCAGAAGATTCAAGTGGTGGATCGAACCTGCGCCGGAAGCCGCCGCAGGAATAGTGCCAGGAGCTGCTTTCGCAGCGTCGACTAGTTCTTCCAGAGTATTGTAAGGGCTGTCCGCCGGGACCGAGATCAGATCAGGTGATCCACCAACAATGAACGGATACCAAAAATCAAATTTCTTATCCCAACCACCCTGCACAGCAGCGGTGACGTTCGACTCTGACAAACCGACCAATGTATAGCCATCGTCTGGTTGGTTCATCACGTAAACCATACCGTTGGAGCCTGCGACACCACCTGTTTGATTGATCACATTGATCGAGACCGGAAGATGTTTTTCCATCTCGGCCATGATCATTCGGTTGATCGTGTCCGTGCCACCACCGGCCCCCCAGACCACAGCTGTGGTGATATCACGATAGGGATAATCCTGCGCAATAGCTGCCCCTGTAATCCCGGTCGCCACCACGGCTGCGGCCGCCAACCGCCCTAGCTTTAGTTTCATTTCCAAGTCCTCCCAAAACTACTTCGCGTTTATTATTGCATTTATTTGCGTATACATTAAAGAATGCATTGTCAACGTACTGTAGTGGAAGCTGCTATCGCGCTATGAATGCGAAACGGGAAGGAAATGGGCAAAGATGAAAAAGATGTACGATGTTGCAGTGTTCCACGGGGACGGGATCGGCCCGGAAATTATGGCCCCTACGCTTGAAATCCTGCGCCAGCTTTCGGGCAACAATCCCAGCTACGAGCTGGCGTTTACAGACGCACCAGCAGGCGCAGGCCACTACACCAAAACTGGAGAATCGTTTCCGGCTGGATCACTCGAAACTGCACGTAATGCTGACGCAATTCTGCTGTCTGCAATGGGCTTGCCGGATGTTCGATATCCTGACGGAACCGAGATTTCACCTCAGATTGATCTGCGAAAGCAACTGGGACTTTTCGCTGGTGTACGACCAGTAAAGGTAAGCAGCGGACAAATGACCCCCTTGACGCTGCCCCCCGGAAAAGAGATCGACTTTGTCTTGATACGCGAAAGCACAGAAGGACTGTTCTTCACCCAAGGCGCTGGCGAAGTAACGGAACACGAAGCACGTGAAACTCTGCTGATCACTCGTGAGGTGTCCGAAAAACTGTTCCGTTTCGCGTTTGAACTCGCCAAGAACCGCAAGGCATCCGGTCGCGGCCAAGGACGGGTTACATGTGTCGACAAAGCCAATGTTTTCAGGGCCTTTGCATTCTTCAGATCTATCTTTGACATGGAGGCCGCACGCCATCCCGATTTGAAAGCTGACCATGCCTATGTTGATGCCACCGCTCTATGGATGGTTCAAAAGCCTTGGGAATTTGACGTTTTGGTCACTGAGAACATGTTCGGAGACATCCTCTCAGACCTTGGTGCGGGTCTCATGGGTGGTCTAGGACTGGCGCCATCAGCGGATATCGGGTTGAATCACGCTGTATTCCAACCCTGCCATGGTTCCGCCCCGGACATTGCGGGACAGGGTATTGCAAACCCTTTTGCGATGATCCTGTCCGCAGCAATGATGCTTGAATGGTTGGGGTTCACCCATGATCATCCAGACCTGTCCAGCGACGGCGAACGATTGCGTGAAGCCGTGGAAAAGGTGACAGCGAACGGACAGAACCTGACCCGTGACCTAGGTGGAACGGCCGGAACGAAGGGTGCCGCCGCATCGGTATTGGAAGCAATGCGGGCATGAATACTCAACAAGCCATCAGTGTCGCGTGTGTGGGTGCGGGGTATTTCAGCAGGTTCCACTACGAAAGCTGGTCCCGAATGCCCGGTGCGGTTCCGATTGCATCCTGCAACCGTGATATCAACAAGGCGAAAGAAACAGGGCTGGCCGCTTACGATGATCTGTCAAGAATGTTGGAGGCGGAAAAACCAGATCTCGTGGACATCATCCTTCCGCCTGTGGCGCAGGCCGAGGCAATCCGCTCGGCATTGCGGTTTGGTATCAAGTGGCTGATCTGCCAAAAGCCATTTTGCTTATCTCTGGATGAAGCTGAGAAGATTGTTTCAGAGGCTGAGGCGGTAGGTGCAACTATTGTCGTGCATGAGAATTTTCGCTTTCAGCCCTGGTATCGTGCGATCAAGGTGGCGATGACCGAGGGTCGAATTGGTACACCTCTCCAAGCTACTTTCCGGCTTCGGCCCGGCGACGGACAGGGACCACGAGCCTACCTAGACCGGCAGCCGTACTTTCAGGAAATGCCGCGTTTCCTGGTTCATGAAACAGCGGTTCACTGGGTAGACACGTTCCGGTTTCTATTCGATGCGCCAAGCGCCGTTTATGCGGACTTGCGCCAAATTAACCCCGTTATCGCGGGCGAGGATGCAGGTTTCATCCTGTTTGACCACCCCAACGGTTTGAATGCTCTGTTCGATGGCAACAGATGCCTTGACCACAGCGCCAAAAACCTGCGTCAGACCATGGGCGAAGCGCTCATCGAAGGAACGGAAGGATCACTGGTTCTTAATGGCGATGGTTCAGTAGAACTCCGCGGTTTTGGAAAACAGGAGCGACAGCAGATTCTACCTCCAAGCGATCATGATGGATTTGGAGGAGACTGCGTCCACGCCTTGCAAAGTCACGTCATTTCGGGCCTTCTACGGGGCACGCCACTGGAAAACACGGCCCGAGAATATTTGGATGTGATCCGCATTGAAGAGAATATCTATCTCTCAGCTGCGGAAGGACGAAAAATCAACCTGGAGACCCCGTGAAGGATCAGGACGCAAAAACTCTTTCTAATACGCAACGCGCTGTCAGGGATTTGCGACAGATGATCCTGTCCGGCGAACTTGCGGCCGGAACTGATCATCTGGAATCGGAACTCGCCGAAACCCTTGGCATGTCCCGCACCCCGATACGGGAAGCTGCGCTGATGTTGGAAAGTAAAGGGTTGCTTGAAATGCGGCCCCGAAAGGGCGTTCGGATACTGCCTGTTTCATCAGATGATATGCGCGAAATCTACGACATCCTAACGGAACTCGAGAGTCTCGCAGCACAGCGCGCTGCCGAAGCGGGCTACTGCGAAGATGAACTGGCGGTACTTGCCGGATCAATTGCAAAGATGGACCAAGCCATCGAAGCCGAAGACCTTGAAGCCTGGGCCGAGGCCGACGAGTTGTTTCACCAGGAGCTCGTTCGGTTAGGCGGCAACAAACGAGTCGAAGCGATTGTCGCCATGATGAGCGACCAGGTACGTCGCGCGCGCGCAACGACGTTGTTCATCAGGCCCCTGCCCGTTAAATCTAATGAAGATCACCGGGTTGTTTTTCAAGCGATCAGTGAAGGTCGTCCAGATGCCGCCCGTGAACGTCATCGAGAACACAGGCTGCAAGCACAGGCTATGCTTTGCGGGATACTCGAAAAGCATCGGCTCAACAGCCTCTGATCTTCTCGTATCCGGTCGTTAATCACCCAAAATAACTGCCTATTTTCGGCATTAAAGGCGCTCCGAATACTTGTCTTCAACGGCAGTCCGCAGGTGCGTCCGGCTGCAGCCCTAAGGTATATGCTGATCTTGTGGCGTATTGCACGCGCGACACCTGGGCAATGGTCGCAATTCATCAGGAATTGCTGGCGATGTGAGCTGTGGCGCGTATCCGCAGGAATTTGAAGCCTAATTTATTTGATCACGCGGGCTTTATCAGTGTTTCCAGATATTCTCGAGTATCGGCGTCCCACGAACTAGGATCTTCTCCATGGGCGACTACCGCGTGCAGTTCCATGAGTTTCCATACTTCGTCCTTAGTCGCTGCAACCACTTTGCCTGGGCAGGCCTCCATGCCCTCGCAATCCTTGCAGGCATATGAGTATGCAGTGTTCATCGCTTTCTCCTCCGTGCGCTCGGAAAGTTGGTTAGAACTCAAGAAACGTCGGCAGACCGTCGTCGAGTTTTATCCATGGCTGCTGATGTGACACGAAGACGTGGGCCTTGGGTTTCGCAATCGATGGGTCGTCCAACGTTACAGCAGAAAACCAAGCGTCAGCGCTCCAGTCTTGGCCCTCAACTTCATTTAGGGCGGCATAGGTCAACGTCGTTCCACAGTCCCGACAAAACCCGCGACGAATACCCGGAGTTTTCTCCATGTGTTGGATTTCGCCTTTGATAACGGCGAAGTCTTCGGCGGCTACCTTAGCCCAAGTTGCAAAGGCGCCACCAAGGGCCATTTGGCATGAACGACAATGGCAATGTCCCGACCAGACAGGTGGTGTCGCGATCTGGTATCGAACAGCACCACAGTAACATCCACCTTGAAGTTTTTCCATCGTATCAAAATCTCCTGGCATGCGGCTAGGTTGACATGGGCACTAAAGTATCCGCTCCAATATTTTATAATAGAAGCGCAGATTACACTGTGAATAATGTCAAGAATGCCGATATCATGCGACTCAAATAGTCTGACTAAACAATAGAAAATCTACAGTATGGATTGGTTGCACCTTCCCCCGATGAACGCTTTGCGCGCTTTCTCAGCAGTTGCGGAAGCAGGGAGTTACACGGTGGCGGCTGAACGCTTGAACGTGACCCAAGCGGCTGTCAGCCAGCAGGTGAAATCGTTGGAAAGACATTTGGGTGTAGCTCTCGTTGCCAGACGTGGGCGCAGCATTGAATTGACAGAGCCAGGCATCATTCTTTCACGTGAACTGGGTATCGGCTTTGAAATTATCGGAAGGGGTGTCGAACGACTGGCGGAACATGCAGCACACCGTCCCGTTCAAGTGACCATGTCACCAGCATTCGCGGTGGAGTGGCTATTGCCGAGAATGGCAGAGTTTCAACAACAACATCCAGAGATCACTTTGATGCTGAACCCAACTTCTGAACTGGTTCAGATAAAGCCAGGTGGTATCGATGTCGCCATTCGGTATCACGATAGACGCATGCCAAGAAAAGAAGAGGATACTGTCCTTGTATCCGACATGGTCGTGATCGGAGCACCTTCACTGGTGGAAGACCAAGATCTGCGTGACCCGGCCTCATTAACGAAGCTGCCCTGGTTGCAGGAACTAGGCACCAACGAGGCGGCCGACTGGCTCACCTATCATGGGGTCGTACCTCCCGAGCCATTGACCATAAATCACATGCCTGGGAACCTGATCATGACTGCGGTTCGCCGGGGTGACGGTATCACGTATTCTGCCCGAGCTTTTTTCGAGGACGATCTGTCATCTGGTCGGATGATTGAGTTGTTCTCTGAGCCACTCTTCGGCGTCTATTACATCCAGACTCAAGCAGAATTTCAGCGTCCCGAGGCTAAGGTGTTCGTCAACTGGCTTATATCTCAGTCGCAAGTCGTATCGAGACACAACTCTGGAAGTTGAGAAGTATCTATTTACTCCCCTGTTCTGTTTGCTCAAGACCGTTGGTTTAGCCGTTTTTTAAGGCTGCTTTGTGGAGGAGCCAGCTGCGACCAGAGCCGCCATCCCTCCATCGATGAACTGCACGTTTTGAAAACCAATCGCTGTCAATACATTTGCCGCTGCCGCGCCTCGGTAGCTTGGAGTTCCGCCACAAGTGGTGAAAATTCGCCTTCCACGATCCTGTAACTCTTGAGATCTGTATTCACTTTCAAGGACTGCCATCCAAGCGACGGCTCGACCTGGAGCCGGAATGGCTCTGGGGCTGATACCTGTGGCCGCCATTTCAGCGCTATCCCTCACGTCCACCACAAGTGCGTTGGGGTCTTCGATCAGTACTGCCAGCGCGTCAGTTGCTGAAATCGGATTTGCTTTGGATATTTCCTGAGCTTCCATTTGTGCGAATGTTAAGACCATGTTGCCCCCCGACTGCAAATCTTACGCTATGCTACCATGCGGCTGATTTACCGCAAAACGGCATCCAAGCGATGCTTGGCAGTCTTCTGGTCGCCCAGACGGTTGCCATCAACGAAGTTAAACAAGTCCCGATCAACGGCAGAAGCGGGCCTCGCAAATGCCCCAGCCATTGCTGTTGGTCCGAGATTACTCGGCCGCCAAAGCCTTCTGCCTGCAATAACACGACGCCTTTATCGGCACCTCGGCGCGGGCAGCGGCCTTGTCCAGTTGTAGCTTAATATGGGCGGCTTCGACCGTTTCACCGCGCCGGGTGAGACATTCGTGCAAACCATGCAGGCTCCAGACGTTGCCCGGATGCTGACAGGCCCGGCTAAGCGTTGCATCCAGGCCAAGGTCTGCACGGTAAACAGATTCGGCTTCCTCCATCTGGCCTTGTTCAAGAAGAAGAGCACCCAGCGCATGACGGGTGGGTTGCATCCAGCCCCAGGGCTCGTCGTATGGTAAGTTGTCGTCGATCTCGACTGACTTTCGCAGGTGGTCAAAGGCCGTTTCGTGCTCTCCTGTGTGATAGGCCAACTCACCCAGCATCATTTGTTCAGCGACCTTCAGAATGTCCCGGCATGTGTTGTTGAACAGCATTCGGGTCTCAGGAACTCTGGCCAGAGCATCATAGAACTTGGCTTTTTCACTCTCGGCTTCGGCGACTCTGTGTAGGTTGGCCAAGGCAACCGTCCTTGCATACCGCATCATGGCAATAGTCACGCTGTAAAGCTCTTCATCCTCTGGCAGATCCTGATCGAGAATATCCTGCCAGCGACCAAACCTGATCAGCACATGTTGCTTCATTGGAATGAAGCCTTCAAACCAGTCCGCCATCGGCTGAAGAGTGTCTGACGGCAAGGTGTCGATCAGCTCATCGGCAGCTTCGATTGCTGCCGATGGTTGCCCCAAGAACATCGCACCGTATATTTTAAAGTGATAGTTGTGGCACCGATAGACGGAATAGAAATTGTCAGGGCCTTCGCGCTTCAGAAACTTGCGATCTGCCAATATGGCTTTGTGATTGCGCAGTACTACGTTCATATAGTCTCCGCACAACACGTCGATATGGGTCGGCATGTGCAACAAATGCCCGGCCTCGGGCACCAGCGTGCTGAGCACATCGCCCTGACGCAGTGCCCGTTCGGGGTGGGGCGACATTTCCATAAGGTGAATGTACATGTGCAATAGTCCTGCGTGCTCCCATGCTCCGGAAAGTGTATCGAACGCATTTTCGAGCACGGATATTGCCTCGAGCGTATCGGCCCCTTCGGCGGGCTTTCCGGTCGGCAAATCCCAAAGCTGCCAGGGTGTCCGGTTCATGAGCGACTCGGCCAGAATCGCAGACAAGTCCAGGTCCTGATCGAATTCGGTGTGAACCTTTCGCATCGCATCAGCGAAGGCGTCATTCCACGGGCTGAAATCCTCAATATCCGACGAGGATGGATAACGCGCTGGAATGGCATCGATTAGCGCGCGTTCAACAGGCGTCAGCCGGTCCTTTAACGAGGCAGCAGCCTCGATTGACGCTTTCGCCAAGGCGATACAGTCAGGCTTCTCGTCTTCTTCGAATGTTTCCCAGGGCTTGTTGTAGTTCGGCCCAATACAATACGCGATGCCCCAGTGCGCCATTGCGCAATTTGGATCCGCAGCCACGGCATTCTGAAAGCATACAATCGCTTCTTCGTGGTTGTACGCGTAAGTCCAAGCCAAACCACGATCAAACCAAAGCTGGGCTTCGTCCGACGAGGTTGTGATCTTTCGGCTGTAGCGACCGAGATCATAGTATTCCATCACAATAACCCCCTAATTAAAGGGAGGAGTTTACCACAATGGGCTGTTTCTCGATACTGGCGACATCAAAGCCGACCTAAGGCATAGACCCGACTTATATGAGCCCCATTTGATCGAAGCACTCTTCTTGGCAACTGATCAACTTGTCGGCCGCGTGAGTGACGGGCGGTCCAATCCCTCCACAGTAGCCCGCCGACAAGACCACAATCACCGCTTGCACACCTAAGACGGGCATTTGAGAAAGCTGATGTCAGCAGTCAGATTGTTCTTTTCCGCCAACTAACACTTTTGGGACCTAGTAGCGTCGTGCGACAGCTTACGTTCAAAGTGGCGTTGAAAACCTGTAATTTGCGCTCATTGCGGGCGTCAAAAATACGGGGGACCCTATTCTTCTAGCGTGGCAACTGCATGGTCGTGAGAGGTATGCGGTCGATGCATGTTGAGAATGCGTTGAGCTTCATTCGATTGTCCCGAAATTGCCAGCGCATGCGCCAATGAAAACTCAATAATGTCGCGTTGCGCCCGGCTACCACCAAGGCGTTCGTGCTCAGACATGACACTTACGAATTTCTCAATCGCTTCATCCGCATTTCCATCCGCCAACGCACGGAATGCGCCTGCGACAGAAACAACGGTGGGGCCTGCGGGTCCCTTTGCGCCGTCAATGGTTGATTCCAGACGCTCTCTGTTTCCAGCCATCGCATGCGCAAGAGCAGCGTGAACATCCGCAAAAGCCAAGCCAGGTGAAGGAAAGAACTCAACAGCATAGTCGCTGAGTTGTTGCCAACGCTCCTGGGGAATTTGCTCGCCAGCCAAAAAGGCGCGGTGAACAATTGCCACACTATCAGTCAGAACGTTCAGTGGTGGCGCAGGAGGTCGGTCGGGGGAAACATAATCATCGAACAGCTTCCACATACCCGCCACATCGCCGCTCTCAAGCGCCCACAGAGCGACGTGCCAACTGAGATGGCAGTGCAGATACGCTGTGGAGGGATAGTCTTGCCAAAACTCGCGCAGATAAGCGTAGCCAGCGTCCGTCTCACCGTTCTCATAGTAGAGATGGGCCCTGACATGTGCAGTGTGTGCGCTGTCTGGCTTCAACTCAAGTGCGCACTCGATGTTTTCCGCGGCCGGGCCAATCTGTCCGGCCTCCATCTGGGCAAATGCATGCTGACAGAGAAACCACCAGTCGTCGCCATAGTGTGGCTTTAACATGGTCGTGTACGCAAGCTGCTCCGCCTCGCGTCCAGCCTGACCTGAAAACCCTATTAAGCCAAATACGCTGGTACAGGTCTGAGCAAGCAAAATATCTCGTGGATGGTCAGCGACGTGATCCCGGATGCGCCTGTAAGCCTGCGGTGCACGCCCCTCAATGAGGTCGCTGATAATGTCGATCTGGGCGGCTTCGCGCGAGCTGACGCCATGCGACAGTTCCTTTGCGACGGCTATTTCACGCTTTGCATCTTGTCCACGCCCGACGGTAACAAGGTATCGCGCAAGCCCAACATGGGGCATGGCAAAACTATCATCTGCCTGCATTGCAGAACGGTAAGCTTCTTCAACATCATCAAAAGCACCCAGAAAACGGTCGATGCCTTCAACGTAGGCGTCTCGCGCAGCTTGTGATGTGGTCGTTAGCGGGCTTCCGTACCGATCTTCAAGCATCCAAACCTTCCACTATCTGTACCAAACCTGTCCGTCAGTGAGCTATATGAGCATGCCTAGCCATAAACGAGTCAAAGGAAATCGACGTTGCGAGGCGCCCTGATTTCAGCATCCGTTTCTTTCAGAAGTCTCATGAAATCATCGAAATGCCATTCAAACCATAGTTGCTTCATCAAATCCCAATTTCCTAAAATTGGACTCAGAAAGCAATTTTGGGGATTATTCCATACGGCCCGGCCCGCGTCCGGTTAGAGGAGAACGTAGGTATGACAACCCAAACTCGCCCGCTCATTGATACGGCTTGGTTGGCAGATAACCTGACTGACCCGAAACTACGCATCATTGATGTTCGCTGGAAGTTTAGGGAGGAAAACGGCAAAGGCTTGGCCTATGACGATAGGAGCGAGTTCCAAGCCGAGCACATTCCCGGCGCCGTGTATGTAGGCATGTCGACGGAGCTTGCAGACAGCAATCAGAACGTTCCCGATATGATGCTCGGGCCAGAGGATTTTGGGAAAAAGATGCGCGAGTTGGGTGTTTCCAACGACAGTCATGTCTTGGTCTACGATGATTCCGGGCTTCCGTTGGCTTCAGCGCGTCTTTGGTGGGCACTTTCGCACTATGGCCATAAAAACGCGCAGGTCTTGGACGGCGGCTTGCAGCAATGGAAACTCGAAGGTCGACCCACTGAAACTGGCGATCCATCCGTTGAGCCTGGCGACTTCGCTCCCAAGGTGCAGAGCAATTGGATTGCCAGCAAAACTGACGTTCTGGACGCGATAGGAATGCCTGAGGTCAGAGTTGTGGACTTTCTGCCAAACGACCTCTTCCGAGGCGACGGTGTTCACACATGGGGAGGTCGCTCGGGACATATCCCCGGTGCAGTTAACATACCGGCGATATCGAACATCGATCCGGATTTGGCACACACACCCATTGCTGAGCGGGCAGCGAAACTAAAGGAACGAGGCTCATTCAGGTTGGCGGATCGCCTCCGCCTCCTTCAGCACTATCAGGACAAGGGAATTCAAACCGACGACGAGGTTATCGCGTATTGCGGTCGCGGTATTGCCGCCTCTTGCGGTCTCCTTGCGCTTCGCCACATGGGGTTCGACAAGTCGCGCCTCTATGATGGTTCCTGGGCTGAATGGAGCGCCGATGAGAGCCTGCCGGTTGAAACCTCGTGAGACTACGATTTTGGGTCACTTTGGGTGATCCAATTATTGACGCGTTGCTAGGAGGATATTTTTGATGACGGACAATTTCCGGCTGACCAAAGAAGCTGCGCAGAAGTACAACAACCATAGTGTGCCTGCGATGTTCGGCCCATTGGCTGAAGCAACAATGCAGAAGGTTCAGCTTCGAAGCGGCACTTGTGTTATCGACATTGCATGCGGCACCGGGGCTTTGACGCGAGAGATTGCAAGGAAACTGACGGGCGAAGGCCGGGTTGTTGGCGTAGATCTGAACGAAACCATGATTGAGGTCGCGCAGTCCAATCAGCTGGATTGTCGTCATGTGCTCGAGTGGTATGCAGCAGATGTAACCGAGTTACCTTTCGGAGACGCTACGTTTGACTATGCCTTCATACAACAGGGGCTTCAGTTCTTCCCCGACAAATCCGCCGCGTTGAAAGAAGTTCATAGGATCTTGCGCAATGACGGTCAGCTGTTTTTGACATGTTGGCGCGCTGTGTCGCCCTTCAATGGAGCACTTGCAAAAGCTCTCGAACAGCATGTTGGAACAGATGCCGCAATCAAGGCCAGAGCGCCTTTTTCGTTTCGAGATGGGGACCTCATTTCGAACTTGTTGGTCGATGCAGGCTTTAAGATAGCTCGTCACGAGCCATTGGTACTAGAGCGAAGATTTATTGACCTTCGTGCGCAAATCATGGCGCTGCCAATCGAAACTGATCTTAGGGATGCAGGTGATGACGTCACCAACAAGGTCGTGGAAGAGGTTGCAGACGTTTTGTCTAGATATGACAATGAAGGCGTATTGCACGTACCGCAAGAAGCGCACCTTTTTGTCGCCGCGGCATAGGTCAACGACCACTGGCTCAGTTCTCAATTACGATCTTTGCCATAGTCGAATGACAATGCGGCATTAGTGGCTGCCGAGCGTGGCTCCGCGTTGACGGTTGAGTGTGCATCAAACTATACTTTTGCCATGGCCAGCGGAAAATACATCGACGATTTGTCGGTTGGCGAAACTTTCGAAACCGGTGGCGTTACGCTGACCGAGGGAGCGATTGTTGACTTCGCACTGGTTCATGACCCGCAGCCCTTCCACGTTAACAAAGTGGCTGCCGCAGAGTCGATTTTCGGCGGTCTCATCGCCAGTGGATTTCAAACAATAGCGCTTACTTTCAGGTTGTTCCGCGACACTGGTGTACTTACCGGCACCAATCTGGGTGGACATGGTATGGACGAGGTACGGTGGCTGGCTCCGGTGTATTCCGGTGACACGATCAGCGTGCGCGTCACGGTTGAGGCAATTACACCATCACGTTCGAAGCCAGACCGGGGAACGGTCAAATTCCGATACCAGACATTTAACCAGAACGATGTTGAAGTTCTTAACCTGGTCATGCACCACGTGATGGCATGTCGGAGTTAAGGCGGTTTGCAGCGACTTGGGCGCGGCGATCAATTCGACCTCCCTTTGTCATCTTCAAAAGTATCCTTGGGCTCGCCACATAAGGCTTCTATTCGCAATTGCGGTCGTGGCGTACATGCAAACTAGCTTGTTCGCGTGTTCTCAATCCTTTTTTGCCTAAATAACTACTTGTAGATTGCCGCATAGCGAGGTGCGAAGAACTTAACGAAGGCTCTAACCTCTGGCCGACGATAGGCTTCCGGCGAAATGAGCATTAGGTGCGGCACCGCAAGTTCGGGGATTTCGTCGAAACATCGGATAAAAGACATGTCTGTTTCCACCAGCTTGACATTGCTGATCCCAAGGCCTTGCCCTGACCTGATCGCCGCATGCATTAGCTCCAGTTCAGTGAAAGACATGACGATCTGGTCCGGCTCCACGTGATTGGTCAACCATTCGTGGAATACATTTGGTACATCGTCCCGCTGAAAGGTAACAAACTGATGCCCGGCCAGATCATTCGTTGACCCCGGTAAGCCAAATTTGTCCGCGTAATTTCTGCTGCCGAACAAAGACCAGCGGGCCGTGCTGATCTTACGACAGATCAGGTCAGGATCAGGTTCAGTTCTTGCAAGGCGCAAAGCAATGTCGGCCTCGCCCGCCATCAGGTCCAGCGCCCGAACGCTGGACAAAAACTCGAATGCGACATCCTGATTGTCGGCGGAAAACTCGTTTACGATTTCAATCATGCGTGCAGAGAAGTTTGCTGAGTAAGCGGTGATACGGATGGGTTGTGTCGACGTCAATTCTTTCGCGCAATCGGCAAATTCAAGGACTGAAGTCTCGATTGCTTCGGCGAGGGGAACGAGGCGAAGGGCTTCTGGGGTCGGTTTGAACCCGTGCGTACCGCGCTCAAAAAGCGTCAAGCCTGTTTCTCTTTCGAGAACATCAATGCGTCGGGCAACCGTTGGTTGGGAGACCTTTAGCTTTCTAGAGGCCGCAAGCGTCGACCCTTCTCTGAAGACAGAGAGGAACACACGAATATCCGACCAATTTCGGAACCCGTTCTTCATTTTTGTAGAACAGCACAATTTTGTGCCGGATACCAGAAAAACGGGAGAACAGTTACTGTTGTTGCGACAGCGCAATTAACTCGGAAAGGACCATGAGATGGCTTCCCATACAATGTCACCCAGCCTCTGGGCCGTATTTGGTGGACTGTTCGGTTGGACCAAAAGAGCCTTCCCCGAAACCCGGAAGCTGCGGCCTACAGCCAACGATCTTCACGAGGAACGCGACTATATTAATGACGTGATCTGGAGTAATCCCGATGCGTTTTCGAGTGAGCTTGACGTGCAGAACATGATGAACCTGTATCCAGGAAAGTTCTGACAACACTTGGTGACAATCGGCCGAATAAGGCGATTAGATCGCACCAAAATGCAGCTGCAAGCTGGAAGTGACAGCCACGCACCTGTGTTGTCGCCATAGAGTAAGTAGCAACACGAGACCTTCTGTCATCACACCTATCACTGCGGTCGTTCGAACGTCTGATCAATGCCTGCACGTCTGGCACTTCCTTGGGGCATCACCGACGACAATTAAGTATGGACAAAAGATTTGCAGCACCAATTGGGGCGACTGTGACACCAATGGGGGTCTCTTCAACCGCGACTTTCAGGAAGCCTGCGGAAGAACCTAGGCCGAGTTACTTCGCTCGATCACCCTTTTCTACGCGCCACGACGACAAATTGGGTCATCGAAAAGAAGAAGCGTCCAACTTTTGCAAGGCTGAACTGTTCGTCAAACCACGATTGCGCAACTGCGGGATCAACATAGTCATTTGCGACAGCGTATTGCTTCATGAGGTGCATCATCATGATTGCGAGGCCATCAGGCTTTAGCTGGTGATCTGTCATAGTGAACGACAAGACATCTTCCACATGGTCGCCGCGAGCCTTTATCAGTGCGGGCAGTCTTTCCGGGAGGGAACCACTCACAAAGTGCTGGTTCCAGGAAGTCAGCATCTTTTGCATTCTGTCGGGCTCATCGCTGAACCAAATCAAGCTACCAAAGTGCAGATCACTGATGACAAGCCGCCCGCCGGGTTTGACGCACCGCAGCGTGTCAGCCAACGCACCGTCTACGTCTTCGATGTACTCAAAGACTTGTACCGAGACCGCTTTGTCAGCACTCTCATCCTCAATGGGCAAGCTATTTGCGGCACCAGCACGAAACTCCACGTTTGCGTAGTCGCTGCATCGTTCTTTAGCGGCCGCTGTTATGTCAGTGCTTGGGTCGATCCCGATGACACAGCCATCCGAGCCAACTGCGCGAGCCAACTCTGCTGTCAACAGCCCGTTGCCACATCCGATGTCCAAAATAGTTTCACCGGGAGAAGGGCACAGCGCATCAAATGACACCTGTCGTCGCCGCGTCAATTCGGCTCCCTGATAGGCGGTTTCTAGTAATTTCGTTGTTTCAGCGTCAAACTTAAGCAACTCTCCACCCTTACAAAGCCCACCAGTCCCCGAAACTCTAGTCCGAAATGGCCCACAACATGGGGGCTAGACAGCTTCTTGGCAAGTTCGAGGTTCAGTAGGATGCGGCCTGTGGCAGGTTTACAGCTCCCCCACCGGGTTTTCATCTTTTGAGAATCCTAGTTTCCGTGGGTACAACGCCCAAGCGTGCTGCCCATCCGTCGTTGTGATCAGACACAAACTGCTTCAGGTGCGCACGGTAGAATTTAGCCATTGCATTGGACCTAGTTGCCAAATCAGACCCAGGTCGTGCAGTCATCCGAAGCCGACCGTTGACTGCCAAAGGGTCACCTCAGGGTTCGATAGGTACAGCGCCCAACTGGCCGCGGTGATTTGTTGCCGCGATCAGTGGGCCTATTGGAGATTTCAAATCAGAGGATGCCGCAGCCGCCACGCATTCGCTATCGCCTAAAAGTTGAGTTCGCACTCAAGAAACTAAAAATTTCAACTCTTGATTGCATCGCCAATAGAACTTTGGGCAATTTAGTCAGAGCTTTGGGTCAAAACAGGAATTTGGGCGATCCTACACAAAAATTGTAGGGACGCGCATAACGCTGCATTCTTATCATTGATTTTATTCAGAAAATCTGGGTGTCTTCGCCCATAATTTTGCACAGCATTTGCGCATAGGTTTGCACGATTTTCCCATAAGATTGCACGGTTCACTATACGCGCTCAATTTTCGATTGTCGTACAGTGGCTTGATCAACTTGAACGCACCATAACTCAGCCAAAAGTGCGTTATTCTTGGAACAATTCAACCCAAAACCGAACAAAACAACTCAATTGCGAGGCTATGGTAGATTCCTTTCAATTTAGCTCGGCTCGGTTGGTTTAGATAAAAACTATTTAACATCGGCAATTCGACGCATGGGAACAGACGGCAGCAAGCTGTTTAAATTCTAGGGATGCGTCTCATTAAGGCTGCATAGGGTGATTAGCCATCGACCATCTGGTTGTCGCTCAAGCACATTCAGCGAAACGCCTTCACCTGTCGTGCCTTCGCTAAATTCTGCAAGACACCAGCCGACTTCGCCGTCTCGACCTGCACTAGAGACATTGATTTTTTTGTCTTCTCCACCTTCCGCGACCCACTCTGCATGTGTGTCTTCAATAGCTTGCCTTCCAATGGAAGGTGGGCCGAAGGGAGAGTACATCTCTGCTTGCGCTGCAAACACGGAAGCGCATCCATTGGCGTCCCCTTGTCGGTAGCAGGCGACATAGTGGTCGAACACCTCCTGGCACTGTTGTTTGAAGGACATACAAACACTCCTAATTTCGCTGTCCTAGCATCAGGTTCTGCAATTCTACTGTCAAATCAACCTCGATCAGATTGTTTGCGTCGCTTCTACCTAGGACAAACCCGTCTTTGGTTTTGCGCCTGGGAACTGACATTTAAGCAAGATGCAGCATTTGACTCTTTGGGCTCAAGTAGACAATCGCTGTACAAGGCATAAATGACTGCTATGCGGACACAGCCGCCGTTGCCCTTCCGGGTGTTTGCTGACGCAGCATCTGCTTGCAGGCGCGGCACACACATCGCTGCGTTGCAGCCGATGTCGTCAGACCAGTCATTGAAAGCCAATCTGAAGGGCGAAATTCAAACCGTTCTTTCGCCGCAACCGATACCGACCATCGAGGAGCGGACCAAGCCGCCCTCAGATGGTATCGCTTGCATGTCTGCGTTACATTGGAACGGTCGTCGCCTAGAACAGCTTGCAATTCTATCGCGACGGAAACCCGAATAGTGGATGTCCATGTCCGACACAATCCTAGCTGCTGAACCAACTATCCGCATTATTGCCTTCCTATCCGTCCTGGCGGCGATGGCACTTTGGGAAGTGGCCGCACCCCGGCGAAGTCGGGATATTCCGCGCGTTATCCGATGGACAAACAACCTTGCGCTCGTGGTGCTCGACACCGCCATCCTGCGGCTGACCTTTCCAATCCTCGCAGTTGGTCTCGCAGCCATGGCCGAGGATCGCGGATGGGGGCTCTTCAATAACATCGAGGCGCCGGTTTGGGTTGCCATCGTGGTCTCCATGCTGCTTCTAGATCTCGCAATTTATCTTCAGCATGTGATGTTCCACGCCGTACCGGGGCTTTGGCGTCTGCACCGGATGCATCACGCCGACCTTGATTTTGACGCGACTACTGGCTTGCGTTTCCATCCGGTAGAAATCCTCATCTCGATGGGGATCAAGCTAGCGGTCGTAGCAACCTTGGGGCCGCCCGCTGTCGCCGTGCTCCTTTTCGAGGTGACCCTGAACGCTACCGCGCTCTTCAATCACGCAAACATTGAATTGCCGCGTCCGGTGGATCGAATTCTCAGATGGATCGTCGTCACTCCAGACATGCACCGAGTCCACCATTCAGTCGATCCAAGCGAGACCAACTCGAACTTTGGCTTTAATCTACCGTGGTGGGACCGACTTCTAGGCACTTACGTTGCGCAACCCAAGAAGGGGCACAAAAGCATGGAAATCGGCATCAAGCAGTTTCGCACACGCCGAGACCTCTGGCTCGACCGAATGCTGATTCAGCCGCTGCGCGGCCCGGCGAGCGGAGGTGCCCTCGACGCCGCGGGCCAACAGATGCGATCTTCATCTGTCTCGTCCGGGCAAACCAAGCTTGGCAATGACCAAATAGACCAATAGCGCTGAACCAAAGACTGCTTTGCCGCGCTTGAGTGTTATGCGCAAGGCTTTAAGCGTCGGCAGAAAAGTCCGCAAAGTGGACATACATCGCGATATTGCAAATGACCGCGTGGAGCCCATACCTGTGTAGTTTGCCCTCCGCAGCGAATGTCAGCTTGTCCCAGCTGTTCTATGCTCATGCGCTGCTTCCTCGTGCCGTTCCTCAAGAGCCTGACGAATGATCTGGTACGAAGATGACAAGAAGAGGCTTGCCATGATCGCAGCAACTATTAGGTCAGGCCAACCTGTTGCCGTGCCCCAGACGCCTAACGCGGCAATCATAACAGCTACGTTGCCGATGGCGTCGTTCCGCGAGCATAACCAGACTGATCGCACGTTGGCGTCTCCATCCTTGTAGCTAACAAGCAAGAATATGGCTCAAGTTCACTCGAGCGCTCGGCAATGGACCTCGCGATCAACGTCGTGGTGAGGTCCATAGCAACCTTCTAAGCCGTGGCCATGCCAATTGCCTTGATGGTGCCTGCCCATGCACCCTGACAATGCAATCACTATGACCAAGAATGCCGCTCTGCGCGGGTGCTTGATCCAACAGTTCTGTTCCATGTGCAAACCAACCTAGTAACAGTCCGGCTACCTTTGCTTTGACGCAGGTCAACACCCCATTGCGGCAGCTTCCAAATAGCGGCAGTTAGTCTATCGTGAACAGCTCCTGTTTTTCAGCAACACCGCGCAATCTGTATTGCCCCAGGGAAACAAGACTTGGAATGGAGCCCACCAAGTCGCCCGCCACCTTGTCGGAAACAACAATGTTCTGATCAAGCGCACTGCACATGCCTAAAATGCGCGAAGTTGTGTTTACCGCTGGGCCGACCACTGTGAAATCTAAGCGAGATCTACCGCCGATGTTGCCGTAAAGAACATCGCCTGCGTGCAACGAAAGAGTGAAGCCGGTCGTTGGCAAACCATCCGCTTGCCGTCGTTGGTTGAGTTCCTCAAAAGTATCTCGCAACTCCGCTGCCGCGTAAATTGCGACGCGGCGAGCGTCCGGAACTTGATTGATATCGAAGATGGCAAGCATTCCATCTCCCATGAATTTCAGAACGTTACCGCCATTGCGTTCGACTACGTCAACAGCTTCCGCGAAGTAGTCGTTTAGCAATTCTATGATTGAGACCCCCGGAAAGAACGCGCCTACTGGCGTCTTTGCCCAGATATGCGGCTGTAATGTCTTCAGCCATCAATCGGTTCGCCCCACATTTCAGCGTCAGGCAAAGTGGAGATATCAGTTGACGCAAACCATCAAGTTGCTCGCTCGTGAAGCCCCCGTTCGCGTCGGTTGTCAATGAGATTATAGCACCTTCATAGGCCTGCATTGGATCGACTGGCGTAGTATTGTCCTGAATAAGGAAAAACCGTTTAACAGCGAAGTAGTCAGTTGCACCGCGCTCGCGAAGTTCGTCGAAGATCGGAAAGTTGAGCGCGGGTTCTTCGACTGTCAGATCTTGTCTGATCTCTTCAACGTTGTTTGCCAAAAGATAATAAATTGGGCTTAGAACGTATTCCTCAGGCGCATCCGTTCTTCGGACAAAGTTCTCTCGCTCATGACCGCCATCCCTGTGCCAGCGAAAAGCGACAGTCCCAATCTCGGGATGATGAGCGCGAACAGTGATGTTTGCTCTTTGAAGCGGAATTCCTGCCGAAACAAGACGGTTGCAGAATGCTTCAAGCCAGAGCTCCACAGGCGCATTCTCTAAGCCCTGTTGAACCAGCCAATCTGCTATGTCCTGGATGGCGGCAGTCAGTTCCCAGTTTTGGACTAAAGGAGCTGCCATGATGTCCTCTTAATGAGCTATCTGAACAGTTGGCTCTTAGTCTAATTCACTTCAAGGACACATCAAATTCAATTCTCCCACTGCGCTTGCAGCCCTAAGGTATATGCTGATCTTGTGGCGTATTGCACGCGCGACACTTGGGCAATGGTCGCAATTCATCAGGAATTGCTGGCGATGTGAGCTGTGGCGCATACCGCAAGACTTTTGCGACTGAGCTCTGCGGGGTATCTGTGTGATCTGTCGGCGTTGAGGCAACCGAAATACTCAATCTTGCCACTCCAACCGATACAAGACGTGGTGACCGCGTAGACCTTTCAGAAGTCTGGGTTCAATTTCAGAGCAGCCTGATCAGATCATTTCAATCTTCGCCGTCGGATAAGCGCGGTATTTATTGAAGGTTTAGAGAGAGCTGGTTGGGCGCCCGTCGCCCAATAGCACAAGGCTGAGAATTCAATCAATGGATTACCCAATGGGCTTCTGTTGCCAAAAAATAGTGCAGACCGACTGCCTCCCATCGCAATACTATGCGAGCTGTTATGGCATTACACTGACCTGTTAAAAACTTGGGACCAGTGAAAATTCTCAGAATATTCAAAGGGTCTGCTTCGTATGGACTACAGTGAACTCACGACGAAGAGCCTCTAGTTGGAGGAGCAAGGGTGCCGACTAAGTTCGATGGAAGATTGCTCTCTTGGAGTACGGCGTTGGCAATATGTACAACAGCCGTACTCGTCATACTGCTCGGCGGTCAGGTCGTTGCGTTTGGTGGTATCGCGGCAGTCGGGGGTTATTCAGCTGGTTTTTTAGGGTCTGTCTTTTCTAGTCTTGTTTCTAACGCCAGAACGTTTGCGATGGTGCTGGTGAGCATACTGTTATGCACACTCTTCCCGCTTCAGTGGATCGCCTTTCTGTGTGGTTTTGTCTTGATTAGTTGGGCTGGTTTTGAAGGGTACAAGAACGGTGGTTTTGCGACAGTTCCTGCATTGAACGGATTGCTCTTGTACTTACTGATCCCACCCGACGAGCGTATTGCCGTTCATGTTTTGGTTTTTCTGGCCGCGGCAACAGTCGGTAGTTTGCTCAGCGCTTGGCTTAACTTGGCGGGTTCAGCAATACGATCTCCCATGACTTTCAAGGAAGCAATTTCTGTTTGGCTATTCTTAATTGTCGGCATGAGTCTAACGTCGTTTCTCGCTCACGTAATCGGAAACCAAAAATCCTATTGGCTTTCGTTGTTGTTCGTATTCCGCGTCTTGGCTCCACTTCAAAAAGTGCCTGATGCTGCATTGCGGTTTGGTGTTGGCGTGGCGCTTGGGTCTTTGGCAGCCCTATGTTTGGAGTTCAGCGGCTTGTCTCATCAAGGCCTATTGATCCTTGGGTTTGCTTCCGCTGTCATAGGCGTGCACAGAATAGGTGGTAACACGTTATGGACCGCGATGTTCTTTACTATTGCCACACTGTTGGTGACGGCCCCAACGCTTGAGTTTGCGGTCTTCCGAATAGAAGCGGCAGCAATGGTAGTCTTCGTAGTCGGAGGGCTATCATTCCTGATCAGTTGGTGTTGGGAACTGATCGAAAGTCGTTCCGAAAACTAAAACCGCAAATCTTCCCCCTTTTTTGATACCCCCAACATCTTCTTCGGAGAATGACCGCATGGCGGATGCGGGCAAATGGCCAAGAAGTCTTGTAGGTGCTCAAAGCTCTCCAGCGCGCCATATTCCAATCAGTTTTTTGATCTTAACCCTTGCTCTACTTCCGAGCCAGCGAAGCTTAGGCCCAGAATACTGAGAACTTAGACTTCTGTTGCGACCTGTACGCAATACTTTGCAAAGTCAGCTTTCTGCGCATTGCAGACCTTCGCGCACGGCATAACACCCAACATTAGAGAGTGCATCATCCCAGAACTTTTAGATCTTTTGGTGCGAGCCGACTTTTCTCCGGCAATGTCCCAAATTTAATTCCTTCGATTTCGAGTTTGTCTCGTATCGCTACAAGTTCACCCAGTTTGTACTCAGATTGCTCAGGAACAACGTATAGTACTTGAGGAACCTTTCTCAAAAGAAGTGCTGCTCTTGCCAGTTGGTCAATCAAGTAGCCAGGATCAATTCTATTCCTCGGGCCTTTGATCTCAATCGCCGCAAAAGGCTCCGAGCCTTTGTATACGATTAAGTCTGTGGCAAGAGGCTCGAACGTTCTGCCTTCTCGAACAGTCAAATTTTCCACATTGAAGATGTCACTAGTGTTCTGTTTGAAAAGCATTTTTGCGTTTACTTCGAAGTCTCGGGCTCTTCGCTGGCCGCCAAAACCACCTCTAGCAATCACGACCGCAGGCTTCTCCGCCAATCGAACTTCATCAAGAATCGACTTAGTTTCCGCCTGAGATAACTCCCCTGAAAGAACGGCATCAGCTATCTCTTTGGATTTCCTAGGGTCATACCGATCTATCCTTGAAAGCAAAATAACTTGCATCATGGCCAGCCAGTCGGGCTTTGATTCAAAAAGATCGGGTCGGTTCTGTTCTAACCATTTCGCCGCGGACATCGGATTGCGAAGGCTTGCAGGCTTTGTGCCTCTAATAGCGGCAACGCTTTGGAGTGCATCGTCCGGAAACGCGTACCCGCAGGCTTGGCTGTCTTGGACAACGCGATTCAGCCACGCTCCGAGGGCAATCCAGTTTTCAGTTTTGGCCAAATCTTGAAATTCGTCTTCAGTCATCATCGGTCGCAATCATTTTATTCGCATCGAGCCCATTGCCAATGCGAATGGATGCATGTATAGAGCCCGTATGAGGATAGATCGACACGCACCCCCGACGGCCCGACGCGTTCACAAGCGCGGAATGAAAAAACGCGCTGGCAAAATGTCTGGCGTCAAGTTCCCAGGCGTCATTCAGCTCGAAAGCCAAATGGAAGCAGCACTGGTTCGTTGCATGCAGGTCGACCCTCGTGTGGTCTCGCTTAAGCCACAGCCTTGCACAATCGACATGGGAACCGGAAGAGCATTTGCAAACAAAGAAGCGGCGCTAGAGGCTTATGAAGGGCGTCGGTACAGGCCTAAGCTTTATACACCAGACCTAGAAGTCACACTTGTCGACGGCCGTTTGTTCTACTTGGACGCCAAGCACAGCGCTCACATAGATAAGAAACCTGAGTACCTGGACTATCCTTCACTTCTTGCCGAAGTCGGACTCTCGCTTGTCATTGTAACTGAGTCCTTATTGCAGGGGCCGATTGATCGAAATGCTTGGCTGCTATTGCAAGGACAAGCCGAAGAGACCGCCCCTAAACTTGCAAGCAAAATAGCGTGTCTCAAACAGCAACGTGTGACGTTCAAAGAACTAAGAGAGAACATTGGCATCCCCCAAGCGAAGATTCTTCGCCTTATTCTTGATGGCTATCTGGTGTTCGATTTTTCATGTGAAGCTCTTGGGCCATCCACGAACCTGAATACTGCGAACCGCGACCGAAGACATCTGGAGGTAATCGAATTTTGAAGCAGATTGTCAAAAGGCGGCACCAGAGAACCATCAAATATAGGGGAGAAACCTATGCTGTCGATGGAGCGATAGCTGGGCGGGATGCATATCAGATATCGAACTCCCAAGTTGATCCTTTTGAGATATCTGGACAAGAATATCGAGATCATGTGCACGATGGGCTAGTGAAGGAAGAAGGCTTCGACAAACGTCCTCGTAATGTAACCGCTAAAGATGCACGTGAAGCTCAGCTCAGACTACGCATTGTGGAAAATGCACTAAAGCTTGGGGAGGAAGGCGTTCATTGGGCAAAACGCATACCGATACTTCAACGCGAGTTCGCCGAAGAACCCACCTGCAAAATCAAGGGTAACCGTTTTCCGAGGCAATCGACTGTTCAGAATTGGGTCAAATTGTATCGGCGCGGCGGGCCGGAAGCGCTTTTGCCCAAGCACAGCAATTCAGGAAATCGTATGCCAAGGTTTGACAGCGTTTTCCACGAGATAGTGCTCGATCTATTGGAAATGCAATATACGTCGTCGGACAGACAAAATCTAACAAGTCTGTCTAGCGACGCTTATAATCAATACCAGTTGGTTTGCCATGAGAATGGCATAAAACCTGGGTGCTGCGGACGCAAGGCAGTCGAAGCGATTGTGCACACAATCCCTCATTTTGACGTTCTAAAGTGGCAACTGGGCAGTAACGAGGCGCGCCAACACATGCGAATTGCCCAAAAATACTATGATATAACAGCACCTTACGATCAAATAGAATTGGACTGCACAAAAGCTGACATAATGCTGGTTGATGATAGCGGGGAGGTAATAGGTCGGCCGTGGATTTGTGCAGCGATTGACTGTGCTACTAGTTGGATTGTCGCATTTCAGGTCTTCCTACCAGATCCATCATCAGAACATGTGGCCAAAGCTCTAAAGGAGATGATTAGCTACCCAGAGGAAGACTTTTTCGAACAGCACGAAATTGTAAACAGGAAAAAAATCGCCGCACTGCCGAAAGTGGTTGTAATGGATCAGGGTTCAGAGAACGTGGGCGAACCCATCGATGCTTTTATCGAAGTTGCTGGTGTCCATGGCCATTGGGCGCAACCTCGAAAACCCCAGGAAAAGCCGTTTATCGAAAACTTGTTCGGGGCAGTTCGAAGCAAAGTCAGCCAGCTTCCGGGTGCGACTAAGTCAAAGGCATATCCCGACCGGGATCGAACCAAAAAAGCAATGGATGAAGCCCGTCTGACGCTAAGAGTGTTCAATTCAATAATGCAACGCTGGCGCTACGACGAATATGGAAGAACTCCGAGGAGAAAAGTCCAAGACATCTTTAAACGGGGTGAAACACCTAGCGCCGCTTGGGACAGATTGGCAGATGAACACATAGTGCCAGAACCCCCGTCTTTGGACGAGCATCACGCAGCGCTGATGATCCAATCCGAATCTCGAACTCTGTGGCACTACGGTATCGAATTCGAGAGTATGCAATACAACTCTGAAGACTTGGCAAGGCTGTACCGACGACTAGGCCCGCGCCAGCGTGTTGAAATACGCTATGCTCCACTTGATGCTAGGGAAATTTTGGTCGTGGATCCGCATACAGGCGAGTTGGTGCGCGCGTCCAACAAAGCAAAAGACTTGGCAGCACTTTCTTATCGTGAGCTAAGAGAATGCCGGTCACCCAAGGCGAAACACAACGGACCAATCAAAACGGCTTTGGAGATCCACAAAGATATCCAAGCGCGCAGGACGTATAAGCAGGGCAAAAAAACTAAACTGCAAAGGAACCGCTCTGCGGAAATCGACAAGTTGCGGGCCGCTGATATGCAGAACAGAAGTTTGAAAGAACCACAACTAATTGACCAAATACGGTCAGAGGTTGGTCACAACAAGCTCGCAGTTACGAGATCAAAGAACTTGCCAAGGGTCGAAAGAAAAGATGCTGGACCAAACAACTAGTAGAGCTCTGCAAGGTGCATTCATCCGACATAGCCGCCACGAATGGGCTGTCTCGGAGATAAAACGTCTTTTGAATATTGCAGCAACCGAGGGTGGACGGATCATACCAATCTTGGGGCCGACGAGATGTGGAAAGACAGAACTGACAAAGGACTTGAAGGCACAAGTTGAAAATGACCGCCACGGCCCAAGTGCTATTCTGGTATCTTCAGATGTCATTCTGGGCCGACTTGCGCCACGGCCTTCCGAGCGGGATTATTACGGTTCCTGCTTGCGAAGCATGGGCTTTGACTTCGTAGAACGAGAGCGACCTGCCCAAATTCGAGAACGTCTCTTTCGGCTCGTAGCTGAGCACGGCATTCAAACAATCATTATCGACGAAGTGAACCATTGCGCCGAAACTCTGACTAGGCACTCGCGTCGACAAGCCGCTGATCACTTCAAGACTATTGTTGATGAAACCTCAGTCGCTCTGATTTTAGCTGGGTTGCCAATGTTCGAAGCGGTTATGGACAGCAACGAGCAGTTTGCGGGACGCTGTTTGAACACCATTCGAATGAACCCCTATTGGTGGAGCGTTGAGGCTGATCGTATCGCGTTCTGCGATGCAATCTTTGCTGCCTTCTATTGTCTTGAGGAGTCCGGCATCCTTTTGGAGTTTGACCAAGACGATATGGTACGGCGATTGTACGGTGTTTCCGGCGGACGTGTGCCAGTGGCGTTGGAAGTGCTGCGCGCGCCCCTGGCATTGGGTGCCCAAAATTCACAATACAGCACCAAAACGATTGCCAGGGCAGCGACGGATTCAGGCCTGGAGCGAGATCCGTATCAGTCGTTTTTTCAAGAAGAACCACCATCGGATACTGAGCTGATCAGGTCATACATCAGAGTCATGGCAGATGCTGGTCTCGAAGTAGAGCCTATGACGTCGCATGAGCTTGCGATTATGCGAGGTGTATGAGGTGCCGGGTTTGTTTGCAGTACCACCATTGAAAGGCGAGAGCCTTATCGGATACTTGCGTCGTCTAGCCCATGTAAATGGATACAGAGATGTCTCTGAATTTTTGACACGGTTCCGGCGGAAGTATGGGCGAATTCTAGTCGAGAACATCGAGCACTTTGAGCAAGAGATGGGCTTAGAGAAAGGTTTGTTGGTTACTATCTCCCCTTCTGCCAAACCTGAGTCACCCAGCTTAAACTGGCGTTTCGAGCGGCATCATAGCGATCCGATTTGCCCTTCATGTCTTGCCGATGGCTTACCCTTTCAACAAACTTGGCGTCATTACTTGGTGACAGCCTGTCACCATCACAAAACGCGTCTTCAAGATGTTTGCCCTGTCTGCAAAACCACATTGCGTCCGACGTCCGGCGGCTTTGATAAATGCAGATGTGGCTTTAGCTACTCCAATTTCCCACGGGTGGCAGCAAAGGACCACGAAGTGATCATCTCCGCCTTGATTGCGGGAGATTCAACGGTTGGCAAGCGGTTTCTTGACCTTGCAGGAGGGCGTCAGGTCCCAAAAGACATTGGCGCTTTTATTAATTTCCTAGCGAGTGGTTTCGCTCAGAACCGCACGGGCAAGTCTGGGAAAACACAAACACCCAAAAGCGTTGCAGATTCGTTGGAACTGATTGAGCCGTTGGCAACTGTATTTGACCATTGGCCAAATGGGTTCGAAGAACACGTTCGAGGGTTGATACTGGCAGGAAATTCAGAATCCAACTCTGTGCCGTCCATGCTCGGAAGCTGGTATCAAAGACTTATGAAGTTCGAAGATGATGCGTACCAGCCTTTCAGAGATGCAGTGTCGCGTGCTGCTTCAACCGAGTTCAAGGGAACCTACCTGGGAAAGCTAACGCCGTTGCAAGCTCGGGAATGGGTCTCGGCTAAACAAGCGGCCAAGGAACTGGGAATTTCTGCACAGCGCTTGGTGGCTGAGGTTCAGTCAGGTCAAATTGCCGGAAAGCAAGCCCGTAGCGGGTATGGGCACCGGCATACGATGATTCCACGCTTCGAAATTTCGAACATCTATCTGGATAGGAAGCGGTATTGGGATGGGTTGCAGGCCAGAGACTACCTTGGTGTTACAAGAAAGCAATTTGATCTGCTTCGCGCGTCAGAATTGATCCACGAGGTTGCTGCTGAATACCGTCCTCCACTTGTTGATGGCTGCATTGACGGTGAAAGCCTAAAAGAGCTCACAACAAACATTCGAAACTGCACTAAAGTTCAAGCGGGAGAAACTATTCCGTTCAATCAGCTCAACCTGAGGCGGACAACTGATCGAGCTGCTTTGATGCATGTTCTTCAGAAAATCTCCACAGGCGTTATCAAACCTGTTGTTGCGGAAGAAAACATGCGACTTGGTGAGTTTCATTTTTCAGTTTCCGACATCGACCGCGAACTTGGGACGCAGCGGTTGTCAAAAGACTGGACCGCAAATGATGTCGCAAAGTTGACGGGTTGGAAGGCTCAGGCGGTGACACATTGGTGCAAGCTGGGCCTGCTCGGATCACGCAAAGTTCCGCATGGCCCAAGCGAGTCTTTCTTGGTCAGACCGCAGCAGCTTGCGATCTTTCAAAGCGAGTACTTGCCGGTAGGTACACTGGCTAGGTCAAGAGGAACTACGTCCCGAAAACTCCTGTCTGATTTTGAGAGCAAAGGGATTGAGACCCATGGTGCGCAAATGGAAGGTAAGACGACGCGAGGACACTTGGTAAAACTGAGTGATCTGGCTTCGCTGCTGTCTGAGGCTGCCTAGTGCTCGCCTGCGCCATCCGAAAAGAACACCACTGAAATGCGCTGTCCAATTGCGGGTTCGTGGCCGCGTGAAACCTGATCAGCTTCTTCGATGACCCGGACCATCTTTTCATGGATCTCAACGGACGCCTGATGATCGCTTTCGAGCTTTTCCAAGATAACCTGAAGCGCGATGTACCCCTTGGGGAGATCCTCATAGGCGAAGCTGTCACGCACTTCGTGTTTTGCTTATTCCCAGAAGGGATCAAGCTCACGGCTCCATGCCTCACACAACATTTCCACGGCCGGCAGTGACAGATGGCCAAACCATTCTTGATCACTGAGTTCGATGCCACCTTTGCGTCCCATGAATTCGGCGCAGGCTTTCATGAGGCTTTCAACGCGCGCCGGGCGTAAGTCCCACTCGGTCAGCTTGCCGATCTGCACTGAAATCGTCTCTAGCGCTTCAGAGAGATCTTCCAGTGACATGTGGGCGTGCTCCATGCCAAGGCTTCTGGTCCGTTCGTATGCAGTCTCCAGCGATTGGGCGCAGGCTAGCTGGTCGCGTTCCAGTATAAGGCCTGGCGCAGTATCCTTAAGAAGCAGCAGGCGAGGCGGAAAGAAGCTATTGCTCTTGCTAAGTCCTTTGAGATGTAGCGCCGTGAATTTCTCACGGGCCGATAGGAGCGCCAACTCTGCACCCCAGGTGCCCTGGATTTTGGCCTTGTCGATGAGTTTGTATCGGTCTTCGGAGATTGTTTGCTTGGTGCGTTCCAGCACGTCGTGAAAGTTATTGTCGCGAAGCCGCCGTGGGGATCGCAGATATTCAACAACACTATTGAGGATCAGTTCTGCGTCTTCGGTGCTTTCTTCTAAGACGGCGTCGATTAGCGCCTCCCCAGCCAAAGTTTTATAGTTCTCTATGCGCTGGGCGATTTTTTCGTCAGATGCAAACTGACCTACTGGCACATCAACAAGGTGGTAATTGACGACCCCGAACTCACTGTCGATCCTGTCGATCCTACCCAGACCTTGGATGAGCTCTTTCAGGTTCGAGGTCAGGCCAAGCAACACCAGCGTGTCTGACGACTGAAGGTTGATACCTTCAGCCATCTTGTAAGTCAGAAAAACCGACGCAGATCCTTTTGGTTCGTTCTTTCCTCCTGGTCGGAAGTAAGACTCCACGGACTTGCCCTGTTTGATACGCTTGAAGCTGTCGGGGCCATCTCCAAAGATTGCTTTCACGGCACGATCTTCACCCTTGGTTTGGTTTCCCACGACATAGTTGGTGTGGTGGCCTCTGCGCGACAGTGCTTCTGCAAAAATCTCGAGTGTGTCCGTCCGTTCCGCGAGAAAGACGACCCTGTCTTTTTCATTTTGTATTCTCAGGCACGCCTCATACCGCTTCTCATCAAGCTCCTTGAGAACACTGAGACCCAGTTTTCGGTTTAGAGCGTCGCATTTCTTTGTGGGTTCAGGCGCTTCTATTCCTAATGCTTCGAACATGTCGGACTGGTCGCGGTGGGATATCTTTTTCTTCGATTTCCCACCACGCTCGAAGTCGCGAAGCGATTTGCCAATGGCTCCATGAGACATCTCCCAATGGGCCTGGGCGGCGCTCACGCGCAGAATGTTCAAAAGGTTGCGGATGTAGAGTTGGTCCTGCGTGCTTTGTTGCGTGCTGACGTGCCCGAACCGGCTTTTCTCGACAGCGGTCACCCGACCGCCAGGCGCAAGCTCTTTACAGAGTGCCACAATCTCATCCAGGCGCGTTTGCTGAGGCCTTGTCACCTTAAGTTTCTTCGGGCGCCCGTGGTTTTCAAGTTTCGGGTAACTGTGCTTCTTGGGATCTTCGTCCTCGCCGATGCATCGCCTTTGTCTGCGTGTCAAAAACGGTGAAACAAGTTGAGCGAGTTCGGTGCGAGCCTCTCGCGTGAGCGTCGTGTCAGGTTCTGACAAAACGGCCAGTTGTGCATCCTGGTTGAAGATATCCTTGGGAACGTGGGTTTCGCGTTCGAACAACTCACCCATGGCCTGAATGAAGGTTGGGGTCATGAAAATGGACGCCCGCTTCTCCTGCATATGGGTCAACCAGTCGACATCCCGGTTCCCGAGCAGCGTTGCCGACAGACAGACATTCCAGCTTGGCGGGGCAAGTTCGATGGCTGAGGCCATTTGAGATGCTTGTTCAAAGCCCGGAGTAACTGTGTGGCTTTCATCGATTATCAGAATGCCAAACTGATCGAGCCTGAGCCCAGATTTTTCTTCATCGCCAGCGCCGCGGAGGTGTTGTTTGGCAAGTTTGCTATTTGCGACAGGTTGGAGCGAGTTTGTCGAGTACTTGCGCCAACTGGGAATAACTTTGGGCGGGGCAATTACAGCTGCATTTTTTCGCGCAACGCCATGGACCGGGGAGCGGGGCACGACTTCTGAGAATGTTTCTGACAATGCTTCAGCCAGGTGACAGCCGATCTCTGTCTTTCCCGAACCGGTGGGCGCTTCTACGAAGGCGATCCCATGGTCATAGACGATGGAACACGCCTCATAGGTCAGCTCCTGTTGATACCCAAACAGCGTGTGGCTCGTGATATCTTTTCGGTCTCCGGTGAGCCAGGGTTCGAACCCCTTTTGCTCCGAGATAGTTCGCGCCATCGCGTCTTCAGCGGTCACCGGTTTGATAAGCTTTTCGAGTATCTCCAGCGCTTCGGTATTCCAATCGACAGACACATCCCAAGCCTGCTCAGCGGCTTCTGTGCGTTCGACCTGAAGTTCATGAGTGCCCGCATCCAGGTCATCGGCATACTCGATGTTTTTGTAGAGCCCTGAGTAGGAAAAGTTTGCGGACCCGGCGACGGCACCTTTTGGTGAGCTGACGATTTTTGAGTGTAGCCGCCGATCCCCAGATATCCCCAACTTGCGTTTGGCGAGCTCCGGATCGAAGACACGCAGATCAATTTTCCCGGTTTTGATGGCGTGTTTTGCCAGCACTGCGATGAGATCGTGATCCTCCTCCACTTGAAGCCCGGAGCGCTCCAGCCAGTAGAGTTTCATTTCTTCGGTGACTGGCTTGGGGTTTGTCAGCCTTTTGGTATTCGCTGTGTCGATCCCGAACGATATCCGGATCCGGATATCACTGTCGTTTTCGGGATCCCTCAGCTCTGGTAATTCCTTCATCAGAATCGACAGCGAAGACAAGAAGTCCTGATACCCGGTGACAATCAGACAATCCCCGGAGGTGATATGGGGTCGATAAAGATTGATGACCGGCCGGTCGATATTGGTGCCGACCTTCGCAACTGGTTCGGCATCAAGCTCGCTTGCGGGCTTTTGTTTTGCTTCGGTGAGCTGCTTTGGCTTGGAACGCAGCCAATCAGGGAGTGAAAACAATGAACAAGTCTTGGTTTAAGGACACTTAGTCTAATAGTGATACTGCGGGCATCGTCCTTCAAGACGTCACCGGAAGAAACATTCGTTTTCCTGAAACTGTCGGAAATTCGCACCGGTTTTGTGGCAGAAAGCCGGGATTTCGAGATTTAACATAAGTCGCAATTATGGAGCGTTTGCGGCCGCTCCGGCCAATCGCCCGCCACACAAGAACCACGGTCAGTCGCAAACAATTCGTCAGCACCGGCCCTACGCCCAATGTACAAATTGCTTCTCTGCATACTAAGGTCGGTGATGCGCAGAACGCGGACTTTGCAAAATTCGAAGAACGATCATTGCGAACGTTTGCCGAGACCTTTTGGAACAACCGCTATTGGGAACTAGCTGGATATGCTTTTGATCTAATCTGCTGCTCTGCCGAAATCTCGCGCCTGACCGATGCTGATCGATGCCCCAATGACAGAAATGCGCAGAAAGCGGACTTTGCAAAGTCGAGAATAAAGGCCCGTCGTGGACGTTCCATCGCTGTCCTGAGGTTACCCGGTATCGGTCGGGTGACTGTTGTTACAGTACGTTTAGAAGCTTTGAATACCCAGCGTTTAAAACAAAAGCCGCAAGCGTCCCTGTTATCATCGCTGGTATGCCCTGCTTCCAAGTATCGAACACTAAATGGCAGAATATCGCTCCGAAAGATGTGCAGAGCAACGCAAGTGCTCCTAGTGGCCCTATCCACGACGATTGAAACCAGATGGCGAATGCCCCGAAAAGTTCTCCGCATCCGACGAGGAACATGATCTGCCTGTTGAGGCCGTAGCTTTCGAACATGCCCAACTGGATTTCAAAGACCTTCTTTTGCCACCCAAAAATCTTGATGGATGAAGCAAAGAGAAAAAATGCAGATAGAAGACCGATGGCGATGTTCAGGAGCAATGCTAGTCCTTCCGGTTTGATTTCTTGTAGGCTGCTGGAGATAGGCCCGTCCATTTACGGAAAGCTCTAGAGAAAGCTGTTGGGTCGGCATAGCCGAGCCGTTGCGCTGTCTCGCCGACGGATTTGTTGTCATTTGCTAGCAGGCGTTCGGCTTCTTCCTGCTTAATGCGCGCGATCACTTGGGACGCCGTTTGACCGTAGGGTTCCAATCGGTTGTTCAGTGTTTCCTGATGAAATCCGCAAAGGTCCGCAAGCTCATCCACACCAAATCCTGAATCCGCAAGATGGACCCTGATCAGGCCTTCCAATCCTGCAAGGAAATCCTGCGGGGCGGCCAGGTCCTCATCCATCACCCTGTAGTCTGGGGGGTTTTCCAGTGCCTCTGGTCGCAGTCTGTAACTTAACCAGCTGGAGGGAAACCTGATCGAAAAACCTTGAGGATTGCACTTGATTGCCCGAACGCCGTGAAACTGACCGGGCAGCGCATCCGGGTCACTGACGCGAAGAATGACCTGGTTGGGGTCCCACCTGAAATCCAGGACACGGTGCAACAGGGATATCCATATACTCGTCAGAAACGCGTCGGTTTGGCTGGGAGAAACCGAAATTTGGAAGTTCCTTTTGGCACTGAAATACGCGTGCTCTCCTTCAACAAAGAGGGATTGCGTAACGGCATTGGATTCCTTGGAAACCGCTTGTGTGAACCTGGTAAAGAAGTCTCCCAACGTAAGGGCTTCTGCCAGCATATCGCCAAGCGGGAGAAATTTGACAAGATCGACGGATTGCCCGACCCGTGCGCAAAAATCCGGTGAAGTGGCTTCTGCCACGGCCTGATAGATCTGGTAGACGGTATCGTGGCGCAGGAAATTCTTCGGGTCCATTACCTGCGCTTCGTTCAACCCCAGAGGATCAAGAACAAACGCGGGTTCGACCCCTACGCTGCGAAGCGCTGCGACAACCGGACCCGCAACTGAAGCCCTGACGAGTGGCAGCGACTGATCCGTGTTATTACCAAGTCTTCTTGTCATCTCTTCTCCAGAAATTCGCAATATGCCCGAGTGTAGGAATTTCCCACAATAAAATTATGAAATCTTGCAGTTTTCCAAAACTATTTTTCACGAACCGGCAAATTGTCAGGCATCAAGTTATTCGAATTCTATAATGACTCCTAAATGCGCCTTTTGCGATTCTTGTTGATAGGAGCCCTGATGAACGGATGTCTGATGCGCATAATTGTGCCCGCAGTACTAGCTGCGAGCCATCTGTTTCCAACTCATGCCGCTGCACAGGAAAAAAGTTTCCCGATCCTTTTCACAAATGTTCATGTCTTTGATGGGGTGAACGAAGCGCGGATCGAGAACGCAAATGTTTTGGTCGTTGATAACCTGATCGCCGAGGTCTCAACTGAGCCGCTTGCCGTCGCCAATGCGCAAATCATCGACGGTGGTGGGCGCACACTGATGCCCGGAATGCATGATCAACACGTGCATCTTACGGTGTTCAACCCTCTCAGCGATGGGTTGCGCCAGAATATAACACCCTTTCACCTTGGCGGCGTCGCGACAATTCGGTCTGAACGCATCCTGATGAATGGGTTCACCACTGTCCGGGACCTAGGCGGACCAGCAAAATCCATCGCTCGCATTATAGATTCCGGCATGTTTCCCGGGCCGCGCATTTACTCGTCTGAAGCCTTCATCACCCAGACATCCGGGCACGCGGACTTCCGTAAATTGAACGACCGGCATCCCACACTGTCTGGGCAAGGACCATCACATTGGGTCGAAAGTGAAATGAGCTTTATAGCCGATGGGCCGGATCAGATCCGGATGGCTGTACGCGAGAACCTGCGCCGCGGGGCAACCCAGATCAAAATTATGGTCAGCGGCGGTGTTACGTCCGAGTTCGACCCCCTGCATTCGCTTCAGTACCAAGCCGATGAAATCCAGATGGCAGTCAAAACCGCCGAACAGTGGGGCACTTATGTGACCTGCCATGTGTTCACTGAACAGGCGATCCGAAACTGTATAGACAATGGCGCGAAAACCGTCGAACACATCCCGTTTCTGACTCCGGAAGTGGCCGAGGTCATGGTTCAAAAACAGATCATGTTTGCGACCGCCGTGGCTCCGGTCTACTCGGTCTCCACCGAGCAGGCCGAAGCATTTTACACACCCGCGTCGTTTGCGAAGTGGAAGACGGTGCGGGATGCCGCGGCCAACATGATTGAAGTAATTCAAACCACGCCAGGCATGATCGATCTCTACACCCTGGGCACTGACCTCATCAACAACTGGGACCAAACGCTAGAGCAGGACAAGAAGATGAACGACGAGTTCAAATACCTGCTTGAAGCGAATTTCACACCCTTCGACATTTTGCGCATCGCAACGTCCAACGGCGCGCGCATGAACCGTCTTACAGGTTTGAACAATCCTTATCAGGACGGCCCGCTGGGTGTGGTCGAAGAGGGTGCATACGCCGATCTTCTATTGGTCGATGGGAACCCGCTGGAGGACATCCTGCTGCTGTCCGATCCCGACACCAATCTAAAGATCATCATGAAAGATGGCGTGATCTACAAGAACACACTCGACTGAGTGTCGCGTGGGGTGAACTTACCTCGGCACCCCGCGCACTAAATTTTAAGGGAGAAGAAAGACATGAGTATTTCAACAAAGATAGCCGCTGCCGCGAGCCTAATCGCTATCACGGCCACTGCCGTGTTTGCACAGGATACCCAGCCGCAAACCCTGTTCACTAACGTCCATGTCTTTGACGGTGTGAACGAGGCGCGGATCGAGAACGCCAGCGTTCTGGTTGAAGGCAACTTGATCAAAGAAGTGTCCACCGAGGCTATCGACGCGCCTGGCGCGACGGTTGTGGATGGAGGTGGTCGCACATTGATGCCCGGGCTGATCGACAGCCACGTCCATCTGAACCTGACCGGTCTGTTCACAAGCTTTGGTGGCGCGGAATATGCGAATTGGGACGGCGTCGGCGCGATGGCGGTCGCAAACGCGCGTGATTACCTTATGGATGGGTACACAACGGTTCGCGATGCCTGTGGCCAAGGTGATGCGATGAAAAAGCTGATCGATCAGGATATCCTTGTCGGGCCACGGATTTACCCGAGCGGTGCGTGCATCGGCCCACAATCTGGTCACACGGACTGGCGCAGCCCTCGTGCCCGGGCAGAAGGTGGCCCCGTCGCACAGGTGGAAGAACTAAATCTCGCGGTCGTTGCAGACGGCGTAGACGAAATCAGAACGGCCGCGCGCCGGAACCTCAGCTATGGGGCCACGCAAATCAAGCTAACCGTCGGTGGCGGTGTTTCCTCGGAATTGGACCCGCTTTGGTCTGTGGGATACGGCGTGGAAGAGATCAGAGCGGCCGTAGAGGTCGCAGCCTTTTTTGATACTTACGCCTTTACGCATGCATACACGGACGAAACTGTCCAAATGGCACTGGATGCGGGCGTCAAGGTCATTGAACACGGCCAGATGGTCACAGAAGAAACCGTGAAGCGCATGGCTGATGAAGAGATATTTTGGTCGCTCAACACCGCCGGATTCTCACCGATCCTGTTTGAGCACCCCAACTTTGCACCGGGTACGCCGGCAGGCATCAAGCTTGCGGTTGCACATGACCAAAGCAAGGATCTCATCACACTTGTCAAGAAATACAAACCCAAGGTCGTGCACAACGTTGATACAGTACTGTCAACGCTCGATCAGGGTCGTGCCCATCGCGATTTCGAAAAGTACCAGTTTGCTGATTGGTTCGGCAATCATGCCATGCTGGTCTCCGCTACGTCGACCGCGGGCGAACTTGCGCAGCTGACTGGCCAACGTAATCCTTATCCGGAGCAGTTGGGGGTGATCCAAGAAGGAGCCTACGCCGATATCCTGATCGTCGATGGCAACCCGCTGGAAGATCTTTCTGTCTTGGGCGCCCAACCGAAATGGTTTGACGCGGAACCGCGTGAAGAAGGTTTCGACACCATCCGTGTCATCATGAAGGACGGAAAATTCTACAAGAATACGCTGGAATGAAAGGAAAGTGGGGTGGTCTATCTTTGATAACCCCACACTTCAGCCAAGAAACCTTCCCTGAAAGGAAAGACTGTGAAACATCTCAGCCTTGGCGTCTTTATGGCGATCTGTGGTTCAATTGCCGCAGCTGAAGACGCCGAAAGCATGCGTACGTTTTTGTTCATTGGCACGTCCAATAGCACCGCTTGGGAAATGCAGATCGCCAATCCGGGGGATCGCGCAGCCTCGGTGAAGGGCGGGATCGAAGCGCTCGGTGGAGAGCTTTTGAGCTATTACTGGGGACTTGGGAACGGGAAGAACTACATCACCGTCTCCCTGCCAGATGACCCTACCTTTATCCAAGCCTTCTATGTTAGCCGCCTCGGCGATGGCCTGCTTGATGATTACCAGATGATCGAGTTGATGAGCAGCGCCGACATGGCTGCGGCGCTGGAACGTGTTTCCGAAATAAAAGCTGTGGATGATGTAAAGTGATTGGAGTTTTGTCGCACCAGAGATCGTACCTTCCATCACGACCGACCCTTTCCACCGCGTTATTGAGCGCCTTTGCACTATTTGCCGGTGCTGCTGGCGCACAGGAAAACGCTGGTCAGGCCAAACTGGAGGCCGCAGCCCAGGTATCGTTGGGTGGTCCGGGATCAGCCAGCGCGCAGCAGGAGCAAGACAGGTTGCGCCGGCTGGAAGATTCGCGTTGGCCCGGTTTGGACCGTGCCATTGATCCAGCCGAGAACGCTTTGGGTCGATTTCGGGAAAACACCGGATTAGCCCTCAGCTTCGACTATCAGGCGCTATACCAGCGCAGTTCTCACAGCCTGACCGGGCAAGACGAATCTGCATCCGGTCAGCTCAGGATGATCGGGACGTGGGAATTGGCAAACCGGGGTGGTGAAAACCCGGGTAGCCTTGTCTTTATTCTGGAGAACCGACACCGGTTGGGCCAGTCCATTGCACCTTCAGCGCTGCCTGCGCAAATTGGGTATCAAGGGGCAACCGCGGTCACGTTTGGGGACACAAACACGACCTTGTCGGTAGCTTACTGGCAACAAGCCTTCGCAAACGGCCGCGGAGGAGTGGTGGCGGGTCGGATCGATCCGGGCGACTACTCTGACATTCTGGGTTACGTGAACCCACGAACGACCTTTTCGAACTATTCGATCCTGTTTAGCCCGGTGCTGCCAATCCCCGATCCAGGTTTTGGCGTCACCGTCGGCGGCTATCTAACGGACCAGATTTACGCGTTAGGGGTAGTTAGCGATGCCAATGGGTCTCTCACAGACATTGAGTGGTTTTCCGGGGGTAGCGAATTCTACAAATACGCCGAGATCGGCTGGACGCCCGAAAAATCAAAACGATTTCTGACAAACGTTCATCTGGGGATGTTTCACACAGATGCGCGCCGACAAGTTGGCGTACCGGAAACATATGGAGCCACACTTTCTGCCAACCATACATTCGACAGCCAACTGATGATTTTCGGACGGCTGGGATGGTCCAATGGCGGGGGTGCGCTGGCCAGGCGTGCAGTCAACGCAGGCTTGATGTGGCGACCTGGCACCTACGATGATCTCCTTGGCATAGCGGCCACTGTTGCCGACCTGACGACACCAGGATTGCCCAGTCAAACGACACTTGAAGTTTTCTACCGTTTGGACCTGGCCGACAATCTGGCACTGACGGCAGACGTGCAATACCTGAAAAATCCCGGATCAAACTCGAACGACCCGCTGGTCTTAGGACTGAGACTGAGGGTCAATCTTTGATGCATGCCGGTTAGTAGTTTCCGTTCGGGCTGCATTTTTGCCGGAACGGGCGGGGGCGGCAAGTGAGTGGGTCGCCCCCAACTATTTTTGATGGCAGACCTTTCCGGTCTCCTTACGATCTCTTCAGTCTTTATGTGGGAGCTTTAGTGTCATGGCGCGATACATCTACGGTTTGGTTATTTTGCTCTTTGCTGCGGCGGTATCGACGTCAAACGCTGTTCCAGCGTACGCACAGAATGCTGCAACTGAACAGGAACCTGCTGCGGTACAGCAAGAAGATCTCTTAACTGAGGTTGCCGACAAATCAATTTCTGCCGGTGACCTGGAGATACTGCTTGTTCCGCTGACGACTGATGAGCTTTCAGAAATTGCTGTTGCCTGGCAAGACCATGTTCGCAACCAACTTGAAGAAATTGCCCGTATTAATCTTAGCCTTCAGGCCGGAAACGAAGCGCAAGAAGATGACCTGAGATCACAGCTTTCTTTGATAAACGATACTGGCACTGTAATTTTGGATAATTACACTCTGGTCTTGAACGAGTGGGCCTTAAAGGGTGCCGCCGAAGAAGACCTGAAACCGCATACCGATTATGTCTTAGCGCTCAAAACTGGCGTGCTTAAAACAACGGATTTGCAGACGTTATTTCACAACGCTCTCCAATGGTTGGTTTCCTGGGAGGGAGGTGCTGGTCTTTTATTGGCTGGGCTGGGTGTTTTGGCGGCTGTTTGGGTTATGATGTTTGTCGCGAAAGTGGTGCGTCGTCTATCTGAGCGCGGCCTTGAAAAGATACCTACAATTTCGCGGATGCTTAAGAAATTCATTGCGACCGCAGTGTTTTGGGCGGTCTTTATTCTCGGCATTCTGGTTGTACTTGCCCTGTTTGGTGTGAATGTCACTCCTTTGTTTGCAATATTTGGTGGTTTGTCTTTCATTCTTGGCTTTGCGCTTCAGGAAACGCTAGGCAATCTCGCCAGCGGTCTGATGATCATGGTTTTAAAGCCATTCGATACCGGAGACTATATTCAGGTTGGCGGGTCATCTGGTTTTGTTGACGAGATGTCGGTCGTTTCGACAAAAATCCGAACCTTCGACAATCAGATCATCATTGTGCCGAATAGTAAGATCTGGGGTGACGTAATCACAAATGTCAGCGCATCTGATGAGCGTCGCGTCGATCTGGTTTTTGGTATCGCGTATTCAGACAATGCTGCCCACGCAATCAATGTGCTGAAAGAATTGGTCGGAAGGCATGAACTATGCCTGAAATCGCCTGATCCAGAAATATTTGTTGGTGAGCTTGGCGACAATTCAGTCAATATCTTTTGTCGACCGTGGTCTAAGTCTGACGACTATTGGACTGTCTATTGGGACCTCACAGGACAAGCCAAGGAACGGTTTGACCAAGAGGGAATATCAATACCGTTCCCGCAGCGCGATGTTCACCTGATCCCAGTGGAAGGAGCAAAGACATGAGAGCATTAGTAATATGGATGATGTCCTTTCTGCTTCTTTGCAGTGTCGCCTCGGCTCAGTCAGAAGAAATACTGCTGCCACAGCAGGAACGAGAAGATCCCGAATTCATAGCACCTGTTGTTGTCGATGGGGATGAACTTTTTGTCGTCCGCGGATCCAGCGCATTGCCTGCAACGGACAGGGCCGCAAAGATTGAAGAAAGAATTACTCAAGTCGCGGATAGATCAGAGAGCAAAACGGTCGACATCCAAATCTCCCGGGCTGAATTTGGACAACTCGTACGCGTCGACGGCCATATGGTCACTATTACCACTCAGGCTGACGCCGACCACGAACAGATGGACATTGAAGTTCTGGCCGGGCTGCAAGCAGAGGCCATCGAAAATGCCATTTTAAAGTACCGGGAAGCGCGATCCAGCGAAGGCCGCGTTGACAGCACCTTGGCCGCTGTTGCTTGGACGGCGTTGTTTGCACTGGTGTCATACTTCTTCTTTGCCAAACGGAAGAAGTTTCTGGGCTACGTCAGAAACAACTTGGAAAAGAGAGCGGAAAGCGTCGAGGAAGCTACAAAGTCAATCCTACGAAGCAGGGCAATCGCGTCTATCATCGTTTATTCAATTCATGCTTTGATGTGGGTGCTGTTTCTGTTTTTTCTCTACTACTACCTGTCCTTGGTATTGCTGTCGTTCGCGGAAACCCGGGCCATTGCTCAAGTTCTTCTTAAGTACGTCAGTGAGCCATTGATTACCGTTGTGCTGGCTGTCATTGGGTACATCCCAAATCTGATCATGCTGGTAATTATAGCAGCTGTAAGCCGGTTTGCGATCCGTGGCCTCGATCTGTTCTTTGACAACCTGGAGAACGGGGCGTTTGAAATCAAAGGTTTCGAGGCGCACTGGATCGCGCCAACAAACATGCTGTTCAGGGCTTTGGTTATCGTGATCGCGCTGGTGTTCGCTTACCCATACATTCCGGGCTCAGGTTCCCGGGCGTTTCAGGGTTTGACAATTCTCGCCGGCATCATGGTCTCGTTAGGGTCCAACACGGTTGTGTCAAACATGATGGCAGGTCTGTTTGTCATCTATCGACGTAGTACGAATGTTGGTGATCGAATAATGGTCGGAGACAAGATAGGGGACGTGACCGAAATCAAACTCATGGAAACACTTATCAAGTCTATCAAAAACGAAATGATCAGTATTCCAAATGCTCAGTTGTTGAACTCAGAGGTCGTGAACTATTCGCGAAAAGTCGATGGTCGAGGCCTTGTCGTTTACACAACTGTCGGGATCGGGTACGAGGAGCCGCCAAAAAAAATCACGGCAATGTTGATAGAGGCGGCTCATCGCACACAGGGATTGAGAAAAAGCCCGGAACCTTTTGTGCTTTGGACACAGTTGGCTGACTATGCCATCAATTACGAAATTAACGCATACACATCTCGAGGATCGAGTTTGCCTAAGATTCTGTCTGATCTACACCAAAACATCGTGGAAGTGTTCAACGAGAACGGTACGCAAATTATGACACCGTCCTACATGGCTGACCCGCCAAGTCCTAAGATTCCCACTGAGGAATGGGATGGAAAGCTTGCTCATATAGCGGAGTAAAAGAATACCAAGTCCACTCTGGGTCTACTAAACCCCGCCCTTGCAGGTTGTCGGATTAGTTTGATTGATCCAGAGCAATGGGTAGGATTAATGCAATAGTTTTCAGAACGTTTTGGGGTTCCAGATGATCAATTGGGCATTTACCGCAATAGTAACGCTTCTCGCGAGTGGCGCTCATGCCGCTGGTATGGAGCCGTGGGGTGAGTCCGGCGACTGGAAAATTTTGATCGACCCCGAGAAAGGAAATGGCTGCCTCGCGTGGAAGCCCTTCGAAGACGACATGACAGTTGAGATTGGCGTCGCACCCAATCAGGCTGGCGGTTTCTTCGCCGCTTACAATCCGACCTGGGTTCAGATTGAGGACGGTTCAACCGGTATCGTGAAATTCGATTTTGGTGACGCAAAGTTTGAAGGCGAAGCCGTAGGTGTTTTTAAAAATGGCGTCCCCGGGGGGTATGCCTTTTTCGACAACCCTGCGTTTGTAACCGAATTCGGGAAACGCCAAAGCGTCACGATAATTGGTGAAAGTGGGGCCGAAGTGGAACTTGATCTAAGTGGGTCCTCAAAAGCCATCGAGGCCGTTTTGGCATGTCAGGCAGAACAGCCTGAACCACTCAAGAACTAGGTCGTGACCGACTATTGAAGCTGATTCATGTCTGGCACGCACGGTTGCCTGTCTGCTGGCATCGCATCAGCACCTTCCGGAGCCTTGTTTCTGGATCCACCCACATCCAACTTGAACTTCGGTGACGAAAGTTGGCCAGTCACGTCAAACGGCCACGCGCTACGGGATAGCGGTTTGCCAACTCGACGAGGTTCTGCCCTGATCGCAATAGTATCTTTGACCCAATCCACTTGGCCCTTGGCCACCAATTGAACAGAACCCGTTTCAACCACGATGGAGTCTGAGCTTACCCGGCCGGCTTCGATGTTAATTGGTGCCACAACGCATGTTATGTCCGTGTAACCTTGACGGAGTTCCTCTGAAAACAGCCATGGGAAAATACCAAGCCCTGCCAACTCCAGAAGGCTGGTGCTGACATAGCCTTGTGACATCGATAAAGAAGCAGTGCCGCGCATGGAATTCACAAACGCATTGCCAGACGCAGTGCTGCCTGAAACGTTGAACTCACCACTCAACCGCCCATATGCATCTATCCCGATACCCAGTTCATCGAGAATCTCTCCGAATTCCCATCCTGAGGTTGACCCCGACAAGGAGAGCCAATCAGGTGAGTCAATCAGATCCATCACTGCCCGTAGGCTGAAGTTTCCACCGCCATATGCCAATTGGAGCGGCCCAAAATCTACGGTCCCTTCTTTTGCAGACAATTGGCTGGAAACAGAAGTTACGCCTTGTTGGCCAACAATCTCTTTAAAGTCGATTTGTACCTCGACGTCAGCCTCTCTCAGTACGCGCTGCACATCCAGAAGATCGGCTGGCTTTCCTTTCTCCTTTGGTAAAACCAGGGGCTGTACGTTGGTTTCCTTCGGTAGAACCAAGGGCTGTACGTCGGCTTCAGGATCTTTTGAAGCGTCGCCTACCAAGCTTTTAAGCTGGTCCAACGTGGCGGTCAGGTTTTTTAGATCATTCAAATCGAGCCTTTTACTCGCAACGTTTCCGCGAATTACAGAAGCGCCCTCGGGAAATTTTGCATCCAAAGCGGCCAGAAGGTGTGACGAACCGGCTTCAAACTCGATTGAGGCGGTGAAGTCCTCGCCCTGCTTCGACGTCACTGCATCGACGGCAAGTGCGCCAATCTCGACAGGTTGCAATTTGAGCGCAGTCAGAAAACTAGCTCCGTCGCTGACTTCCAGTTCCACGTCAAAATCAAGGCCTGACAGCCCTTTCAATTCGCTGACCGATAGCGCGAGGTCAAGCGCCCAAAGATTTGTGCCATAGGTGGTTGCGTTAAACCTGTTAAGCGAAACAGGCCCTCCTTCATTGGACAAGCTGAAGTCGGCAATTATGCCACCGAGCTGATCGACAAAATCTTCATCCATATTTGGCAAAATCAATTTGGCCGGCCCGTTGAGTGTGCCATCGAAGGTCACGTCCTGAAGCTGAAGCAGGTCGAGAATTTCGCCGTCGGCCTTTAGAATTGGGTCCTCAATGGGTCCAGCCTGTAAGGCGATGCCCAGCATCGCAAGCCGACCATCGGGCATGCGGCGAATGCGTTCAATAGAGGCTGGCCCGATTACGTCCAGGCCTTGGTCAAATGCGTTAGTTTGGAACAGAAGTTTCTCGAACTCGAAAGATGCAAGTGAGCCCACCATGTGCATTTCAAAGGCTGTGAACTTCAGCTCCTGGAAACTCTTTGCTGCGTTCGGCGGCTGCCCCTCAGGATAAAGCCGCGCGTCGAATAACAGATCAACGCCCCGAGCTGTGTAGAAGTCTTCTATCGATCCTTCTGCTGTAAGTTGCTGTCCGTCCTCAAGGTTTACGGTGGTCGTAAAGGTCTCGATTTTCAGAGCATCCTGAGAAACAAGCTCTGCTTGCAACTGGCCATTCCCTTCCAGAACTCGCTCCAGCCCAATGACTTCAAGAAAGTCACCGAATTCACCAGTGTCCATCTGCAAGACAGCACGATAGCCGCCTCCCTCGTTTTCCGAAAATGGTTCGCCGTCGTAGCTTACCGTCATTTCGCCAAAATTGGCGCGCGTCGTAAACGGTGCGCTATGAGGATAGTCACCCTCGATTTCGAAACTTTGACTGTTGACGGAGCCGGTCCCCGAGACCTTTGTTCTTTGCCCTTCGTCTACCTGTTCCAGAGCGAGAGACTGGAGGTCAAACACGAACGAGAAGCCAGAAGTTTGATCATCAATGTTCAACCCAATGGATGTGAAAGCTACATTCTTGTCGCTCAGGAATGAGAGGATCCCGCCACCTTCTGGGTCGCCCTCATTGGACCCGCCTGTCTCAGCTATAGCCTCTTGATTGTCCTCTTCCGTGGCGTTTTCGGGTTCAGGTTTTGGCGTCGGTCGGCCTTTTCGCCAACTTGTAGTGCCGTCAGCAGCTGTAAAGAAATTCGCCTGGAGACCGTCAACGACGAGGTTGTCAAAGTGCAGACGACGATTGGCCAAAGCGGCAACATCCAATTCCAGTTCCAGAAGGTTCAATTCTGCAAGAGATGTTTCCGGCATTGATTGGCTCGGGATAACCACACCACCGACGTAAATGTGGGTGATGCGTCCAAGCGCGACACTTACATCGTCGTTGACTACAATCGGTTGTCCGATTTGTTCAGAAAGGACTTTTTCGACCAGGTCACGTCGCATCTCCGAGAATAGCGGCGCAGCAAGTAGCAACCAAACAAGTGTGATTGTTGCAAACACAAGTAGTACGACAATCCCAATTGTTCTAAACAGCCAAGTCCTCATGCATCCCCCTGTCGTCGCCTACGCCGTTTTGTCTATCTTCAATTCGGCGTTCGCCAATCCGCTGGACTAGATGGGCACATAATTCGGATCGCGCGCGCCGCGCATTTCGTGCTCATCGGTCCAAAGCCGCCAGGATACGAGCATCCCGCTCGTATGGGTCCTCGCGGAAATGAACGACCCCGTCTTCGACCCACGCTGTCCAATATGTCAAAAGAACTGGCATTGGCTCAGGTAGATCAACGCGCGTCGTCTTTCCGCTATCCAAAATGGACTGCATCTTCTGTCGGCTCCAATCTGGCTCTCCCTCCATCAGAAGGCTCGCGAACTCGAACGGATACTCAAGGCGAACGCAGCCGGAACTGAGATTTCTCTCGTTTCGGTCAAAAAGGGTTTTGTCGTTTGTGTCGTGCAAGTATACAGCGTATTTGTTTGGAAACATGAACTTAACCAAACCCAGCGCATTGTCTGGGCCCGGCTGCTGAACCAGGGTCACGCCGGGGTTCTTCGCCCCCCAGTTTACAGCGTTTGCGGGGATTGTCTGGCCATCCTTGTTCCGAACGACATAGTTGTTGCGTGTCAGATAGGCTGGATCCTTGCGGATGCGCGAAAGTTTGTCTTTACGAAAAATAGAGGCGGGAACGGTCCAGGTGGGATTGAATTCCATGTACTTGATTTCGTCTCGGAACACTGGGGTCTTTCGATAGGCTGACCCTGTGATTGATCTAGTGGTCCAAAGCGTGCCATCCGACTTGGCCAAATATGTGCGGGCCCCTGCAATGTTCACCAGCACGAATTCGTCGTCGACTTCCCGCATAAGCCAGCGGCCACGTTCCAAGCTGAGACGCAGCTTGTTAATGCGATCTTCCACCGGTTTGTTTAGCGATGCGAACGTCTTACCGCCAATGACCCCATCGGCTTCTAATCCATGCCGACTCTGAAAAGATTTGACTAATTTCACCAAGTTATCGTCGTAAACCCAAGCTGTGTTTATGCCGTTTTCGCCATCTTCAGAAGAACCGCTTGTTTCAACGAAGCCTTCTGCCGCCAGCCTTTCGCGCAGCTTGGCGACAGCAGGGTCCACCATCTCTGGTTTAAGAACGGTTTCATCCGGAACATTGGTCCAACCGCCCTGTAAAGCAATGGCCCTATACTTACTCAGTGCTTCGACAAGCATCATATACTGCGCATTGTCGATATCGATGCGTTCGATTAACGCGCTGAAACCTTCACCTTGAAGAAACTGATTTAGGACAACAGCTGGGTCTTGTTGAATTACCGGTTTTGAGAAGTTCCAATCGTCGTCCAGTGCATTTGGGTCGACTTTCCCAAACACCAAATGATGAACCAGTTTCACCGCAGCGTCCGTTGCCAGAATATCGAACAATGCTTGATTAGAAACATCGCCAGTTTGGGCGGTCTTAAATGCGGCTTGAAGCTCCGCTAAGTCAAAATCCTCCGGTCTGAAACCCTGTTCTATTGCACTATCCAACTCATCAAAGAGTTCGTCCGACAATACATCGCGTGTCCACGCAGGAGTGAAGTCCCTCTCTTCGTAAAAACGCGGCACTAGGATTTCAGCATCCAAGCTCTTGTTGTCAGGTAGCGTGCTACTCACGTCCAACTTGGCACCGAGTAGAGCAGCAATCTGCTCTGAGATCTCGTTTGCGACGCTTGAGTTGGGGAATATTGTTACCAATGCAGTTAGCGAAATCGCGACTAACGACTTAACGTGACCCACCAATACCTCCTGCGGCTTCGCGCGATATGCTGTCTCTATGTGGGAGGATACTCATACATAATGTATAATCAAATCGTAATTTATGATTTTAGTATGGCCATTTGATTGGAGGGTTCGAGAGCTGTGTGTATATGCAGGGGATTGACGCTGAACGTCCAAACGATCCTGTGGACGAGCCGGCCCTGTTGAATCTACTGTCATTGCAGTATCGACGGAGTTGGGCGGGTTATGGCGACATTTGTATTGGTCCATGGAGCGTGGCAAGGGGGATGGTGCTGGGCTCGCGTAGCCGCCCTTCTGCGCAGGGACGGCCACGACGTTTTCACTCCGACACTGACAGGGTTGGGTGAACGTGCTCACCTCGTGAGTGACGAAACCGATCTGGCCATGCATATCGAAGATGTCCTAGGGGTAATCAAGTGCGAGGAACTTTCTGACATTGTTTTGTGCGGTCATAGCTATGGCGGCATGGTCGTCACCGGAGTCGCAGATAGAGCGCCCAACCACATTCGCTCACTTGTGTACCTCGATGCGCTCGTGCCGGGCGATGGGCAGGCCGCCTTGGATGTGTTGCCTGCGGATATCGCGGCAGGGCTTCGTGATAGTGCTGTCGATGGCAAAGTCGCGCCGGGCCCAGCGGAGGCTTTTTCGGTGAATGGAGCAGACTGTGCGTGGGTGGGCCGCCGAAATGTCGCGCAACCACTCAAGACATTTGAGCAACCGATTCAACTGGTGAGCGGCGGAGCCAAGGTGTTAAAGCGGACCTACATCTATGCCACCGGCTGGGTCCCAGGGCTTGGCCAACCGTTTTTTGAGCGATACCAGCATCAGTCGGGGTGGACAGCGATTTCGGTGCCATTCGGGCACTACGTGATGATCGATAGGCCTGAAGACTTGGCCCGAATTCTAATGTCCGCAATTTGAACGTGGCCGCCGATTCCTGCACTAGTGGGCAGACAGCGAAATCGCCCGTATTAGAATGGTTATTGCTTCCATTCCGATTGTCCTACTTCAACCACCGCTTCGGGGGAAGATGTGCCGCAGCGCCGCAGGTTGTCCCGCGTCTCAACTGATCAGCTGGCATTGATCTCAATGCACCAGCTTCGGGCGGCTCCTGACCGTACAGCTGGAATTGCAAAGTTCGGTTTTGTATGTCCGCTTAGGGCTGGAAGCGGCCATCCGAAAACCTTCCCCGGCAATACGGCGATGGCGCGAAACAAGCAAAGAATGAGACCCGAAGATATGGAGCCTCGAACCAAGAAAGTTGAAGGTTAATGCGCCCAAAGTTTTGGGCTAAAAATGCAACTCTTTGGGCGAAATGCAAATCTTTGGGCGCACATACAAAAATTCAGAAGTCCAGGTTTTCGACGCTCAGAGCATTTTTCTGTATGAATTCACGGCGCGGTTCCACGACATCACCCATCAATTTAGTAAACAGGTCATCAGCTTCGAGCATATCATTCACCCGTACCTGCAACAGCGTCCTTGCATCCGGGTCCAACGTGGTTTCCCACAGCTGATCTGGGTTCATCTCGCCCAGTCCCTTATAGCGCTGCAGGGACAGGCCCTTTTCACCCTCTTCCAGAATGGCACGCAACAGGTCCAGCGGACCGTGGATGGCCTGCGACCGGTCGCGGCGGATCAGGGTTGCGGATGTGTTATAGATCTCCTGCAGGCTTTGGGTAAAACTGCCGGTCTTGCGCGCCTCGCCCGAGCGCAGCATCGGGCCGTCCAGCGTACGCACCTCTTCAACGCCGCGCAGGATACGAGCAAGGCGGATGCCGTGATCCTGCGTGATCCGACCCTGCCAGCCACGTTCGTATTCCAATGCGATCAGGTCAAGACGGGCTGCGACCTTGTCGGCCACGCCTTGCAGATCGGCATCAACCGCACCGGGGACAAAGGCACCGGCCACGGCGGCCTGTTCCAGAATGTGGCGCGGATAGTGCGTCGGGAATGCATCCAGAACGCGTTTCAGCTGGCGCGCTTCGTCAACCACGCGCGCCAAGTCCTGGCCGGACAATTCCTCGCCCGAACCCAGTTTCAGCACCGCACCCTCGACGCCCTGATTGATCAGGTAGTCATCCAATGCCGCCTGATCTTTCAGATACACCTCGGACTTACCGCGCGCGACCTTATAAAGCGGCGGCTGCGCGATATACAGGTATCCGCCCTCGATCAGCTCTGGCATCTGCCGGAAGAAGAAGGTCAACAACAGCGTCCGGATATGTGCACCATCCACATCCGCATCCGTCATGATAACGATCTTGTGGTAGCGCAGCTTTTCGATATTGAACTCATCGCGGCCAATGCCCGTGCCCAGCGCCATTACCAGATTGCCGATTTCCTGGCTCGACAGCATCCGGTCGAACCGTGCACGCTCCACGTTCAGGATTTTCCCACGCAGCGGCAACACGGCCTGTGTCAAACGATCCCGCCCCGTCTGAGCCGAGCCACCAGCCGAGTCCCCCTCGACCAGGAAAACTTCGGTCTTTGACGGGTCCTTCTCGGAACAATCCTTCAGCTTGCCGGCCAGATAGTTCACATCCATCGCCGTTTTGCGGCGGGTCAGTTCACGGGCTTTTCGTGCGGCTTCACGGGCCAGAGCAGCCTCGATGATTTTGCCCACGATGATTTTGGCTTCATTTGGGTTTTCCTCAAACCATTCAGCCAGCTTCTCGTTCACCATCCCTTCGACCGCCGGGCGGACCTCGGAACTGACCAGCTTGTCTTTGGTCTGTGAGGAAAACTTTGGATCCGGTACTTTGACCGACAACACGCAGGTCAGGCCCTCGCGCGCGTCATCGCCCGTAAAGCTGACCTTTTCCCTTTTCGCAATGCCGCTAGATTGGGCATAGTTGTTGATCGTGCGGGTCAGCGCACCCCGGAAACCCGCAATATGAGTACCGCCATCGCGCTGAGGGATGTTGTTGGTAAAGGGAAGAACCGACTCGTGATAGCTGTCATTCCACCACATCGCGATTTCGACACCGATATCGTCCCGCTCACCCTTGATATAGATCGGCTCGGGCATGGCAGACGACTTTGATCGGTCGAGGTATTTGACGAATTCCTTCACGCCGCCCTCATAGAACAGCTCGGTTTCCAGCCGTTCTGCGGGGCGTTCGTCGACCAGGATGATCCGCACACCCGAATTCAGGAAGGCAAGCTCGCGCAGGCGCTTTTCCAGCGTCTCGAACGAGTATTCGAGGTTCGAGAACGTATCAGTCGAGGCCAGAAAGCGCACCTCAGTCCCCGTACGGTCACCACATTCGCCGACCACTTTCAGATGCTCGACGGTTTCGCCCCCTTCGAACCGGGCAACATGTTCTTTGCCCTTGCGCCAGACGCGCAGTTCCAACCAGTTGGACAGCGCATTCACAACCGAAACGCCCACGCCGTGCAGACCACCAGACACTTTGTACGAGTTGCTGTCGAACTTACCGCCCGCATGCAGCTGGGTCATGATGACCTCGGCGGCGGACACGCCTTCTTCGGGATGGATATCCACCGGAATCCCGCGACCGTTGTCGCTGACTGAGACGCTGGAATCGGCGTGAATTTTCACTGTCACATGGTCGGCATGACCGGCCAGAGCTTCGTCAATTCCGTTGTCGACAACCTCATACACCATATGGTGCAGACCCGAGCCGTCATCGGTGTCACCGATATACATGCCGGGGCGCTTTCGAACTGCCTCTAAGCCTTTGAGAACCTTGATTGAATCCGCGCCGTATTCCTGCGGTGCCTGTGCGTCTTCGGACATGCCGTTAGTACCTATATTATTTTGGTAACTTATACGTTCTCTGGTGGGGAATGTCACGCGATCCCCCAATATTTTGTGCCAGAGTTTGGATTTTCAGCCGATCAAAGCTGATCGAGGTCTGCGGCGATATCTGCGGCGATTTCCTTGGCGTTGACGTCGCTGCGTTCAGCGGACAATCGCAGGCCCAACAGGTCGGATTGATAGCGCGCCGCAAGCCGCTCTGGATCGTGGTCAGGACCGATCTCTCGGGCCTGTTGCGCCTGCCTAAACAGCGTCGCAAAACATTGCTTCATCTCAGCCATATGCCGGCTGGCTTTCTGCGCTAGCTGGTGATCCCTGGCCTGCAATTCGGCAAAGGTCTTGGCGAGCATACAGGCCTGCACCGGCGTTTGGCTGGAATCGATCACAATCTGCGGCTGCGTCTTTAAAGCGGCCAGCGGCCCGATGTCTTCTGCCAGCGCTGTCAGCCGCGCTACTCCGTCCTGCGTGTAGCGTTCCAGCGCCAGCGCATAAAGCGCGTCTTTCGACCCAAAGGCCGCATAGAAGCTGCCCGGTTTCAACTTCAGCTCGCGCTCCAGATCCTTCAACGACGTCCCGGCCCAGCCGTGGCGCCAGAATATGTCGCGGGCCCGGGCGATCAGCGCGTCTCGGTCATAGGTAGGTTTGCGGGGCATCGACATCACCAATTCTTGAACGGTCACTCAAATATATACTTGAGTGATCACTCAAGAAAGACTATTTCCCACTCAGACATCAAAAAATGGAGCATCCACATGGCCGATTTCCCATCCCACGACCTGACCACCGCGCCCGAAGCATCCAAACCTTTGCTGGAAAAATCTCAGGCCGCGTTTGGCCGCCTGCCCGGCCTGCATAAGGTGATGGCCGAAAGCCCACAGCATTTGGAAGGCTACCAGGTTCTACATGGCCTCTTCATGCAGACCGATTTCGACAATGACGAAAAAACCGTCGTCTGGCAGACCATCAATGTCGAGAACGAGTGCCACTATTGCGTGCCGGCCCATACCGGCATCGCCAAGATGATGAAGGTGACGGATGACATCACCGAAGCGCTGCGCAACGAAACCGCGCTGCCCAATGCCAAGCTCGAGGCGCTGCGGACATTTACGCTGCAGATGATGCAGACCCGTGGCAATCCCACCGAGGCGCAGCTGCAAGCCTTCTTTGACGCTGGTTATTCGCACCGCGCCGTGTTGGACGTGGTGCTGGGCCTGGCGCAGAAAACCATGTCGAATTACGTCAACCACATGGCACAGACCCCAGTCGACGAAGTAATGCGCGGCTTCTTGTGGGAACGTAAGGTCAGCGAACCGGCCTAATCGACGATCGAGCCCTCATCACCTTCGGTGACAACCAAGGTCTGGGCGCGGTCCCCCAATTCTGCAAACAGTTCAGGCCCGGTGCCCGTCATCCAGGCCTGAGCCCCCAACGCGCAAATCTCTTCATAAAGCGCGGCGCGGCGCCCGGCATCCAGATGGGCGGCAACCTCATCCAGCAACACAATCGGCGGTGCCCCGATCATCCCGGCCAAAGCGCGCGCGTTGGACAGGATCAGCGAGACCAGCAGCGCCTTTTGCTCACCGGTCGAGCAATCCTTGGCCGGAACGCCCTTGGCGGCAAAGACGCCGTACAGGTCAGACCGGTGTGGCCCGACCAGTGTGCGCCCCGCCGCCAGATCGCGAAAGCGGCTTTCATTCAGCCCCTCACGCAGATCATCCGCCGTTTCCGGCATGGCACCTTCGGTTTGAACCAGCTCAAGATCAGCCGATGGAAAACCCGTTTCGGCCTGATCCTGTGCTGTGCGCAGATGATCCAGAGCGGCCATGCGCGCCACATGGATGCGATGCCCGGTTTCGGCCATCTGCCCCTCGAGCGCGGCGTACCAATGGGCATCGCGCACCTGTTCTTTCAGCAGCCGGTTGCGTTCGCGCATGGATTTTTCATAAATCAGCGAGGCTTCGGCGTGGGCAGGATCAAAGCTGAGCGCGATGCGATCGAGAAATCGCCGCCGCCCCTCAGCCCCCTCGATCCACAGCCGATCCATCGAAGGAATCAACCAGACAACCCGCGCCAGTTTACCCAGATCAATCTGACTGGCGGATTTGCCATCAATCCGAACCTGCCGCGCCGTGCCGCCTTCGGACCATGTCTCGATCTCGTAATGCTGTCCCTGTGCTTGCAGCAGACCGGATAGCTTCCAGCCCAGCGCCTCGGGGCGACGCGTCATCTCGGCAGCACTGGCCCGCCGCATGCCACGGCCGGGTGAAAACATCGAAACAGCTTCTAGGATATTGGTCTTACCCGCGCCGTTGGGTCCGTGAATGGCAACCGGGCGGCCATCCAGCGACAGACGCGCCAGTTTGTGAGAGCGAAAATGCGAGACCGTCAGTTCGGTCAGGGCCAAGGTCATGACCCCTCTCTTTCCTCAGCGATCAGCCCCCAAAGCCGATCAGACACGCATCGGCATGACCACATAGACCGCGCTCAGGTCATTGCCTTCGCGCATCAGGGTCGGATCACCAGCGGAGTTGAACAGGAACACCGCGTTTTCGCGATCCACCTGAGAGGCAATCTCCAGCAGGTATTTTGCGTTGAAACCGATCTCGAGCCGTTCATCTGAATAAGCGACGGCCAGCTCTTCTTCGGCGGCACCGCTGTCCGGGGCATTGACCGAAAGAACCAGTTTATCCGTATCCAGCTGCAGCTTGACCGCGCGCGAACGTTCAGACGAGACCGTCGCAACCCGGTCGACGGCCTGCGCAAACTCAGCCGCATCCACTTCCAGTTGCCGCGTGTTGCCCTGCGGGATGACCCGTGTGTAGTCGGGGAATGTGCCGTCGATCACCTTCGAGGTCAGCGTGATATCCGGCGTTGCGAAACGCACCTTGGTTTCGCTGACGGAAACGGCGATATCCATCTCGTCATCGTCCAACAGCTTGCGCATCTCACCCACGGTTTTGCGTGGCACGATCACGCCGGGCATATCCGCAGCCCCATCCGGAAGGTCTGCGTCAATGCGCGCCAGACGGTGACCATCGGTGGCCACACAGCGCAGCACCTTGCCGCCTTCGGAGCCATCTGAAACATGCATATAGACGCCATTCAGATAGTACCGCGTCTCTTCGGTTGAGATGGCGAATTTCGATTTGTCGAACAAACGGCGCAGCAATGCCGCCGAAGCCGTAAAGTTCGACTGGTATTCCGATGAGGCCATAACTGGGAAATCTTCTTTCGGCAGAGTCGCGAGAGAGAAGTTCGATCGCCCGGCTTCAACCGTCAGACGACCTGCCGCACTGTCGGCGGTCAGGGTGACCAGCGCGCCATCGGGCAGTTTGCGCACAATCTCGTGCAGGGTTGTGGCGGCAACCGTGGTGGCGCCGGCCTTTTCCACCTGAGCAGGGGCCTTGTCGACCACTTCGATATCCAGATCGGTGGCGCGGAACATGGCCTGATCGCCTTCGGCCTCGATCAGAACATTAGCAAGTATAGGGATCGTGTTGCGTCGTTCGACGACGGATTGGGCCTGGGAAACGGCCTTGAGAAGGGTGCCGCGTTCGATGCTGATCTTCATACCCTTAATTCCTCTGACTTGCGTGCCGAAAATGGGCGGGACTGGCACGTTAGCGCCTCCGCCCCGAGGCACAAGGATTTTTTATGGATTTCTGAGTCGGTTTGCCCGCAGGGTCAAGAGGCGCGTGACCCTGCGGGCACAGTTCATAGCCAACCGTGGACTATTGCGCACAAAAAAACGCCCCGGCCATCAGGATCCGGGGCGCCTGTTTAATGCCTAGAAGATACTCAGGCTTCCAGCGCGCGACGCAGCATTTCCACGTCTTCGGCGATTTGGCCATCGGTTGTCTTCAGTTCTTCGATGCGTTTGACGCCATGCATGACCGTGGTGTGATCGCGTCCGCCAAACCGACGGCCAATCTCGGGCAAAGAGCGGCTGGTCAGCTGTTTGCACAGATACATCGCCACCTGACGCGGGCGCGCATAGGAGCGCAAACGCTTGGGGCCTATAATGTCGCTAAGGCGGATATTGTAATATTCTGACACTTTGCGCTGAATCTCTTCGACGGTAATCTTGCGTTCTGACGCGCGCAGCACGTCCGCCAGGCAATCCTGCGTCAGCTCCATGTCGATCTCGCGCCCGACAAGCGAGGCAAAGGCAAACAGCCGGGTCAAGGCCCCTTCCAAAACACGCACATTGGTCGAGATGCGATGGGCCAGGAATTCCAGCACCCCATCTACGATAGTCACGTCAGGATAGGTGCGGCTGTATTGCTGAACCTTGGTTTGCAAGATGCCCAGACGCAGTTCGTAATCAGTGGGATGCAGATCGACGACCAGACCACATTGCAGGCGTGATTTCACACGGTCCTCCAGGTCCTTGATCTCGCCCGGGGCGCGGTCGGCCGAGATGATGATCTGTTTGTTCTGGTCTACCAGCGCGTTGAACGTGTGAAAGAACTCTTCCTGAGTCGAATCCTTTCCAGCGATAAACTGGACGTCATCAACCATCAGCACATCGACCGAACGGAACAGGTGTTTGAAGTCCATCATCCGGCGTTCCCGCAGCGCCTGCACAAAGCGGTACATGAACTGTTCCGCCGACAGGTACAGAACATTCAATTCGGGATGTTTAGTCTTTAGTTCCCAGGCGATGGCATGCATCAGGTGGGTTTTACCCAAGCCGACACCGCCATACAGAACCAGCGGGTTAAAAGTCACGGGGCCACCTTCGGACACACGACGCGCGGCGGCATGGGCCAGCTCGTTGGGCTTGCCGACCACAAAGCTGTCAAACGTGAAACGAGAATCCAACGGCGCCGCCTGCAGGGATTCCAACGCATCATTCGCGGTCGCGGATAAAGTCCGCGTTTGCGCTTCCTGAACGCGGGCAGGCGCAGTTACCACGTCGTTCGAAGGACGTACCGGAGAGTTCGCTGCCACTCGGAACGCGAGGCGCTGTACAGATTCTCCAGCGGTGTTCATCTCATACAGGATAAGATCCGCAAAATTCTGGCTCACATAATTGCCCATAAAGTTCGTCGGAACCGAGAACACCGCTACACCGTCCTGCAGCTCTTGGAATTCAAGAGGCTCGATCCAGGTGGTATAGTTGTTCTTTCCGATCGCCTTGAGCAGTTTGTTACGCAGTAGTCCCCATTTCTCTTGTGTCATTAAGCGCCTCACGCATCCCATTCTTTATTGGCCTGTCGGCCTTATTACTAAGCCCCGGTCGCCCGGATCACGATGTCACTCGCAAAAGGATACCCTGCGCCAAACCGCAGAAGTTTGGCGGGTTTGTCCCTGAAAGTCAGCACAATCCAAACTCGTGACATCCAGCACCTGAATATCCCGAAAAGCGGCCTGCGCTTCGCAATCTTATCTTTAGACAGGGCTCGGATCCTCGGTTACCCCAAGACCCTCAGCAGATCAGCAAACCGGTTTATCCGGATGCCAACATTCGTTCCTCGACCGCTCTGATGCCCGTCAGTACAATCGCAGGAACAGCCTGTCCCCCCAAGCGAGTGAATCGCTGTATCAGTGGTAACAAGAGGCCGACGTCTGCGGCAACGAAACTCTGATATTGACTCGGGTCTTTGTGCGAAAGAATCTCTCGGCAACGTGAAGACGCGGTATTCTGGCAACAGCAAAAGGGCGCCGCGATATGCGACGCCCTTCGGAATAGTTCAGCCATGCTTACGTGACCCTAGGTCACATAAAGACTCAGCCCAGCGCTTTGACGCGGGCCGACAGACGGGACATTTTGCGGGAGGCTGTGTTCTTGTGGAAGACGCCTTTGGTGACGCCGCGCATCAGTTCGGGCTGAGCTGCGCGCAGAGCGGCAGTTGCTGCGTCCTTGTCACCGGATGCGATTGCTTCTTCTACTTTGCGCAGATAGGTGCGGATACGCGAACGACGCGCTTTGTTAACGGCGAAACGCTTTTCGTTCTGACGAGCGCGTTTTTTTGCCTGGGGCGAATTTGCCATGTGTCTCTGACCTTTGTTCGGTACGGTTATGTAGAATGCGCGCCGCGGATATCCGCACCGGATCAGAATCACGAGTGTGAGTCGGGCCAAGCGGGCCGCACGCGCATGTATAGCGGCGGTGCATAGACAAGTTTTGAGGCTTTGCCAAGCCGATTCTGTACTGCTGAACCGCGGGCAAGAAAAAGGCGGGCTCAGCCCGCCTGTTCGATACATATTTCGTGGCCGGTTTACTTGTCCCGGAACTGAGCCGAGCGTTTTTCCAGAAAGGCTGCCATGCCTTCTTTCTGGTCCTCGGTGGCGAACATCGAATGGAACACCCGGCGCTCGAACAACATACCTTCGCTCAACGGCACTTCATAGCTGCGGTTGACCGCCTCTTTTGCCGCCATGGTCGACAGTTGCGATTTCTCGGCAATTTTCTGGGCCACGCCAATGGCTTCTTCGATCAACTTCTTGGCCGGTACAATCCGGCTGACAAGACCAGAACGTTCAGCCTCTTCCGCGTCCATGAAGCGACCGGTCAGATTCATGTCCATCGATTTTGACTTGCCAACGAACCGGGTCAGACGTTGGCTGCCGCCCAGCCCTGCAATAACGCCCAGATTGATTTCAGGCTGGCCAAACTTGGCAGTATCGGCGGCAATGATGAAATCGCACAGCATCGCCAATTCACAGCCACCGCCCAGCGCATAACCCGCAACTGCTGCAATGATAGGTTTGCGGATGGCCGAGATACGATCGTTGGCCTCGGCAAACAGGTTGACAGTGAAGACGTCAACAAAGCTCATCTCGGACATTTCCTTGATGTCCGCACCTGCGGCAAAGGCCTTGTCCGAGCCTGTGATGACGACGCAGCGTACCTTGTCGTTTCCATCCGCCTCTTCCAACGCGGTGCACAATTCACCCAGCAACTGAGTGTTCAGCGCATTCATCGCATCGGGGCGGTTGAGTTTGATGAGGGCGACGTGGTCTTCGATTTCGACGATGATCGTCTCAAAAGCCATGAGTTAGAGCTTCCGGTTGTTCCGTTCAGGTACGATTCCTTACCACGCGAAAAACTTGGATCAAGCTATCTTTGGCATTGCACACAATAGAAGGATGAGCGACCGGACTGGGTGATTCTCTTGATTTCTGCCCCGCAACCCCCTGTCCGGCAGGGCGCACCCTCGCGCCCGTAGACATCAAAGCTGTGCTGAAAATATCCAAGTTCTCCATCGGCTTGCCGGAAATCCCGCAGCGACGATCCACCTGCCTCGATCGCCTCCTGCAGCACTTGACGGATGATCGGAACCAACGCGGCAATGCGGGTAGAAGAAATCTGCCCCGCTTTGCGACGTGGCGACACTCGACCCCGATACAGCGCTTCGCAGACGTAGATATTGCCCAATCCTGCAACGATTCCCTGATCCAACAGCGCTGATTTGACCGGTGTGTTCTTGCCTTTGAACGCTTCGATCAGATGCTGTTCATGAAAATCATTGCCCAAAGGCTCCGGTCCCAGGACCGATAACAGCTTATGATGCTCGGCGGTTGCCGTAGGTAGCAGGTCCATCGCACCAAACCGACGTGGGTCATTGAAGGTGATCCGAGCACCATTGGCCATGTGGAACACTACATGGTCATGTTTCTCGGGCATGGGATGGGTATGCGCAAATTGGCCCAGCGGATCACCCGAGACCGTTATCCGCCCGGACATGCCCAGATGAATCAGTAACGTTTCGCCACTGCTAAGATCAGCTAGAATGTACTTGGACCGCCGCCGCAACCGATCGACCCGCTGGCCGGTCAGCCGTTCGGCCATCCGGTCAGGAAACGGCCAGCGCAAATCGGGGCGATTTACATCCGCCTGTTCGATCACGATACCTTCCATCGCCGGGGACAGGCCGCGTCTTACTGTCTCGACCTCGGGCAATTCGGGCATTTCCTGGCTCCTATTCCAAAGGGCCGCATTGTGCCCGGTTCTTATCGCCCTATAACAGAGGCGAAATTCGACAAACGGCAAGGCAAATGTCCGACAACAGCGACAAGACCACTCATTTCGGGTTCGAAACCGTGCGCGAGGCCGACAAGGCCGGGCGTGTGCAGGGCGTGTTCAACTCGGTCGCCTCAAAATACGATGTGATGAACGATGTCATGTCGATGGGCATTCACCGGATCTGGAAAGACGCAATGATGGACTGGCTGGCCCCACGCCCCGGTCAGCGCCTGCTGGACGTTGCGGGCGGCACCGGCGATATCTCGTTCCGGTTCCTGAAACGCGCAGGCCGTGGCCATGCCACCGTTCTGGACCTGACCGAGCCGATGCTGATCGAAGGTCGACAGCGGGCCGAGGCGGATCAGATGTCGGACAGTCTGAATTGGGTTGTGGGCGATGCGATGGCCCTACCGTTCGAGGATAACACCTTTGACGTCTACACGATCTCCTTCGGCATCCGAAACGTGACCCGCCCGCAAGAGGCATTGAACGAGGCCTACCGCGTATTGAAACCCGGCGGCCGCTTGATGGTTTTGGAGTTCAGCCAGTTGCCCAATGACGGGCTACAGAAACTCTATGACCTCTACAGTTTCAATGTCATCCCGCGCATGGGGAAGCTGATCGCCAATGATTATGACAGCTATCAGTATCTGGTCGAATCGATCCGTAATTTCCCGGATCAGGATACTTTCCTGAACATGGTCCGCACCGCCGGGTTCGACAACGCGAAATACCGTAACCTGACCATGGGCATTGCCGCGCTGCATTCCGGCTGGAAAATCTGATGCGCGGCCCTCACAATATCATCCGCTTGATCCGGACCGGCGCGACGCTGGAACGGACAGGTGCCATGAATGTCGTCCTGGACGCGTTCGAAGCACCACGTGCCTTGCGCGTTCTGGCCCACACCCTGGGCAAACCCTTTCAATGGCTGGGTTACAAAGGCGATCCGTCGATGCCCCCAGCCACCCGTGCCCTCACCGCCCTGGGACCTGCCTATATAAAATTCGGTCAGGTTCTGTCCACGCGGCCCGACGTGGTTGGAGACGAACTGGCAGAACAGCTACGCGTGCTGCAGGACAAACTGCCCCCGTTCTCCAAGGCCGAGGCCATGGCCGAGGTCGAGAAAGAGCTTGGTCAACCCGTCGTCGAGATATTCGATGAGTTCAGCGAGCCGATTGCGGCCGCCTCAATCGCTCAGGTCCACAAGGCCAAGCTGCGCAGCACTGGCGAGGATGTGGCCGTCAAAGTTCTGCGCCCCGGCATCGAACGCGCCTTCCGCAAAGATGTCGACGCATTCTATTTCGCCGCCCGCATCGTGCAACTCTTCGCCCCCAGCGCGCGCCGCCTGCGCCCGATGGAAGTGATCGAACATTTCGACGGCGTTGTCCGGGGTGAGCTGGACCTGCGTCTGGAAAGCTCAGCCGCCTCGGAATATGCCGCTAACACCAAGGACGATGCCGGATTCTGGTTGCCCCCCGTGGTCTGGTCCCTGTCGGCGCGTCGGGTAATGACTCTCAGCTGGGCAGATGGCATCCCGCTGGGCGACAATGGCGCACTGGATGCAGCCGGTCATGACCGCCGCGATCTGGCCGAACGCGTGCTGCGCCTGTTCCTGCTGCATGCTCTGCGCGACGGCTATTTCCACGCTGACATGCACCAGGGTAACCTGAAGGTCGCGGCAAATAGCGATATCATTGCCTATGACTATGGCATCATGGGCCATATCGACGAATACACGCGCCGGGTCTATGCCGAGATTCTCTTTGGCTTTATCCGCCGCGACTACAAACGCGTGGCCGAGGTTCATTTCGAGGCCGGATATGTCCCCGCCAACCAGGATGTCGACGAATTTGCCCGTGCCCTGCGCGCGGTTGGAGAGCCGATCTTTGGTATGAACGCCACCCATATCTCAATGGGACGGTTGCTCAGCTATCTGTTCGAAGTCACTGAACGCTTCGGCATGGAAACCCGTACCGAGCTGATCCTGCTTCAGCGTACAATGGTCGTGGTCGAAGGCGTCGCGCGCTCACTCGACCCGCAAATGAACATCTGGGAAGTCGCCCGGCCCGTGGTCGAAGACTACATCAAACAATCCATCGGCCCCCGCGCCGCACTTCGCGATCTTGGCAAAACAGCAATGGTTCTGGCCCGGTTTGGTCCGCGGCTTCCAGCACTGGTCGAAAACGCATTGATTTCCCAAACCCAAAAGGATGAGCCGACCCGTTCGCGCCTATGGTCCGTTGCCTTGCCCGCCACCATTGGTGCCGCTACCGGCGCGGCCCTCGTCTTATTGCTGACAAGCTTCAGCTAAACCCAATCCCGCCCGCTTCATCTGGCCAAAAATACCTTCGGGGGGAATTGCGCCACAGGTGCTATGGGGGGCAGACAGCCCCCCTGCTTGGTTTGGTTTCAGAGCAGCTCAAAGGCAATGGCAATGCCCTGACCGCCACCGATGCACATGGTGACCAAACCCTTGGACCCGCCCGTGCGCTCCAGCTCATACAGGGCTTTCAGCGTTATAATCGCACCGGTTGCACCCACCGGATGGCCCAGCGCAATCGCCCCGCCATTCGGGTTTACCTTGGCGGCATCCAAGCCCAGCTCTTTGTTCACGGCCAACGCTTGCGCGGCAAAAGCTTCGTTGCTTTCGATCACATCGAAATCATCCAGCGTCAGACCAGTCCGTGCCATCAGGTTCTGCACCGCAGGAACCGGACCAATGCCCATCACCTCGGGGCGTACGCCCGCGTGGCCATATCCCAAAATCCGCGCTTTCGGCTTCAGACCCGCCTTCTCGGCCGCCTCCGCCGTGGCCAGTACCATCGCGGCCGCACCATCGTTGATGCCCGACGCGTTGCCTGCCGTCACCCGACCATCCTTGCGGAAGGCAGGACGCAGCCCGGCCAGCGCCTCGGCGGATGTCTGTTTGGGATGCTCGTCGACCACAAAATCGACCATGTCGCGCTTGACCTTGACCTGAACCGGCGTGATCTGGCTTTGGAAATACCCCGCCTCCAGCGCAGCCGCCGCACGGGTTTGGCTGGCCATCGCGAATTCATCCATCTGCTCACGTGTGATCTGGTGCTCATCAGCAACGTTTTCCGCCGTAATGCCCATGTGGCCAGTGCCAAACGGGCAGTTCAACGCGCCCAGCATCATATCCATCGAGGTGACATCGCCCATCTTCGCTCCCCAGCGTGCCTGTGGCACGATATACGGACTCCGCGACATGCTTTCGGCGCCACCAGCTACAGCGAATTCAGCGTCGCCCAGCATCAGGGACTGTACCGCCGACACAATCGCCTGCGCACCGGACCCGCACAGACGGTTTACGTTCATCGCGGGCGTTTCAACGGGGATACCGGCCTGCTTGGCCGCGGCGCGTGACAGGTACATGTCGCGTGGTTCGGTATTAATGACATGACCAAACACCACATTGCCGATTTGCTCGGGCGCAACTCCAGATCGCTCCATCGCCGCTTCAGTCACAACGGTCGCCAGATCAATCGGCGCAGTTGAAGCCAAAGCGCCACCAAATGTGCCAATCGCGGTGCGCGCACCATCAAGAATGACGATATCTTTCATGTCTCTTCTCCTCGTGGATTTGCGGGCACTATGCATCCAGCCATTGGAACTGTCCCATAGGACGTACCGTCACAAGCGGAATTGACATGAGGCCACCAAACGCGCATGAGATTCCGTCATGACGGAAAATTCAGACGATATCCTGACGCGCCTGCCCGCCCGCCTGAAAGAGGCCCGCCGCGCCAAAGGCCTGTCGCTGGAAGCTGTGGCCAATCTCAGCGGCGTGTCCCGATCCATGGTCAGCCAGATCGAACGCGGTGAAAGCAGCCCGACGATCTCGACCCTGTGGAACCTGACCCGCGCCCTGCAGGTGGACTTCGCTGGCCTGCTGGAAGAGGCCAATAACGCCGATCAGATCGAAACCCTGCGCAGCGACGAAGTGCCCAGCATCGACAATATGGGCCAGAATTGCCGCATCCGTATCCTCTCCCCGCCCGAAGAGGCCGGTGGCCACGAGGTCTACGATATCCGCTTTGACAGTGATGGCGCGCTGAACAGCCAACCACACGCCCGCGGCGCGCATGAACAGTTGACGGTACTTGAAGGTGCGGTGCGCGTCACCTCGGGCAGTGCCGTCAGCGAACTGAACCAGGGCGACACCGCGCGATACGCGGCCGACGTTCTGCACTCAATTACTGCCAAGAAGCCAGCAAGGGTGTTCCTGATCGTCAAAAACGCCTGACACCGGCGCATTTCCGCCTTTACGGAAATTTTTCCTTCATACTGTAATTCCCCTATTTGGGAATTTCATCCGTTATGTTAGACATGCGACTCAGTTGAACGGAGATCGCCATGTCAGATGCATTCCTGTCCCATGTCACCGACACCCTCGTGCAGATCGAAGCGGAGGGTCTGTACAAGCGTGAACGAATGATCACCTCGCCCCAGGGCGGCGAAATTACTGTGGGCGACAGGCAGGTCATCAATCTGTGCGCCAACAATTATCTGGGTCTGGCCGATCATCCGGCACTGATCGCCGCCGCCAAAGATGCGATGGAGCCCAAAGGGTTCGGCATGGCCTCGGTCCGGTTTATTTGTGGCACACAGGACATTCACCGTGAGCTGGAACAGAAGCTGGCACAATTCCTGAATAAGGACGATGCGATCCTGTTTGCCGCCTGTTTTGATGCCAATGGAGGGCTGTTTGAGCCTTTGTTAGGGCCTGAAGACGCCATCATCTCGGACAGTCTGAACCATGCCTCAATCATCGACGGGGTACGGTTGTGCAAGGCCAAACGTTATCGTTATCTGAACAACGACATGAACGATCTGGAGGCCTGGCTGAAGCAGGCACGCGAGGACGGCGCGCGTCACATCATGATCGCGACAGACGGTGTGTTTTCGATGGATGGCTATCTGGCTAACTTGCCGAAAATCCGCGAACTGGCGGACAAATATGACGCCATTGTCATGGTCGATGACTGCCATGCCACCGGATTCATGGGTCCGAACGGGGCTGGTACACCGGATCAGTTCGGTGTCGCTGTGGATATTCTGACGGGAACCTTGGGCAAGGCACTTGGGGGGGCAATCGGCGGTTATATCGCCGGGCCGCAGCCGGTGATCGACCTGCTGCGGCAGCGGGCGCGGCCCTATCTGTTCTCAAATTCGCTGCCGCCTTCAATCGTTGCTGCCGGGATCGAAGCCATCCGTCTGGTCGAAGAGGGCGACATGCTGCGCGCGCAACTGTTCGGCAACGCCAAGTATTGGCGCGCGGGATTGGAAAAGTTGGGTTTTGACCTTCTACCGGGCGAACACCCGATCATCCCGGTAATGCTGGGCGAAGCACAACTGGCGCAGGACATGGCCGCAAAGCTGTTTGACGAAGGCGTTTATGTTTCGGGTTTTTTCTTCCCCGTCGTCCCGCGCGGTAAGGCACGGATCAGAACGCAGATGAATGCGACGCTGACAAAGGATGAGCTGGACCGTGCGCTGGCCGCCTTTGGCAAGGTCGGCAAAGAGCTGGGGATTATCTGATGCGACCCAATACGATGAAAGCGCTGGAAAAATCCAAACCCGAGGAGGGGCTGTGGATGGTGCAGGCCCCGGTGCCCGAGATCGGCCCGGATGAAGTGCTGATCCGCATCAACAAGACCGGCATCTGCGGCACCGATATCCACATCTGGAACTGGGACGACTGGGCCGCCGCCACGGTGCCCACCCCGATGATCACCGGCCATGAATTTGCCGGTGAAATCGTTGAGATCGGGCGCAACGTGACCGGGCTTGAGATCGGCCAGCGCTGCTCCGGCGAGGGGCACCTGATCACAACCGACAGCCGCCAAAGCCGCGCTGGCAAGTTCCATCTGGATCCCGGCACGCGCGGAATCGGCGTCAACGAACAGGGTGCCTTTGCGCAATACCTGAAACTACCTGCCTTCAACGTGGTGCCCCTGCCCGATGACGTTCCCGACGAAATCGGAGCCATTCTCGACCCGTTGGGGAATGCTGTGCACACTGCACTCAGCTTTGATCTGCTGGGTGAGGATGTGCTGATCACCGGTGCAGGCCCCATCGGCATCATGGCCGCCGCCGTGGCCCGCCATGCAGGCGCGCGGCATGTGGTGATCACCGATATCAATCCGGACCGCTTGACGCTGGCTGCGCATGTTGTGCCAACCTTGCGCCCTGTCGATGTGACCAAGGAAGATTTGCAGGACGTGATCGCCGAACTGGGCATGCAGCAAGGTTTTGACGTCGGGCTAGAGATGTCAGGTTCACAAATTGCACTGGACCAGATGGTCGAGGCACTGGTGATGGGCGGCAAGATCGCTCTGCTGGGCATCCCACCTGGAAAATCCCCCGTGGACTGGTCCCGCATCGTATTCAAGGCCATCACCATCAAAGGTGTCTATGGGCGCGAGATGTTCGAGACCTGGTATAAGATGATTGCCATGTTACAGAACGGTTTGGATGTCAGCCGAGTGATCACGCACCGTTTCAAGGTTGATGAATTTGCCAAGGGCTTTGGCGAGATGAAATCAGGTCGATCCGGCAAGGTTGTTCTGGATTGGACCTAACCCTCTGGCGTTAAACGGCTTCACCCCCTAAACAGGAGGGAACTCAGGTGTTTGGAGGCGCAGATGAGCGACAAGGACAACCGGTATCTTGAACGCGGGATCGAGGACACTCTGGTCACGGATTTCGCCGAAACCCACCGCAAGAGCTATGGCGACTTCCTGCAGCTCAAAACCCTACTGAATCTGCAAAAGACGTTTCAGGATCCCGCGCAACCAGATGAGATGCTGTTCATCATCATCCATCAGGTCAGCGAGCTGTGGCTGAAGCTGATGCATCACCAGCTGGTCGAAGTACGCCGCTTTCTGCAAGAGGACGAATTTGGCCCGGCAATGAAGAATCTCGACCGGGTCAAAGCAATCCAGCGGCAGTTGATTTCCGCGTGGGAAACGCTTCTGACCATGACCCCCGCCGATTACATGACCTTTCGGCAAGCACTTGGCAGCTCCTCGGGATTTCAAAGCTATGGCTATCGTCAGATTGAATTCATTCTGGGCAACAAGGATGCCTCGACCCTGAAGGTTCACCAGCATGATCCCGAAGTCATGGAATTATTGGATGCCGCACTGACCAAGCCTTCGCTTTACGACGAAGTGCTGCACATGCTGGCCCGGCAAGGGTTTGACGTGCCTGATGACCTGCTGAACCGTGACTTTGCACAACCCTATTCCGGCGACCCGCGCGTGGTGAAAATCTGGGCTCAGGTGTTTCACAATACCGATCAGTATTGGGACCTCTATGCGCTGGCCGAAAAGCTGATGGACGTTGAATCCCTGTTCCAGCGCTGGCGGTTTGATCATGTCACCGCGGTCGAGCGAGTTATTGGCAACCAGCCAGGTACAGGCGGGTCTAGCGGTGTGTCGTTCCTGCGCAAAGCGCTGGACTTGCGATTCTTTCACGATCTCTACGATGTGCGCACCGAATTGATGTATAGCGGGCAGGAGTAGGCGATGCTGTATCGTGGTTTCACTCAGACAGAGCTGGAGCAGGAGTATTCTCCCAGTTCGATGGTTGGCGGCGATCTGACACCCTATCTTGAAAGCTACGCCGCGCTGAGTGCGCAGAACCGCGCCCGGATGGAATGCCGGGAAAACCTGCCCTTCGGCGAAACATCTGAACAGGTGCTCGACTTCTTTCCTGCGTCGACGGCCAACGCTCCGCTGCATGTCTTTATTCACGGAGGTTACTGGCAGGCGCTCAGTCAGCGTGAGTCGGCGATGATGGCCCCTACACTGGTGGAAAACGGGCAAGCCTTTGCAACGCTGAACTATAAGCTCGCACCTGAGGCCCGACTGGATCAGATGATCAAAGAGTGCCGCGATGCCCTGCTTTGGCTGGGATCACAGGCGACGGCCCTTGGGTTCGATCAGGCGCAGATCACCTTGTCGGGGCACAGCGCCGGGGCACATCTGGCAGCCATGATGATGGCGACTTCAGCCGATGCGCTAGCCCGCGCCGGCTTGCGGGTACGAGAGGTGATTCTGATCAGCGGCGTCTATGATCTTGAACCGATCAGCCTGACGCCGGTGAATGACCCGCTGCAACTGACCCCGGTCGAGATACACGATCTCTCACCCATCCTGCACCTGCCCGCCCCCGGTCCGCGTTACCATGTAACCGTCGCCGAGCGCGACACACCCGAATTCATTCGTCAAAGCCGGGACTATGCGGAATTGCTGCGTAAAGGCGGGCATTCTGTCAGTTTTGATCTGCAGAAAGGGATGCAGCATTTCGACATCATCATGCACGCAAGCACGTTCCTGCCGGCTCCTCGGTAGTCATAGGTGTTGGGCGAAAGAATATTCTGACCTTTGCGTCATGCACTGAGCCAGTCGCCATATCCCTGCATTTGTGGCGGTACCGCAAGTGTCCGGTTTGAGCCCAGAGTGACAGATGCTGCGCTAGCTAGGAGTGGCAGCGGTGCGCTAATGTCGACTCTGCAAAGTTGAACGTACGGAGTACACGGAACTTTTATCGCGCTCTCATCCGTTCTGGTGCAGAATTCTCCAAACCGGTCGATGATCGAATTCGCATATGGTGAAAAAAATCACGCTTTGACTGTCATCTGAAGCATTAGTCACTGGCTCAAAAGAGCCGAAAGCTGCTTCGCTCCCTTCTGAAGTATGCCCAGAAACGACATCAGACTGTTGACGTCATGACGTTGTGTCGGCGCGTGAACCGAAAGCGTGCCTACCAATCGGCCTTGTCCATCCTGAACGGGTACTGCTAGGGCAGTCATTCCGGTCATGAATTCCTCGTCATCGGTGGAATAACTATTCTCAGAGATACGTCGGATCTCAGATCGCAATGCCTTGGGATCGGTCAGCGAGCGTTCGGTTTGTGGTTGTAGATGTCCTGCCGAAAGAAACCCATCCAGCTTTCTTTGCCGTAGTGTGGACAGGTACATCTTGCCGCTGGCCGTGCAATGGAAGGGCACCTGTGTCCCGACCGGCAGTTGAATTCGCAGGGGCCACTTCGTTTCCACCCGGTCGAGATAGATCATGCCCTCGCGGTCTGGAATGGCGAGATTACATGTCTCGCCAACAGTTTCAGCCACACTGCGCAAGATCGCCAGTCGCGCAGTGCGCAAATGCTCGGACGACATGGTGTTGACCGATAGCAGTCGCAGCCGGTGTCCCGGGCCATATGATCTGCCATCGAGATCCCGCTGCAGAAACCCTTCGGCTTCTGCGGTTTGCAGCAGACGGTGAATTGTTGGCTTGGCCAGACCTAATGCCTCAATCAGATCCGATGGTTTTACGGAAACGCCACGCCGCGCCACCTCCTCGAGGATCAGCAGGAGGCGGAGGTTGGTTGGTATTTGAGTTTCTTTTTCTTGTGTTTCCGTCTCGGCCATCCTGCAACAGTCTAGCTATTTGGCAGCAGTATCAAGGCCAGATCGGGCACAAGCGACACTAAAATCCAAACCGAAAGAAGCGCCACCAAATAGGGTACCGTATACCGAAGCAACCGGAAATAGGGTACTCCTGTTACTCCTGAAGCCACATAGAGGTTCAGCCCATAAGGTGGTGTGATGAATCCAATGGACGCCCCCACAAGGAAGATCACCGAGAAATGGATTGGATCAATCCCAACCGAGGCCGCGATTGGCGCAAGAATTGGGGCGAGAATTATGGTTACAGGTAGGCTTTCCAAAACCATTCCAGAAAAGAAAACGATCACCATCGATGTGAACAGAACCGCATAGTATCCACCCATTGAAGTCACGAAATCCCCGATTGTCTGCTGCGCGCCGAGCAATGACAAGATCTGTTGCATCACCACTGATATCGCGATCAGCGGTGCGAGGATGCCAGTGATCTGGGCCGAGCGGATGACGATCGAGGGGATCTCGGGGATCGTAAAGCCTTCGACCACGAACATTTCGGCGTAACTCTTCTCGGTTGGCGATATGTCGTTTCTGGCCCCCATAATCCGGTTGATCGGATAGCTGACCAAACCAGCGATCACACAGAAGCCAACTGTCACGCCCGCGGCTTCTGTCGGGGAAAACTTGCCTGTGTAGATGCCCCACAGCACCAGCCCAATGGCGAAAAATCCAAGCCAGGCGCCAAATGCCGTTTTCAGTATCCGGTTGAGCTGCAAAGGGATCAGATGGCCCCACCCGTTCATGCGGCAAATGATCCAGCACGCGAATTGCATACCAAAGACCATGAGCGCGCCCGGAAGAATGCCCGCCACGAACAACTCGGAAATCGGCAGGTTCATCAGGAATCCGTAGACGATGAAGATAATGGACGGCGGGATTATGATCCCTACAGTACCCCCTGCCGCAGCGGTCGCCGCGCTGAACCGTTCGTCATAGCCACCTTTGACCATCTCGGGGTGCAGCATCGAACCAATTGTGGCTGTCGTCGCCGAGTTTGATCCCGAAATCGCCGCGAATAACCCGCAGGCACCAAGCGATGCCATCGCCAACCCACCACGTATCCAGCCCAGACAGGCATAGGCGAAATCGCTGAGCCTTCGGGCAATACCAGACTTGTTGATCAGGTCTCCGGTCAGGATAAAGAGCGGCATCGCGAGCAGGGCAAAGCCTTTGTTGAACACGTTCAACAGTTCGGCCCCCATATTGTCCAGCGTCAAGCCAAGGACGAATGAGCAGCCGATCACCCAATAGCCGATGACCAAAAACACCGGCACGCCCAGCATGAACAGAAAGGTAACCCCAAGTGAGATCAGTGTAACCAAAGTTCCGTCTGTCATCAGTCTGCTCCGATCACGGCCTGCTTGATCAGCGGCTCACCTGTTTTCCAGTTTTGCAGATCGTCGGCGAGGTTCTGAAACACACGCCCGATCATCAAAAAGAACGAAAGAGGCGCGGCCAGCAAAAACCACCACTGCATGATATTGTCCGTGCCGAGAACGATCTGAAAATTTGACGCCGATAACGCAACCAGTCGCGTGGTCGTCACGATGACGATCACGGCAAAGATGAACCACAACACCGCATCAAGGATCAAACAGGCCAACTGCCCGCCTCGGGGCATTGCGGTGCGGAACTCATTGAAACTCAGATGCGTCCGCAGGCGAACATTGTACGTGGCCCCGAACCACGCCATCACCATAAACAACAAGGGAGGGATAGTGGTGGACCACGGTTCTTGATCGTTGAACACGAATCGGTCGATCACGCCCCAGAAAATGATCAACGCAATGGCGAGGTAAGAATATACCATCACCGACCGCTCCAGATGGCGCTCGATAAACGGCACTGTCCGATAGATCAGCATGATCACGAATCCGCCCATGGCTGAAACAACCGCGCCCAACACCCATGCGGCGTCCGATTCCAGCGCTGATTGAATCTCGAACGAATCCTGGCTGAGAAAGGCACTGAAGATCGCGCCTGTGTCTGCCCAAAACGACATGTACCCCGTCCTCCCAGTCGGTGTGTATTAGAACCGGCCCGCTTGGGGCCGGTTCGTCTTTTGTATCAGGCTTCGCCTTTCCACCAACGGCGCGGTTCTACGTTTTCCGGCAGGGTGTCTGCCGGAATCTCACGCGCGATGTCGTAGATTTCCTGATAGGTATCGATGCCACCGGCCCATTTGTTCAAACGCTCACGCCACTGCGCCCAAGGTTCGGGGTTGTAGTTCGGGGCGCACATCTCTTCGGCCAGTTTGATCTGATCATCTGGCAGGAATGCCGGACGTACTCCATTTTCGGCGAAGATAGTATCAGGCAGCTGCGGTTCCGAGAAACCGACAGTGTTCAGCAAAGCCGCTTCATTGGCACCTTGAATCAAAGCCTGCGTAAAGTAGGAAGACTCCATCACAGCATCCTGCAGCTCCCCGCCCAGACTGTCGAACACTTTGGCCGACATTGAGGTATGTTCAGTGCCGCAGAAGAATTTCAGGTTAACTGACTGCGACACCACTGGAGCCATGTTGGCATATGCGACGGCCGATGCCCACGTTTCAGCCCCGTCGATCAGACCAGTCTTCAACGCATCCAGAGTTTCTTCCCATGCAACCGGTACCGGATTCAGGTTCAACAGCTGCATCGCAATGCGTCCCAGCTGCGTACCCGTCACACGGTTCTTTGTACCGAACAGCTCTTCCAGTTTGGTGACGGTCGGCTTGTCGGCAAAGGTCGAACCCATTTGCAGGCCGCGCAATTCACAGTGGGTAAACAGGAACTTCAGGCCGTGCCGTTTCTCAAGCGGATCACGCAGAATGCGCTGGCTCGCCGGGCTGTAGAAGAAGTGATACTGCGCTGCCCGGCTGGGGAACATGTAAGCATAGTCCAGCACGTTGAGATACGGCGCGCCTCCAGCCGAGTTCTGGGTCGAGGCCGCGTAAATATCAACAATGCCCTGCTGAGTTTTTTCAACACAGCTCAGCTGCCCGCAGATCTGGTTATCGCCAATGAACTCGATCCGAATTTCACCGTCCGTGCGCTCTTCCAGATCGCGTGCAAACTCGATCGCGCCGGCGCGTTCGATCAGCAGATTGCGGGTGTTAAAGCCCGATGCGCCAAATTTAAGCGTGTGCTTTGGCTCTTTCGAGAAGCGCTTTTCATAGGTTGATTCGGCTGCCTGCGCCAGATTCGCCAGGCTCATCGCGCCACCGAACCCACCTGCCGCCAGCAGTGTCGAACTCATGCCATACCGCCCGGCCACACGAAAAAAATCTCGCCGGGAAATGCCACTTAGTTTCTTACCGATCTCCATTGCCTACCTCCCTGATCGCAATTAATGAGACGTTTTGTATCAAAAAAGGCTAGTATATTTCTCGCATCTTGCATAGAGTTTTTTTCAGTCGCGTCGGGAGGAGACAGTTATGGAAGTCGATTATGCGGTAGTCGGAGCAGGATCTTCGGGCTGTGTCATTGCCAACCGTTTGAGTGCTGATCCCAATACGACCGTCGCATTGCTGGAGGCTGGCGGTCGCGACACCAACCCGTGGATTCACATTCCGGTCGGTTATTTCAAAACAATGCACAACCCGTCGGTTGACTGGTGCTATCGCACTGAACCCGATCCGGGGCTTAATGGACGATCCATAGACTGGCCACGAGGCAAGGTGCTGGGCGGCTCATCCTCGCTGAACGGGCTGCTTTATGTCCGCGGCCAGAAAGAAGACTACGATCGCTGGCGGCAAATGGGCAATGAGGGATGGGGGTGGGACGATGTCTTGCCCCTGTTTAAACGTTGCGAAGATCAAGAACGCGGTGAAGATGAGTTTCACGGCATTGGCGGGCCTTTGTCTGTTTCGAACATGCGCATTCAACGCCCCATCTGCGACGCCTGGGTTGCCGCAGCACAGGTTGCAGGCTACGCGTTCAATCCCGACTACAATGGCGCCGAACAAGAAGGCGTAGGTTATTTCCAATTGACCACACGCAACGGTCGTCGCTGCAGCGCGGCTGTGGCTTATCTCAAACCCATTCGAAGTCGTCAGAATCTTAACATCATCACCAACGCATTTGTGACGCGCGTGGTTTTGGACGGGAAAAAGGCGACCGGGCTGGTTTACCGTGACAGGTCAGGGGTCGAGCAAACTCTGAAGGTTCGACGCGAGATTATCCTGTCTGGTGGCGCGATCAATTCGCCCCAGATCCTGATGTTGTCGGGGATTGGAGACCCGGACCACCTCAAAGAAAACGGAATCGAACCGCTTCACGCCCTGTCTGGCGTTGGTAAGGGCTTGCAGGATCATTTACAGGCGCGCCTGGTGTTCAAGTGCAATGAACCAACACTGAATGATGAAGTCCGCAGCCTCTTCAATCAGGCGCGCATCGCTCTGAAATATGCACTGTTCCGTGCCGGGCCTATGACAATGGCGGCCAGCCTTGCCACCGGCTTTATGAAAACGCGCCCGGATGTAGAGACACCCGATATACAGTTTCATGTCCAACCCTGGTCCGCTGACAGCCCGGGCGAGGGCGTACACCCGTTCTCGGCCTTTACAATGTCGGTCTGCCAGCTGCGCCCGGAAAGCAGGGGGGAGTTGCGCCTGAACGGCCCCGATCCGTCCAAACATGTCAAGATCATACCGAACTACTTGTCCACAGAAACAGATTGCAGGACCATAGTCGATGGCGTGAATATCGCGCGGCGAATTGCCAAGAAAAACCCTTTGGCCTCGAAGATTTCGGAAGAGTTTCGACCAACAGAAGATCTGAATTGCAATGACTATGACGCTACGCTGGATTGGGCCAGGTCGAATTCGACCTCAATCTACCACCCAACCGGCACCTGTGCGATGGGAAGCTCTGAGGCATCTGTTGTCGATCCTAAACTAAGGGTTCACGGACTAGAAAATCTGCGCGTGGCCGATTGTTCGATCATGCCCGAGATCGTCAGTGGCAACACCAACGCACCGGCAATCATGATCGGGGAAAAGGCGAGCGATTTGATAATCGCGGATGCCTGACAGGCCCTCCATCTTGCCTGTGTGCGATGCAGAATGCCCAAAACACCCGCAACCGATGGATCGGTGTGCCAGTCGCGCAAGCTCAAGCTGTTCTGTTGATTATGTCTGATCGCAACTCGCACTTTGCCAACTCTTGTCTCATGACTGACCGTGATCTGGGAGGGCGACTCTTGGTCAACGATCTGTGCAGCATCCAGCTCAGATTTTGACGTCAAACCAATCTCGCGAAACATGCATAAGCGGTCGCGGACACTACTTGCTTTTCCAATAGTTCAAATCGGAACCTCCACTTTCCTATTTTTGGCGTACAAGTACTTCACTTGCAGAGAGATATACACAGCACGTGGTCGCGAGCCTGAGCCTGGCTACGGGCACTGCGTCGGTGAACCCTATTGGCCGCTAAGTCCGCATAGCCGACAGCAACCTAGATTTACTTTGCCTCTTGAACCAAGGCTACCCGGTGCGACTTGATGATTAACCTCAGAAAAACTCGCGCTAAAAGTCAAAGGCTCACGTCAGCTCTCCAAAAGAAAAACAGCGGCCCGTTGGAGCCGCTGTTTTCCGAATTTCAGTTCTGTCCGGATCAATCCAGTGTCCGGGTGACCTCTTCGCGCTCGAAGATTTCGATGACGTCGCCGGCGCGGATATCGTCGTAGTTCTCGAATGCCATACCGCATTCCTGACCCGACTGAACCTCGGCCACTTCGTCCTTGAAGCGCTTCAGCGTTTTCAGCGTGCCTTCGTGGATCACGACGTTGTCGCGCAGCAGGCGGACACCTGCGGAACGACGCGCCACGCCTTCTGTAACCAGACAGCCAGCAACCTTGCCAACGCCCGTAACCTTGAAGACTTCGCGGATCTCGGCATAACCGATGAACTTTTCGCGGATCTCGGCGCTCAACAGGCCTGATGCGGCGGCTTTCACGTCGTCGACCAGATCGTAGATCACCGAGTAGTAGCGGATTTCCACGCCCTTTTGGTTCGCGGTGTTCCGGGCTGAAGCATTGGCACGCACGTTGAAGCCCAAGATTGGGGCTCCGGACGCTTCCGCCAAGCCGACATCCGTTTCGGTGATCGCGCCGACGCCTGAATGCAGCACCCGCACGCGTACTTCGTCGTTGCCGATCTTCTCCATCGCCTGAACGATGGCTTCGGCAGAACCCTGCACGTCCGCTTTCATCAGAATTGGCAGCTCGGTGACGTTTTCGTCTTCCTTGGCCTTCTGCATCAGCTGTTCAAGGGTGGTTGCGGCACCGGCGGCGGCGCGTTTGTCCTTGGCGGCCTGTTCACGGTAGGCTGCGATTTCACGCGCCTGCGCTTCAGTCTCGGTCACGTTCAGAACGTCCCCGGCCTCGGGCGTGCCATTCAGACCCAGAACCTCAACCGGAACCGAGGGTCCTGCCTCTTTGACGCGTTCGCCCTTGTCGTTGATCAGCGCACGGACTTTACCGTATTGCTCACCCACAACAAAGATATCGCCCTGACGCAATGTACCGGTTTGAACCAGAACGGTAGCAACAGGTCCACGGCCCACATCCAGCTGCGCCTCGATCACGGCACCCTGGGCGGCGCGATTCGGGTTGGCTTTCAGCTCAAGAATTTCGGATTGCAACGCGATGGCTTCCAGCAGCTCGTCCAGACCCTGACCGGTGATGGCGGACACTTCGACGTCCTGAACCTCACCCGACATTTTCTCAACGATGACTTCGTGCTGCAGCAGATCGGTGCGCACCTTGTCCGGGTTTGCGTCCGGCTTGTCGACCTTGTTGATCGCAACGATCATCGGGACACCCGCCGCTTTGGCGTGGTTGATCGCCTCGATCGTCTGCGGCATCACCGCGTCATCCGCAGCAACAACCAGAACCACGATATCCGTGACCTGTGCCCCGCGCGAACGCATCGAGGTAAAGGCCGCGTGGCCCGGTGTATCCAGGAAAGACAGCGTTGTGCCGCCATCGGTTTTCACCTGATAAGCGCCAATATGCTGGGTAATACCCCCGGCCTCACCCGCCACAACGCGAGCGTCGCGGATCGCGTCCAGCAACGAGGTCTTACCGTGGTCAACGTGACCCATGATGGTAATGACCGGCGGACGCGACTGCAGATCGCCTTCGCTGTCTTCGATCTCTTTGATGACGTCCTCGACGTCAGAGGCCGAGACGCGCGTGACCTTGTGGCCAAATTCTTCGATGATCAGTTCCGCAGTATCAGCGTCAATGGTCTGGTTCTGCGTGACCATCATGCCCATGTTCATCAGCGATTTGACAACGTCCGCGACACGCTCGGCCATACGGTTGGCCAGCTCGGACACGACAATCGCCTCGGGCAGCTGTACGTCGCGGATAACCTTTTCCCGCTCGACCGCGCCGCCCATGGCTTTCTGACGCGCGCGCTCTTGCTTACGCTTCATGGCTGCCATCGAACGCTGACGATTACCTTCACCACCGGTCGCCTGACCCAGAGTCAGCTTGCCTGAACGGCGGTTATCGTCACGGCCCTTGGTGCGCGCGCCGCGCTGTTCACGCTCGCGATCCTGCTTGCGTGGCGTTGCTGCAGGCGCAGGCTTGCTGGCCGGGCTGCGGGCGGCTTTTGGCTCTTCTGGAGTCGGGGTCGCCGCGACACGCTTAGCGGCATCTTCAGCCTCTTTGCGCTTGCGTTCTTCCTCTTCGGCCTTGGCGCGCGCGCGTTCTTCGGCCTCGCGCTGTTCGCGCTCTTTGGCCTCTAGTTCCGCACGGCGACGGGCACGCTCTTCCTCGCGCGCTTTTTCAGCGGCCTGACGCTCGGCGGCCTCTTCGACCTCACGCGCCTTGGCAGCCTGCAGCGCCTTCATCCGGCGCGCCATTTCCACGTCGGAAATCCCGGCTGGACGACGCGACGGATCACCTGATGGCGTAGCTCCACCACCGGTTTTGGCCGCACCCGGCTTGGGGACCACCACGCGCTTGCGTTTGGTTTCCACCACGACATTCTTGGTACGTCCGTGGCTGAAACTTTGTTTCACATTTCCGGGGCGCGCCCCGCCACGAAGACCCAATGTCTTTTTGCCGTCACTATCGCTCATAAAGCTTCTTACCCTTCCGCGCGGCCCTTGCCGCCGTCATCCGTTTCGCGCAAGCCATGCAGGCGCTGCGCTTCCTCTACAACACGTTTGGCGAGTCCGCCAGAGGCCAAGGCCGCATGAATCACGGTTTGGCGCCCAAATGCCGCCCCAAGTTCGTCTGCGGTCAACCAGCCGATGTATTTCCCAAAGTGCGGCGTGCTGAGTTTCGACTTGCCGCGCCCCGATCCATCGGACGCCTGAAGCAATATCTGGGCCTCTTCCCGGTCCAGCATTGCCTTGACCTTTTCATAGCCAGCAACCGCATCACCGGACTTGCGCGCGAGGCTCAAAAGCTCGATCACGCGCCGCGCAATCTGCTTTTCAACCTCATCGGCCAGATCCTTTGACACAGTGACCTGCGCCTTGAACCCCCGCGCGAACAATTTCTTGCCAATGGCTTTGTCCAACGCGCTGCGGTCAGCCGAGACATAAACACCGCGCCCCGGCAGTTTTGCCGCGACATCAGGAAAGACCTGACCGTCTGGCCCGACCACAAAGCGGATCAGCCCATATCTAGGCTGAACCTCGCCAGTGGCAATGCACTTGCGTTCGGGTCCGTCAGACCGATCCTTATGGACGCCACCGCGACCCATGTGCGCCACCCGAAGCCTGCGATCAGGCCTCGGCTTCCTCGTCGGCCGCTACGCCGTCTTCTTCAGCCTGCTCCAGTTCGGCAGGATCAACCCAGCCCAACATGATGCGTGCGGTCATGACCAGATCCTGTGCCTCTTCCAGCGTTATGCCAAAAGGCTCCAGAACGCCGTCATCCTTGATACGCTCACCATCAACTGTGGTCCAACCACCAGCCAGTTCCCAGTCAGCGCAGGTGGCAAAATCTTCCAACGTTTTCACGTCGTCCTTGGCCAGCGCTTCTACCATCTGGGGTGTCAGACCTTCGAATTCAATAAGGCTGTCCTCGACACCCAGCTCACGCGCTGCATCCAGCGCCGCTTTGGCCTGTGCTTCCAGGTGTTCACGCGCACGGGTCTGCAGTTCCTGCGCGGTGCCATCGTCGACGCCGTCAATGACCAACAGCTCGTCGAGCTCGACATAAGCGACTTCTTCCAGGTTGGTAAACCCTTCCGAGACCAGCAGTTGCGCAAAGAACTCGTCCAGATCCAGGCTTTCCATGAACAGGCTGGTGCGGGCTTCGAATTCTTTCTGACGGCGCGCCGATTCTTCGGCCTCGGTCATGATATCAATGTCCAGATTGGTCAGCTGGCTGGCCAAACGCACATTCTGACCGCGACGGCCAATGGCAAGGCTCAGCTGTTCTTCGGGAACCACAACTTCGATCTTGCCCGCTTCTTCATCCAGAACAACCTTGGACACCTCGGCAGGCTGCAGCGCGTTCACCAGGAAGGTGGGCTGATCTTCATTCCATGGAATGATGTCGATCTTTTCGCCCTGCAGCTCATTCACGACGGCCTGCACACGGCTGCCGCGCATACCAACGCAGGCACCGACAGGGTCGATCGAGCCGTCATAGGAAATGACAGCGATCTTGGCGCGCGATCCGGGATCACGAGCAACAGCTTTGACCTCGATGATGCCGTCATAGATTTCCGGCACTTCCATCTTGAACAGTTCAGCCATGAATTCAGGCGCGGTGCGCGACAGGAAGATCTGGTGGCCACGAACCTCGCGGCGAACTTCCTTGATATAGGCGCGCACACGGTCATTGGGGCGATAGCTTTCTCGGCCAATCTTGTCGTTGCGGCGCAGAACAGCCTCGGCACCACCCAGATCGACGATGACATTGCCAAATTCTTCGCGTTTGACCGCACCGTTGATGATGGTGCCTGCACGATCCTTGAAGTCTTCGTACTGGCGATCGCGCTCGGCTTCGCGGACCTTCTGCAGAATCACCTGCTTGGCGGATTGCGCCGCGATCCGGCCCATTTCGACCGGAGGCACTTCTTCGACATAGACGCTACCGACTTCCGGCGCTTCCATGTATTGCTTGGCCTGCTCAACGGTCATCTCGGCCTGGTAGTTCTCAAGCTCCTCATCCTCAACCACGGTGCGGACGCGGGTAAAAGTCGCCTTGCCGGTCTTGCGGTCGATGCTGACGCGGATATCCATCTCGGCGCCGTAGCGACTTTTGGCGGCACGGGCGAGCGATTCTTCCATCGCTTCGACAACCAGACCGGGGTCGATCATCTTTTCGCGGGCCACGGCCTCGGCGGTCTGCAGCAGCTCCAGCTGGTTGGCTGAGGTGATTGCCATCAGTTCGTCTCCTCTTCGGACCCTTCGGTCTCAATCTCGTCGAAAGCGTTTTCGTTCAGGGCACCGGCGTCCTTGCGCTGGCGCAGCATCTCTTTGATCAGATCATCGGTCAGGACCAGCTTGGCATCGCTTAGCCAGTCAAACTGCAAGCCGATGGTGATTGTCTCATCTCCCTCGGAGATATTGATCAAAACCTCATCGCCTTCGATCCCGGCCAGCTCACCTTTGAAGCGGCGGCGGCCGTCGATCAGTTCGGCGGTTTCAATCTTTGCCTCATAGCCCTCGAACATCTCAAAATCCTTGAGACGTGTCAGAGGCCGGTCGATGCCGGGGCTGGACACTTCCAGCGCATAGGCGTCAAGGATCGGATCTTCGACATCCAGTGTGGCACTGACTGCGTTCGATATCTCGGCGCAATCATCCACTTCGATGCCACCATCGGGCTTGTCGGCCATGATCTGCAAGGTGGTCTGCTTGCCGCTCATCAGGCGGATACGGACCAGCTCATACCCCAGATCTTCGATCACTGGGGTGATGATCTCGGCCAGTCTCCGATCGATGGCAGCTTTGGCTATCAGTTCGTTTGTCATCAGCTACTCTACCCTGTCAGTCGGGCACAAAAAAACGGGCGCGCGGCCCGTCGAAATTCCCGGTGGAGCCCCAGACCAGAAGTCTGACACGCCGCTGTTGCAACTGCATATACGCAGGGTTTCCCGAGTCTGCAACCCCCGGCAGGAACCCTGACCGGAATTTACGCCAACCACCACCGTTCAGCGATGCGTCCGTCGTCCAGCGCGCGCGCGCCGCCGATCTGCTGGGGCATACCAACATGAGCAGCAGCAGCCAGCGCAATATCCGATTCGCTGGGGTGAAGGCGCTGACCGCGCAGTCCATTCAAGCCTTCGGATGATGGCAGGGCAGCAATATCCACATAGCCATCCCGCAATGCTTCGGCCCGGACGCGGGCATCAGGAATGACGATAATCTCAAAAGTATCCGCCCAGCCGGCCTGAGTGCTCTTATAATGGTCAACGACTTTGCGGCCCAGAAAGTGGCGATCATCCTCAGCCCGTTCGACACGGTAGCATCCGGTGCCATTGGCGATCTGCAGCGGTTTGACGCTATGACCAGCCCGCGGGATGACAAATTGACTTTCGGCCAGCAGGAAAGGCAGGCCGGGATTAGGTTTAGCCAGTTCAAGGTGCAGCCGGTTAGGGGCCAGCGCTTCGGCGCGCCCGACTTCGGCCAAAACCGCCATCACATCAGCGATATCCAATGCTACGCCGTCGTGGAACACCGCATCATCGCGCAGATCAAACGTCCAGATCCGGGCATCCGTATCGGTCTGCCATCCTGTTGCCAGCTCACCTCGCAAGGTACCGTCTGGTGCGATTTCGGTCAGCGTGTCAAACACCGCCCCCCGTGCAACCTGTTCAAGACTGTCGTCACGCGGCACCGCAAGCCGCAGGGTTCCGCCCGGCTTGGGCGTATTCGCCAGTGAGGCGCCTGTTGCCGCCAACAGCGCCGCAGCGGCACCTGATGCAAACAACGCGCGGCGGTCAATGCGGGTCATGCTACCCCCTCGGCCACGCGGTTCATAATGCGGACCAGTTCGGCACTGATGCCGGGTTCAGACAGGGCATGGCCTGCCTGACGGACCATCTTCAATTCGACATTCGGCCAACGCTCGGCCAGGTTCCAGGCAGAATGCGGTGGGCAGATCATGTCATAGCGGCCCTGAACGATATGGCCGGGAATATGAGCGATCCGATCCATCTGCTCCAGAATCTGCCCGTCCTGATCAAGGAAAGCCCGATTGATGAAATAGTGATTCTCAAGCCGGGCAAAGGCGCGCGCATACTCACCCGGGCTTTCTCCGGTGGATCCGTTCGAATGGATTGACGCCAGCGCATTTTCCCAAGCGGACCAGGCCCGTCCGTACAGAACCTCAGTCGCCCGATCCCCTGAGAACAGACGTTTGTTATAGGCCCCAATCGTGTCGGAAAGCTCAGTCTCGGAGAGCAGAGCGGTGAACTTGGACCATTGCTCGGGCCAGAACTTGCCCGCGCCACCACCATAGAACCAGTCCAGCTCGGCCTGCGTTGCCAGAAACACGCCGCGCAATATCAGCCTATTCACCCGGTCGGGATGCGCCTGCGCATAGATCAACGCCAGGGTTGCGCCCCAGCTTCCACCGAAAACGGCCCAGTCACTGATGTTCAACAGGGTGCGCAGCCGTTCGATATCGGCCACCAGATGCCAGGTTGTGTTGTCTGTGACCGACGCGTGCGGGCGCGAGCGTCCACAGCCTCTCTGATCAAACAGAATCACCCGAAAGACGTCCGGATCGAAATAGCGCCGCATTGCGGGGCTGCATCCGCCACCTGGGCCTCCGTGCAACACGACCACCGGCAGGCCATCCGGATTGCCGCATTGTTCCATATAGATAAGGTGACCATCGCCCACATCGACCATTCGCTGATCGAACGGGTCGATCGGCGGGTAAAGATATTGCACTGCGCGCTTTTGGTCCGGGTACTTGTCCATTATGGCCCTATATAGTCCTTAAACGTAAAAGAGCATACGGAGACAGGAATGCAAGCGCATCCGAACACGGTAGACCCGTCCGAGATCGCAAAATTCGAGGCGATGGCCGCCGAATGGTGGGACCCGCATGGGAAATTCAAGCCCCTGCATATGCTGAACCCCTGTCGTCTGGATTATATCACACAGCAAATCGCAGGCGAATTTGACCGTGATCTGAAGGCCCCGCGCCCGTTCGAGGGCCTGCGCCTGCTGGATATCGGATGTGGAGGAGGCTTGCTGAGCGAACCCATGGCTCGCCTTGGCGCCGAGGTCGTGGGCGCCGATGCCGCCGAGGGCAACCTGCCCGTCGCCCGCATCCATGCCGAGCAATCGGGGCTTGGGATCGACTATCGCCACACCACTGCCGAGGCTATGGCCGCCGCAGGTGAGCAGTTTGATGTGATTCTGAACATGGAGGTGGTCGAACATGTGGCCGACCCGCTCAGCTTTCTGACAGCCACGCGGGATTTGCTGAAACCAGGCGGACTTGAGATTTGTTCGACCATCAACCGCAATCCGAAATCCTATGCGATGGCCATCTTTGGTGCCGAGGTGATCATGCGCTGGCTGCCGCGCGGCACGCATGAGTGGAACAAGTTCATCACCCCTGACGAGTTGTTCGACCTGTTGCGTCAAGCCGGGTTGGACCCGGTGGACCGCAAGGGTTTCGTGTTCAACCCGATACTATGGAGCTGGTCGATCTCGAACCGGGATTTGAGCGTGAATTATGTGACGGCGAGCGTGAAGCCGGGGTAAATTCTACACTACGATGAAAATAATAAGTAACTGGACAAATAAGTGGTTTCTTCCGCTCTATGATCGAAACCCGTTTATTGGAAGCGTGTTGGGCCTAGCGTGCATGTTTATTGCGCTCGTTGCGATTAGCGTGTTGATGCTTGCGATTAGAGAGATCACCGGAATAGCGATACCAATTACCGAGTTTGTATTGGCACTTCTTGTCATCATGTTGATGAAACCAATGTTTATGGTGATGTGCCTAGCGTGCGAATTCCTATGGAGGAACTTTGGAGTTTACTCTCTTCTGAAAGTTAAGGGTTGCCCTATTCGCAACAGCTATGAGCCTAAGGACTAGAGAAAGTCGTCTCGCGCCTTCAAAATTCCAGTACTGGCGCAGAACATCGTTTCCCGCCCTTACTCCCCTTCCAACTGCAACCGCAAATCCCGCAGTACGGGCAGGGTGCTGCGGACCCGCTCCAGCCCCAGCTCTCCGACCACGCGGTTGATCAGCGGCGCAATGGAGGAGATCGCCTGATCCCGAGCACTCCGCCCAGCGGGGCTGATAGCGACCATCTTGCGGCGGGCGTCGTCCCAGTCGGGGCGGATGTGGATATATCCGGCCCATTCCAGCTTGGCCAAGGTATTGGTCATGGCACCTCGGGTCACGTGAAACGTATCGGCTAGCTGTGCCGGGCTGCGTTCGTTGCCGACAAAGACAAGATGGTTCAAAACCGAGAAATGCGAAATTTCCATGCCCCTGGGCAGCACTCGGCTGAGCCGGTTACGCAATAACTGGTCTGCGGTCAGGATCTCGCTGAACAGCGTGACCGCGAGGGCATTGGTATCGTTTGTCATAGTCCAGATTCTGGATCAGGGGCCGTCAAAGGGACGGACATGTGTCAGCGAAGGCACGCGGCTTCGTGCTTCTGTAACAGAACTATCATCCAAATTGAAAAAGTGAATGCCCTGATCGGTCCCTGCGTCGATGACGACCTCTCCCCATGGGGCAACGACCATGCTGTGACCGTAGGTTTTGCGGGTCTTTCCCCTGGTTTTAGGGTGTTCACCGGTCTGCGCCGGGGCCAACACCCAGCATCCGTTTTCAATCGCCCGCGCCCGCAACAGCGACTTCCAATGGGCCTCACCCGTGACCGGTGAAAAAGCGGCTGGAACCGTCAGAATGCGCGCTCCAGCCTGCGCCAGAGATGCGTACAGTTGGGGGAAGCGGATATCATAACATATACTCAGACCCACCTTGCCGAAATCTGTCTCGGCTATGACCGCTCGTGTGCCGGGACGGTAGTTTTTGGACTCGCGAAACGTCTCGGCCTCGGACACCTGCACGTCGAACATATGGATCTTGTCATACCACGCCACGATCTGCCCCTGAGGATCAATCATGAAGGACCGATTGGCAAACCGACCATCCGCATCATGTGTTTTGATCGCCAACGAGCCGATCAATAACCAGATCCCCAGGCTCGCGGCCTGCTCGCGCAGCCCCGCAAGTGTCAGGTCGTCTTCTTCGTATTGCAGGATTTCCCGCTGCCGTGTGGAGGAGGTGGACACGCAATTCGTCACCTCGGGCGTCAGAACGAACCGCGCACCCTGCCCTGCCGCTTCGGACATCAGGGCGCGCACCATTTTCAGGTTTTCAGCCGGATCATCCGACGAGGTGATCTGAAGCAGGGCGCTCTTCATCAGGCCGCCAGCAAACCGTCCAGCTTGCCTTGACGTTCCAGCTCATACAGGTCGTCGCATCCGCCCACATGCTGCGATCCGATAAAGATCTGGGGTACGGTGCGCTTGCCACCGGCGCGCTGGATCATTTCAGGTTTGCGTTTTGGGTTCCTCAGCACATCGACTTCCTGAAACTCGACGCCCTTCTGATTCAACAGCCGTTTTGCAGCGTGACAGAAGCCACAGAGCGGCGAGGTATATATTTCTACCGATTTCATATTCCGTACCTTTGGGTTTCGCACAATCCTGGGCGAGTTAGGTATCCTTGGCAACGCGCGCTAGGGTCAACACAAAAATATGATTTGCCCCGGATGCACGACAGACACGTGCACATGAGGTCAATGTTGCGCCTGATGTCATGACATCATCGACCAGCAGAATATCGCGCCCCTGCATCTGCCGAAGCCGCCTGGGATGCGCTGCAATCGCATTCTCCAGCGTTTCCATGCGCTGTGCGGCTGTTTTTCCATCCAAAACCGGCGTTCTTGTCCGTCGGACCAGAAGGTCCGGACAGGCCTCCAACCCGGTTTGCCGCCCCAGATGCTGCGCCAACAGGGCGGATTGGTTGTACCTGCGTTTCAGCAACCGGGACCAATGCAGCGGTACCGGCGCGATCAGCATGTTCTCGCGAAACAAATCCCGACCCGCCAGGGCCATCCAGCGCGCTGCAGGGCGTGCAAGCTCGGGCCGGTCCCCATGTTTCAGAGCCAGAATCAGGGATCGCGCCTTGCCATCATACAAAAGCGCAGACCGCCCATCGCGCCAGGGGCGCGGCGTTTTCATACAGTCATCACATTCGATTCGGTGGCCATCAGCCTCACCCGGCAAGGGCACGCCGCAGCTTTCACATACAGCGCCACCGATAAAGGGCGTTTCACGCCAACAGGAGCCACAGAGGCCGAAATCCGCCTCGGTCAAATCACCGCATCCCAGACAGCGCGGGGGATAGATCATCTGGACAGCGGTTTGAATCCGCTGCCACATGCGATAGTTGCGCCCTATGAAACTGCCTGATTCCAACGCACCCTCACTGTTCGACCGCGCAATCCTTGCACGGCGTCGGTCCCGCGCACGGGAAGATGCCTTGTTCTTGCACCGCGCCGCAGTTGACGAGGTTCAGGATCGGCTCGCCTTGGTTAATAAAAGCTTTACGGACCCGGCGATCGTGACCCCTTTTGCGCAAGTCTGGCAGGATGTGTTGCCAATGGCGCGGATCATCCCGGATAACGAGGTGCTGGACCTGACCCCCGGTGCCCATGATCTGGTGATCCATGCCATGGCTTTGCACTGGGCCAATGATCCGGTTGGGCAGTTGATCCAGTGTCACCGCGCGCTGCAGCCTGATGGGCTGTTGCTGGTGATCTGTCTGGGCGGTGAAACCCTGCAGGAACTGCGCGCCGCACTTGGGCAGGCCGAGGTTGAGGTCACGGGCGGCCTCAGCCCCCGCATCGCGCCTATGGCCGAGCTGCGCGATCTGGGCGGGTTGCTGCAACGCGCCGGACTGGCCCTGCCGGTTGCTGATACCGCGCGGCTGACGGCGGAATATCGCGATCTGACCCACCTGATGCATGACCTGCGGGCAATGGGTGAAACCAACAGCCTGCAAAACCGCATGAAACACCCCACAAACCGGCAGGTCTTTGCCCGGGCGCAAGACATCTATGCCAATCATTTCAGCACTGATCAGAAACGCCTCAAGGCAACATTCGAGCTGGTCTGCCTAACTGGCTGGTCGCCCGATGAAAGCCAGCCAAAACCGCTGCGTCCGGGCTCGGCCCAGATGCGGCTTGCGGATGCTCTGGGCGCAAGCGAAGGCAAACTGTCCGATTGACGAATGCGGAATTCCGGTTATCTCAGCCCGAAGCAAAGACATCTCAGGAAGTGAAACATGTTTGACGCCACACGCCCCGATCATGCCCCGGCGGATCACCCCAAAGTCAAAACGGGCCGCGTCGGCATCCTGCTGGCCAATCTCGGCACCCCCGACGATTACAGCTATTGGCCCATGCGCCGTTATTTGAACGAGTTTCTGTCGGACCAGCGCGTGATCGACTATCCCAAGTGGAAATGGCAACCAATCCTGCAGGGGATCATCCTGACCAAACGGCCCTTCAGCTCGGGTGAGGCGTACAAGTCGATCTGGAACCACGACAAGGGCGAAAGCCCGCTGATGACGATCACCAAAGAGCAGACCGCCAAGATGCGGGACGCGATGACGGAACGCTATGGCGACAGGGTCATGGTCGAGTTCTGCATGCGCTATGGTAACCCATCGACCAAATCAAAGGTCCGGGAAATGGTCGCAGCGGGCTGCGACCGGATTCTGTTCTTTCCGCTTTACCCGCAATACGCAGGCGCCACGACGGCCACGGCCAATGATCAGTTTTTCCGCGCCCTGATGGATGAAACGTGGCAACCCGCCAGCCGTACCGTGCCCGCCTATTTTGACGAACCCGCCTATATCGACGCATTGGCGGGCTCGGTTGAAAAGGCCTATGCCGCGATGGTGGACAAACCGGACATACTGGTCTGTTCCTACCACGGCATGCCGGAACGCTACTTGCAACAAGGCGACCCCTATCACTGCCAATGCGCAAAAACGACTCGGTTGCTGAAAGAAAGGTTGGGCTGGTCTGACGACCAGCTTGTATCGACCTTCCAGTCACGATTCGGCCCGGAAGAATGGCTCAAGCCATATACGGTCGACCATGTGGCCGAGTTGGCAAAACAGGGTAAGAAGAAGATCGCCGTTATCGCACCAGCGTTTTCCTCCGATTGCATCGAAACGCTGGAAGAGATCAACGAAGAGATCAAAGAGAGTTTTGAGGACGCGGGCGGCGAAAGCTTTACCTATATCCCATGCCTGAACGATGACGAATCGCACATAGCGGCCCTGGGCAAGGTGATCGAGGATAATTTAAAGGGTTGGCTGGACTAAGCCACCCAGTCGACTAGGCACAAAAAAAGGCGGTGGAAAGCTCCACCGCCTTTTCTTTAGATATCGCTTGTCGAATTAGCTTGCTGCAACAGCTGCGGCAACAACAACCAACAGGATCAGCGGCAGGATGATGCCGTTTGACGAACCCTGAGTTTCTTCAACAACAACAGGTGCTTCAACAACCGGCTCTTCCAGGTTGCCTGCATAAGCGGTCGAAGCAGCAGCAGTCAGTGCAGCGGCGAGAACGAGTTTCTTCATATTAACCTCCAGGATACGCACGGTTCCGTATAGTGAAACCATGCACTCAAGACTTACCTCGTGTTTTTTTCTAATCAGCTATCCAACTGGAATGCAAATGGAAGTTGCGCCACAAGCGGGTACCTGCGCGGAAATGTCGTCAAATTAGCAACACTTGCGTGCCAACCCTGGCCATTGAGAACAGTTCGGCAATATCGTTGTTGAAAAGACCGATGCACCCATTCGAAGATCGGCGCCCAATTTTGCGCGTATCATGGGTTCCGTGAATTCGGTAATATTTCCAGCTTAGATATAAAGCATGTGTTCCCAGAGGGTTATCCGGACCCGGCGGGATATAGTCTGGCCATTCCGGATTTCTTTTCTTCATCGAAGGTGTTGGCGACCAGCTTGGGCCCTCGACCTTGCGGATCACACTGGTCCGGCCGCGGCGCGTCAGCTCTTCGGTCAGGGGAACCGACGACGGGTATAGTTTGTACACCGATTGATCGTCAGACCAGTAATGCAGCGCCCGCGACACTGTATCGACAAGGATAGCGCCGTTTTTCGTGTTGGAAAAATAGGGCTGCCAGTCCAGCGCCCTGAAGCCAGAGATGTTACGGCGCACCGCGGGTTCGTCCTCGGGTGCGGGGCGCAGCGGGTCTCCGGGGGTGTATTGGGCAATCGCAGGCGAGGCGACCAGAGCCGAGACACCCGCGACGAATCCGCGTCGGGTTGTATGAGTAATGCTTTTCTTGACCATGATCGCAGGTCCTTTTCACAGAAAATCTAAAAATCCCCTGCATTTTATTGCCAGAATGCTTCAGTCGCAATTGAAACCGGCAGAATCACGCAGAACAAAGCCATTGTGCGTTTGCCCACAGCCTTCTGTCACGCTATGCCGTATGGCAACACAATAATCAGGTCGATCATGACGCGTATCATTTCATTACTGTTTGCTAGCTTTATTGCACTGGCCGCCTGTACGCCGGGTGGATCCCCAACCTATGGGGCAGATGGGCGCCCCCTGCCAACGGTGTACAAGATCCGTGGCAATCCAGAAAAGCTGCAATTCCGGATGTTGGATTCGGTTAACGCCCTCCGCCAGGCATCGGGCCTTCAGCCGGTACAACTGAATGCTCAGCTCAATGCCGCGGCCGCCACCCATTCCAAGGATATGGCGCGACAGAATCGGCCCTGGCACTTTGGCTCGGACGGATCTTCGCCGTTGGATCGGGCGACGCGCGTCGGCTATTACGGCACCTTCCTCGGCGAGGCGATCTCGGAAACCTATGAGACCGAGACCGAAACGCTGGCCGCCTGGATGCAGGAACCCGGACCGCGAAATGTCATCATGGATGCCAAAGCCACCCAGATGGGCTTTGCCTGGCACCAGGAGAACGGCGGGAAGATCTGGTGGACCCTGGAAATGGGAACCGGTGGTTAAAACGCAAAAGCCCCCGAAAACCGGGGGCTATTTTTGCCTTTGGGGCAGTTAAGCCGCCTGGACCGACTGCGCCTCGGTCAAAATTGCATAGAGCTTGACCGGATCAGGATTGGCGCGCAGCTTTGCGCAAACCGACGTATTGCGCAGCGTTCTGGACACCAGCGCAAGCGCCTTTAGGTGGTCCACGCCCGCCTCTTCCGGGGCAAACAACGCAAAAGCGACATCAACCGGCTGGCGGTCTACCGCACCGAAATCAATCGGCTTTTCCAGCATTACGAAAACGCCAGCCACTTCGGCGAGATCACCCAGCCGCGCATGTGGCAGGGCAACTCCATGACCAACGCCTGTTGGGCCAAGGCTCTCCCGCTCGAGCAGGCCATCCACAACAACCTGCGCGTCAAGACCAAGGGCCCCCTCGGCAACATCGCCGATTTCCTGAAACAACCGCTTCTTGCTGGAAGCGGCGGACAATACACGTACCGCCTCGGGCTTCAGTATGCTCGAAAGCTCCATGATCACGCTCCATGGCCTTGCCCCTGCTTGCGCAGGGGCTTGCCTTGCTATTCTTGCCTGTTACGGATCAATCCAGCCGATGTTGCCGTCCTCACGGCGATACACGACATTCAATCCGTCCTTGTTTTCATTCCGGAACACCAGCACCGGGGCGCCGGCTAGTTCCATCTGCATTACGGCTTCACCAACACTCAACGATGGGATCTTGGTTTCCATCTCAGCCACGATCATCGGCTGCAGCGATTCAGGTTCATCAGCCGACTCTGATTCGTCAGAGGCGAGGATATAAGAGGAAGCACCAAAGAGTTCAACCGGCTCGGATCGGTCCTTGTGATGGTCCTTGAGGCGGCGCTTATACCGGCGCAACTGCGTTTCCATCTTGTCACAGCAGGCCTCGAATGCTGCGTAGATTTCGATAGCGTGGGCCTTGGCCTGCGCAGTCAGGCCGGTCGAAAGATGCACGGTGGCTTCGCAAACATACTCATGCGCAGAACGGGAAAAGACGACATTGGCGTCGGTCGGGCGCTGGGCATATTTTCCAACAACCTCCCCTAGCTCGGTCTGCACATGGGTCTGCAGTGCCTCGCCGATGTCGATCTGTTTTCCGCTAATTTGGTAACGCATGTGATCTCCTTCACAATTCACACCCATTTTGACGCCGCGTTACGCAGCGCACGTGTTTTTATCGGGTGGGGGATATCGGCATATTCCGCAGTTGCTGAGAAACGTACCCCTTAGCAAAGGTGCACCGCGATCCCGACTGGAACTGAAGAAATGCCATAACCCAATTGAGGCAAGAGACGGCGGCAGAGTCAATCAAAACAGGCGTGTATATACGTGATTTCAGCCATGCGCTGGGCGCAATTCCGCGCAAGCCTATGAAATACGGAAGTTTTCGCCCAAATAGACCCGGCGGACATTTTCGTTCTCGACGACTTCATCCGGCGTGCCCGACATCAGTACCTGACCATCATGCAGGATATAGGCCCGGTCCACGATTTCCAGTGTTTCGCGCACGTTATGGTCAGTGATCAGCACGCCGATGCCGCGCTTTTTCAGGTCCGCTACCAGATGGCGGATATCGCCGACGCTGATCGGGTCTACGCCTGCAAACGGCTCGTCCAGCAACAGATATTTCGGATCAGCCGCAAGACAACGGGCAATTTCGACACGGCGACGCTCGCCACCGGACAATGCCAATGCCGGGGCGCGGCGCAGATGTTCGATCGAAAAATCGGACAACAACTCTTCCAGCCGCTCTTTCCTGCGATGGCTGTGCTTCACGGTGATGTCCAGAACGGCGGCAATGTTGTCCTCGACACTCATCCCGCGGAAAATCGACATCTCTTGTGGCAGATATCCGATCCCAAGCCGCGCGCGCCTATACATCGGCAGGGTCGTCACGTTTTGGCCGTCAATGGTCACAGTGCCAGCTTCGGGAAAGACAAGCCCGGCGACCGAGTAGAACGTTGTGGTCTTGCCTGATCCGTTCGGACCCAACAAGGCAACCACCTCGGACCGGCCCAACGTCATCGAGACTTCGCGTATCACGGTCTTCTTACGGTATGATTTCCGCAGTTTCTCGATCCTGAGGCCGGAACCGCCTTCGGCCACAGACAAATTCGGACGCTCCATCAGTTGCTATCCGGATTCAGAATGGTTTTGACGCGGCCAGTCATCTTTGCCGTTCCGGTCGTCAGATTGGCATTCATCTGATCGCCGCTGATAACGCTGGGGCCTTGCGTCAAAAGCACATTTCCGCGCATCACGATTTCGCCCGAGTCGATTGTGTATTCGGCCCAGTCGCCTTCGGCTGCATCAGGCGGGCTGACAAGAACCACATCATTTGTCGCCTCCATCCGCTCGATTCCGGACCTGTCGGCGTTGTAGATGACCAAGACCCGCTCGGCGGTCAGGCGCATCTCACCCTGCACGATCAGGACGTTACCGATAAACTCGGCCGTGCCGTCTTCTTGATTGACGTTTAGGGATTCCGAGGTGACCTCGACCGGCTGGCTTGGATCCGCCTTGGCTGACCCGAAGGCGACCTGCGTTTCCTGTGCCGACGCCGAAAAGGCACCGACCATCAGCGCAAAACTAACAACAGCAAATCGCAAATCAATCACGGCTTATCTTTCTGTTTTTTCAGGCTCGTATACCAGCTTAACACCATCTGTAAAAAGAATATGGACCGGCCCATCCTTTTTTTCGGTTCCAAATGTCATGCGTCCCGCGGAAAAATCTCCGATGATGCCGGTGCCATCGACCTGACCCGGAGTGTCGCCGCGGATTTCATCCAGAGAGGTATTCAGAAGATCAGTTCTGACCTGAATTCCGTCTGTCGTCGTTATCAGGACGTCCCCAACAAACGTTGCGGAATTCTTGTCCGGGCGGATCATACCGGAATTTGAATCCATCGTTATGACGCCGCCATTCAACAATCCCAACCGCCCTCTAAATTCGGCAGTCGTGGGCAATGACCCTTCGCGCCCCTGGGTCGCTTGGGCCGCCTGAATTTGAACTTCCTCGCCTTTTCTGGTTGTTCCAAGATAATGGGGTTGGGTCACCACTTGGTCGGCCAGACGTTCATCTATGTCTTTTTGGGTAAACGGAACGGACACGCTGGTTTCGATGCTGCGTGACAGCAGGAAAACCGTCGACAGCAGCACAATGGCTGCCAAAGGCAGCAACACCTTCAGAAATTGCACCATCCGGGAATGTCCGTCCATCGAACGCCCCTCTACCCCAAACCAACGCGCAGGCAATCGTGGATATGTAGCACGCCCAAGGCCTGGCGATCACTACCCTCCTCGACCACAAACAAAGAGGTGATCTTGCGGTCATTCATGATGGCCACCGCCTCTTCGGCCAACGCGCCGGGCGGGATGGTTGTTGGGTTCTGCGTCATCACCTGCTCGGCCGTTTTGCCCAGCAAGCCCTCCATATGACGCCGCAGGTCGCCATCGGTGATGATGCCCACCACCTGACCATGCGGATCGATAACCCCGGCAACGCCAAAGCCCTTGCGGCTGATCTCGATCAGCGCATCGCTCATGGGTGTTCCGACCGAAACCAGCGGCAACGCATCGCCCTTGTGCATCAGATCCTGCACCGTGCTCAGCTGTGCACCTAGTTTTCCACCGGGATGAAAGGCGCGGAAATCTTCGGGTTTGAAGTTGCGATACTTCATCAACGCTATCGCTAGCGCGTCGCCCATGGCCAAAGTCAACGTCGTGGAAATCGAAGGCACCATGCCATAGCCGCAGGCCTCGCCCAATGACGGGATCAAAAGATGCACGTCTGCCTGTTTCATCAGAGTGCTTTCCGGCTTGCTGGACAGGCCAATCAGTGGAATGCCAAAGCGGCGGGTAAAAGCCAGCAGGTTGGCAAGCTCTGGCGCTTCGCCCGAATTCGAGATGGCCAGAACCACATCGCCTTTTGAAACCATGCCCAGATCGCCATGACTGGCCTCGGCCGGGTGCACGAAATAGGCCGGTGTACCGGTGCTGGCCAGCGTGGCCGCGATCTTGTGCCCGATATGACCCGACTTGCCGATGCCGCTTATGATGATGCGGCCCGAGGCCTGCAAAATCAGCTGAACCGCTTGGGCAAAATGTTCATCCAGACCGTCGGCCAGTACCTCCAGCGCGCGGGCCTCGTCTGTCACCACCTGACGGGCGGTTCTCAGAAATGCTTCGGTATCAGTCATGAGTGCGCAAAAATATCCGTTTCTGGCCAACCGGCGAGATCGAGTTTCGCACGCATCGGCAAGAAGTCAAAACAGGCCTGCGCCATCTCGGTCCGGCTCTCTCGCGCCAGGCGCTTGTTCAACTCCTCCCGCAGGCGGTGCAGATACAGAACATCCGAGGCGGCATAGTCCAGCTGCGCCTCGCTCAACGTTTCGGCGCCCCAATCGCTCATCTGCTGCTGTTTCGAGATATCGACGCCGATCAACTCGTTGCACAGGTTTTTCAGCCCGTGCCGGTCGGTATAGGTGCGCACCAGACGGCTGGCGATCTTGGTGCAATAGACTGGCGCGGCTAACGCACCAAAGGCGTGATACATCGCGGCAATGTCGAAACGGCCAAAATGGAACAGTTTCAGCACATCCGGGTTTTCCAGCATGGCACACAAGTTCGGTGCCTCGGTCTGGCCCTTTTCGACCTGAACGATATGCGAATTGCCATCGCCGCCCGACATCTGGATCACGCAGAGGCGGTCGCGATGCGGGTTTAGACCCATGGTTTCACAGTCAATGGCCACCACCGGCCCCATATCCAACCCGTCCGGCAGGTCGTTTTTGTACAAATAGTTAGCCACCCGAGTATTCCTTTGCGCGGTATCGCCACCGAGATAGGCGCTTTATTCCCTAAACTCAACGCCATCCCTGTACGCCAGCCGGTTGCCGCTGTCGCAGTTGGTCAAGACCTAAATGAAGGTTTGGGGTGACAGAGCCTTTAGACTGCGGCAGATATCAATCAATGTTGAGCGTTCTTAGAAATCGGACCTATCGCCACCTGTTGGCCGCGCAGATCGTAGCCCTGACGGGCACTGGGCTGGCCACGGTCGCGCTGGGTCTGTTGGCCTTTGAACTGGCAGGGGATGCGGCCGGGCTGGTGTTGGGCACCGCGATGACCATCAAAATGGTGGCCTATGTCACGGTCGCGCCATTGGCGGCCGCGTTTGCCGAGCGGCTGGACCGGCGCAAGATGTTGGTGGTGCTTGACCTGATCCGTGCGGCGGTCGCGCTGTGTCTGCCTTTTGTGACCGAGGTCTGGCAGGTTTATGTCCTGATTTTCGTGCTGCAATCTGCCTCGGCCGGATTTACCCCTGCATTTCAGGCTACAATCCCCGATGTACTGACAGATGAGCGCGAATACACCCGCGCCCTGTCCCTATCGCGGATGGCATATGATCTGGAGAGCCTGCTAAGCCCCGTATTCGCCGCAGCCCTGTTGTTGTTGGTCAGCTTCAACAGCCTGTTCTGGGGCACCGCCCTGGGATTTGTCGCTTCGGCGCTGCTGGTGGTGTCGGTGGCTTTGCCATCACCCAAACCAAGTAAGCCGCGCGGGATATACGAACGGACAACACGTGGCATACGCATCTATTTGAACACACCCCGGCTGCGGGGCCTTCTTGCCCTGAGTTGGAGCGCGGCAGCACTCAGCTCAATGGTGATCGTCAACACTGTGGTCATCGTGCGATCAGATCTGGGGCTGTCGGAAAGCGCCGTTGCCGCTGCGCTGGCCGGTTTTGGTGGCGGCTCTATGCTTGCCGCTTTTATCCTGCCCCGGATGCTGGACCGGATCGAGGATCGAAAGGTCATGTTGGCCGGCGCCCTTCTGTGCTGCACCACCATGGCCGGGGCCGCCGCGATATTTGCGACAACCCCGCTGTCTTTGGGTCTGTTGATCGTTATGTGGGCCCTAGCTGGCTTTGGCTATTCCACCACGCTGACGCCGTCTGGCCGCCTGCTGACCCGCTCGGCCCATCCCGAAGACCGCCCCGCCGTCTTTGCGGCCCAATTCACGCTGTCTCATTGCTGTTGGCTGGTACTGTATCCTCTGGCAGGCGGGCTGATGACCCTGTTTGGGGCCACAACCGCCCTGAGCTTTATGGCGGCGATGTCCTTTCTTGGTATTATAGGTGCGGTCACCCTTTGGCCGCGTTCTGATCTGCATTCGGTGATCCACGACCATCCTGACCTGCCGCGTGATCACCCGCACATGTCCGGCCCGCCACCGCATGCTCACCCCGTCATAATAGACGACCTGCACCCCCGTATCCCGCGTGAGCCTTGAGCCCTGCTGTCGTTTTGCCCTAAACCGGAAAAACCAGACCCGCACCGGAGCGCCAATGGATCAGCTTGACCGCCGCATCATCTCAGTCCTGCAACATAATGCCCGCGAGTCGACCACAAAAATCGCGGCAAAACTGGGCGTTGCCCGGACAACCGTGCATGAACGCATCAGCCGGATGGAAGAACGCGGCATCATTGCCGGCTATTCCGTGATCCTGAACAGCCCCGAAGATGCCCCCCGCGTCCAGGTTGTCGTTCTGCTCGAGGTCCAACAGAAGGAAACCACCCGTATCATCAAGCGGCTCGAGGCCTATCCCGAGGTTAAACTCTGTCTTTCGATCAACGGTGACTTTGACCTGCTGTTGACCGCTGACGCGCCAAGGATCGAGGATCTGGATATTCTCGTTGATGATCTGGCACGAATCCCCGGTGTTCTGCGCACCAATACGAGCGTTGTTTTTGGCCGGCGGATTGATCGAATCTGATTGACTGATAACCCTCTGTAAACCAAGGCAAGGCTAGCGTGGCCCGGATTGATCAGAATCCCGGACCGGCAGAATGCCAAATCGCCTATTCATTGTCATAGCATGTGTTGCGTTGCTTCTGGCAGCGCGTCAGAGCTTTGCGGGCGCGGAGGCCCGGATGTCTCAGACATGTGATCAGGCCGCCCGCCGCGCGGCCCTCGCCCAAGACATACCGCTTGATGTTTTGCGCGCCATAACGCGGGTTGAAACTGGCCGCGCGATCAAAGGCCGACTTGAGCCTTGGCCATGGGCAATCAATGTCGAAGGGCGCGGCCATTGGTTCCGATCTGAGCAGGAGGCAAAAGCTTATGTCGCGGATATTTTCCAAGCCGGAAAGCGCAGCTTCGATATCGGGTGCTTTCAAATCAACTATCGCTGGCACGGGCAGGCCTTTCAGTCGATCGATGCCATGTTCGACCCCGAGACTAACGCCAGCTACGCGGCCCGGTTTCTGAAACAGCTATATTCCGAACTTGGGTCGTGGCCGGCAGCGGTGGGGGCCTATCACTCGCGAACCCCGGCTTTGGCCAAGACCTATTCCAGCCGCTACCAGATTGTTCATGCTCAGCTTGACCCGGGCACGGCGGTGCAAACTGCCCGCATGTCGCGTGATCCCTTCACACAACCCGCCGCACCGCTGTTCCCGGTGCAAATCACCCAGTTTCCGACGGGTGCGATGGGCTCTTTGATGCCAGCCGCGGACACCCAAACAGCCTTCATCGCCTTCAACTAGGAGAATTACGTGCCCAGACTTGACGTCCGCTCCCTGTTTTCTCCGACTGTTTTGCTGGCGCTTGCGTTGATGACCGTCATCGTGATGATGATCCTGCCCATGCCGTCCTGGGTTCTGGATGTCGGATTGGCCACGTCCTTCGCCCTGGCGATCCTGATTTTCACGCTGACCCTGTTCATCGAACGGCCGCTGGATTTCTCTTCCTTCCCGACCATCCTTCTGGGGTCTTTGATGCTCCGGCTGTCGTTGAACGTCTCATCGACCAAGCTGATTATCGGTCAGGGGCATACCGGCCCCAATGCCGCCGGCGATGTGATCGAGGGATTCGCAAGCTTCGTCATGGGCGGCAGCATATTCCTGGGCCTTGTCGTGTTCGGCGTCCTGTTGATCGTGAACTTTATGGTCATCAACAAAGGCGCGGCCCGCATGGCCGAAGTTGGTGCGCGATTTGCCCTGGATGGGATGCCCGGGAAACAGCTGGCCATCGACAGTGATATGTCCGCTGGCGCCATCGACCATCAAGAGGCCAAGGAGCGGCGCGAACGGGAACAACAGGAAACCACCTTTTTCGGCTCGCTCGACGGGGCGTCGAAATTCGTCAAAGGCGACGCAGTTGCCGGGCTTTTGATCACCCTGCTGAATCTGGTCATGGGGCTTGTCATGGGCGTGATCGTGCACGGGATGCCGGTGTCATCGGCGTTCGAAACCTACGCTATCCTGACGGTGGGCGATGGTCTGGTCTCGCAAATACCGGCCGTGATCATCTCGATCGCCTCCGCTTTGCTTTTGGCACGTGGCGGCACGCAGGGCGCAACTGACACCGCCATCCTCTCGCAACTGGGGCGCCACCCGGCCGCCCTTGGCACTGTTGCCGGTCTGATGGTGCTGTTCGCCCTGGTTCCGGGCTTGCCGTTTCTGCCCTTTATTCTGGGGGCCTGCGTTTTGGGCTACGCCGCCTATGCGGTGCACCGAAAACAGCACCAGCGAGAAACTCAGGCACAAACCGCGTCGACCGAGGCAGACGAAGCGGTATCACAAGCGATTGGCGATATTCTCGACCTCGATGATGTTCACCTGGAATTCGCACCGGATCTGGTCAGCATGGTCCTGAACCAGGGCACCGGACTGGATGCACGCATTGCGAATATGCGGACCTATGTCGCCTCGACCTTTGGATTGATCCTGCCCGATATCCGTCTGACCGACCGGGCCGAGCTGCCGATGGGAACATATGTCATCAAGGTACATGGGGTGGAACAGGCCCGTGGTGCCCTGAACCCCGATCTGATTCTGGCGCTGGTTCAGGACGGGCACGATCTTTTACCCGAGGGCAGGGATGTCACCGAACCCGTCTATGGTGCGCCTGCACGTTGGATCCTGCCCAAGGATCAAGAGGCCGCAGCCATGAGCGGCGCTACGATTGTCTCGCCCCCGGAAATACTGGCCACGCATCTGCTGGAAATCATCAAACAGAACTTCTCGCGTCTGTTGACGCTGAAGGCGCTACGCAAGCTGCTGTCCGAAATGACCCGGCTCAGCGACCCGGTTCGCGCCGAGGCAAACCGGAAAATGCTGGACGAGCTGATCCCCGACAAAGTTCCAATCGACACACTTCACGCCGTCCTGCGCCTGTTGCTGGACGAACGGGTTTCGATCCGCAATCTGGCGCTTATCCTCGAAAGCATCGCCGAGGCGCGCCTGACCACCACGCAACCCGAGGGGATTTGCGAACTGGTGCGGCAGCGACTTGGGTTCCAGCTTGTGGCTGACATGAAACGCGAAGACGGGTCGATCCCGCTGATCCAGCTTGCACCGGAATGGGAAGACACATTTGCCACCTATCAGGTCGATGCACCCAATGCAGGGCTGGATGTCGCCCTGCCACCGAACCTGTTCAACAAGCTTGCAGATGGCGTGGTGAACAGTGTCTCACATTCTGCTGACCATGGCATCTTTCCCGCCGTCGTGACCTCGACCCGGCGCCGCAGGCTGCTGCGTACGATCATGCATGCGCGCGGCGTGTCCAATCCGGTCCTGTCATTTGAGGAAATCGGGCTCGAGGCGCGGCCCGCACTTGTAGGCACGGTACCCGCATGATCGCCCTCCCACCCGAACTCTTGCCGCACCTGGGCTCTGGGGCCTGGCATTTCTTTGGTGTTTTCCTGCGCGTTTCGGCAATGGTATCCTTGATGCCTGCATTCGGAGAACGCAGCATCCCCACCCGTGTCAAACTTGGCACTGCCGTTGCCTTTACGTTGATCGTGGCGCCAGCAGTGCCGACAAAGGAATTCGATCCCGAATTCCTGTCCATGGTCCAGCTGATCGGAACCGAAGTTTTTGTCGGAATGGCGTTGGGGATGGCGCTGCGCATCTTTGTTCTGACCCTGCAAACGGCAGGATCCATTGCGGCACAGGCGACGTCACTCTCGCAAATTCTGGGTGGGGCCGCCGCCGATCCAGTTCCGGCCATGGGTTATCTGCTGACGCTGGCCGGGTTGGCCCTTGCTGTACTACTTGGCCTTCACATCCGTTTGGCAGAGTTCTTGATCCACAGCTACGATCTGTTTCCCACCGGAACCACACCTGCGGCGCCGGATTTGTCGCAATGGGGCGTGGAACGGGTCTCGTACAGTTTCAGCCTGGCATTCGCACTGGCGATGCCGTTTGTGATTGCCTCGCTGATCTACAACCTTGCGCTTGGTGTCATCAACCGCGCCATGCCACAGCTGATGGTGGCATTTGTCGGCGCCCCGGCCATCACATTTGCGGGGCTGTTTTTGCTGTGCGCTGGCGCGCCTCTAATCCTGTCGGTCTGGTCGGATGCCCTGTTTGACTTCATGCAGAACCCGCTGAGAGATCCGAGATGAGTGCATCGGACAACGACAGCGACAAGTCATACGACCCGACGCCGCAAAAGCTTCTGAAAGCACGGGAAAAGGGTGAGGTCGCCAAATCAAACGACCTGTCTGTTGTCGCGGCTTATGTCGGGCTGCTCATAGGTTTGCTTTTGGCAGGCAAGATTGGTGTTCAACATCTGGGAATATTGTTTGTCGTTCTGATCGACCAATCCGACAAGATCGGAACCATGTTGACGGATGGCCCGGCTGACGGTCTGGTGGGAGGGATGCTTGGCAAGGCTGCAATCTCGATGGCAACCATATTTGTTGTTCCCGCCACTGCGGTTCTGCTGAGCCTGATCGCCCAAAAGGCCCTGGTTTTTGCCCCCAGCAAGCTGCAGCCCAAATTGTCGCGGATCTCGATTCCGTCCAATGCCAAGAACAAATTCGGGCGCGGCGGTCTGTTCGAATTTGCCAAAAGCTTTGCGAAGCTGCTGATTTATTGCGTCTGCCTGTTGATGTTTCTGCGCGTCAACCTGCCCGAGATTTTGACTGCCAGCGCCGCGCCGCCGCAATCGTCGATCGTCTTGATGATGAACCTTTTATTCCGGTTCCTATTCATCGTTGTCACCATCGCACTGGCCATCGGAGTCGTGGACTACCTGTGGCAATATTCCGAACATATGCGCAAGAACCGGATGTCCCGCAAAGAAATTCAGGACGAGACCAAAGACGCCGAAGGTGACCCACATGTCAAACAACAGCGCCGCCAGCGTGCACAGGAGATTGCGGCAAATCAGATGATGGCGAATGTCCCGACTGCGGATGTGATCATCGTGAACCCGACCCACTATGCGGTAGCTCTCAAATGGCAGCGGACGGCCGGCTCCGCACCGACATGCGTGGCGAAAGGTGTCGACCAGATTGCGGCCGCCATCCGCGCCTCGGCGGCCGAGGCCGGGGTTCCGATACACTCGGATCCCCCCACCGCACGGGCTCTCCATGCGACCGTCGAAATCGGGCATGAGATCGCCCCGGAACACTATCGCCCTGTCGCAGCCGCCATCCGCTTTGCCGAAGCCATGCGCAAACGCGCGAAGGACAGAATTTGATGCGGTTTACCGGACTTGCCGATCTGAAGCGTTTATCCGACGCGGCCTTCCAAAAAGAGCAACAGACCTTGCGCCCATATATCGAAGCCGAGGCCGAGATTTTGCAAAAACTGAGCCGATTGGACGCACAGCTTCAGCAGACCCTACAAAACAGCGGCCAAGCTAATGGATATCAGGTCACCGGCACTGATGTTCTGTGGCGTGGATGGGAAGAGGCAACCCGACGAAAACTCAATACAGACCTCGCGCGCGTCCGAGCGCAAAAGCTAACCAAGATGCAAGCCTTGCGGAAAGCGTTCGGACGCAAACAGGCCCTAGGAAAGCTGATTGAAGAACAACAAAAGGCCCGCCGAGACATGCTTATGAAAAAGCGATCGCGGCAATAAGCGGGCCGAAACAGGCTTCAAGTATCCTGACGGTTAACACTCATGATCAGGACTTGCAGCACGTCATCACCCAAATCCTTCTTGGCGACCTGCAGCAAAGCCTTTCGGACCAAATCCAGATTGTCGGATTCCGTAAAGTTTCCGTTGAAACCACCGGTATTTGCGTGATCGAACAGTACCTGCAGAAACCCATCTCTCAACTTTGGCTCAAACTCATAAATCGTTTCAGCAACGCCGGGTTTGGTTTCCAGGCTCAGCGACATTGTGACCAACGCGGCAATCCGGTCGGACTTCACGACCGGGATCACAAACTGTTTCGTCATCTTCAGATATTCATACTTGCTGGCCGTATCCTTTTTGTCCGACTTGGTCTTAGTGGCCTTCTCCTTGGCTTTCTTGGGTTCGGCGGCAGCGGATTTATCCATGTCACCATCTTTGGTTTTTCCAGAAGGAGACATGGCAATTCCCGCACCAATTCCACCGCCCAGGCCAACAAGCAGAAACAATATAGGAAGTAGCTTTTTCATTGTTATACGACCTCAGAACGGCAAAAGTGTATCGAGGACCTGCTGGCCGTAACGAGGCTGCTGCACATCCGTGATCTGGCCTCGGCCACCATAAGACACGCGCGCCGAGGCGATCTTGTCATAGGTGATTTCATTCTTCCGCGAGATGTCCTGTGGCCTCACATATCCCGTGACCAAAAGCTCTCGCAGCTCGAAATTAACGCGCAGCTCTTGCGAGCCGGATATGGCCAGCACGCCATTCGGTAAGGCGTCGATGACGGTCGCCGCAACCCGCAGGGTCAGCTTTTCCTTACGCTTGACCGAGCCCTTGCCTTTACTGACCGAGGATGAGTCGATCCCGACAGCTTCGTCCAGCGTCGCCCCATCGGGCAGCCGTTCCAATGCGCGTTGCGGCAGGCCGAACAGCTCTGGAACCTCAAGGCTTTCGGACCCGCTGCGCGAGCGGTTCGTATCGTTGGAAATCTCGGCTTTCTCGTCCAGCTCGATCACAACTGTCAGGATATCGCCCTTTTTGATCGCGCGCTGATCACCCAAAAGCGATTGCTGCCCCCCGCTCCACAGCGATGACCGATCCACATTGCGTTGCGGCTGCGTGTGCAACGGTAAACCCGGCCACAGCATGGCGACATGTTCAGCAGATTCGTCCGCGGGTGTGAAACTTGGCGGTTTTCCCAAATGATCCAGTCGACCACAGGCGGTCAGAGCCAGACATGCCATCATCAACAGTTTTAGTTTTCCGAACATCATTTTACCTCGATTTGACCGTTAGGCCGGATAAAGCCAACAACAGTTGTACGTGACGACAGATTCATGACCCGAATTCGGTCGCCGACAGCCCCGCGCCCCAGGGCACGGCCTTCGGCCTTGATCGAAAGGGGACGACGGTCAAAGACCAGAACCACCAGATCATTGCGGTCCACCAGCGCGGGCGGCCCGACATCTGCTGCGCGAACCGGGCGTCCGGGGTAAAGCGCGACGCGTGCTTCCTGACCGATCAAATCATCAGGGTTTGTAACCGCTCCGAGGACAACCTGATCTTTGATCTCAAGATCGGCGGCCGAGATCACCTCTTTGGCGCGTATGGTCCGGATCGGCACCACGATCTCAGCCAAGGCACAAAGCGGGCTGATCGTCACCAGTGCTATGAATAGGGCGCGCATCACCGCACCTGCGTTGTTGCGCCCATCATCTGATCGACGGCCGAGATGACCTTGGCGTTCATCTCATACCCTCGCTGGGCTTCGATCAGTTCGGTGACTTCGCGCACGGCATCTACCGAGCTGTCCTCGAGATATCCCTGACGCAATGTGCCCATCCCACCCTCGCCCGGAGTGCCGATAACAGGCGCGCCCGAGGCTTCGGTTTCTTTGAACAGGTTGCTGCCGATCGCCTCCAGCCCCTTGGCATTGGAAAAACTGGCCAGGGTGAATTCACCGAGCAACTGTCCTTCGGCGGTATCATCGAAATAGGCGTAGACCTCACCCGATGCATTGATCGAGATCGACCTTGCATCGTCTGGGATTGTGATCTCTGGCGCGACAGCGAAGCCATCTGAAGTGACGATCAACCCTTCGGCCGAGCGTTTCAGGCTGCCGTCACGGGTAAAGCCGGACTGACCGCTGGGCAACGTCACCTCAAGATAGCCGCGCCCTTCGATTGCGACATCCAAATCGCTGCCAGTGGCCGCCAACGCACCCTGTGCCAGTTGCACGGTGACCGCAGCCGGGCGCACCCCCAGACCCAGTTGTATACCTGTGGGCAAGACGGTGCCGTCATTGGCATTCACCGTCCCCGCGCGCGCCATTTGTTGATAGTGCAGGTCTGCAAACTCAGCGCGGCGCGCGTTGTAGCCTGTGGTATTCATATTCGCCAGGTTGTTCGAGATCGTCTCAACCCGCATCTGCTGAGCGGTCATGCCTGTCGCTGCGATTTTCAGTGCCCGCATATCAATTCCTCCGTTATCAAATCAGCGCATCAGCGCCTTTAGCGCCCCACGCACACGTTCGTCTTCGGTTTCAAGAAAGCTCTGCCCCAACTCATAGGCGCGCTGGATTTCGATCATCCGGGTGACCTGTTCGATCGCGTTCACGTTCGATCCTTCGAGGAATCGGTGCACAATGACCGGCTCCTCCACGGGTTCAATCGCTGCATCTGACCGAAATTGCGTGCTGCCCTCGCGCACCAGGCTCGTGGGATCAGCAACGCGGTAGACGCCGATCTGTCCCAGAACCTGCCCTTCGATACTAAGCGTGCCGTCGCTGCCGACATCAATCGACGCGGCATCCGGCGGAATGAAAACAGGGGCGCCGTTGCTGTCCAGAACCCGGTACCCATCCATGGTAACCAGATCACCCTCGGCACTGGGTGAAAACGCACCCGCCCGTGTCAGCCGGTTGCCGCTGGGGGTTTCGATCATGAAAAACCCGTCGCCTTCGATGGCGAAATCAAATTGCCCGCCGGTTTCGGTCAGAACGCCTTGTTGCAACGAGGTATTGCGTGCCTCTGCCCGCGCCATGGACAAGGACGGATTGCCCGGCGAGGCTTTCACGAACTCGGAAAACACCAAGCCCTGCTGGCGGTACCCCGTGGTATTGGCGTTGGCGATATTGTTCGCCACCAGCCGCATTTCATTCATCAGCCCCGATTGGCGGGATAAGGTAGTATATGAGGTATCCATCAGCGGCCTCCGGCGATCAGTGGGATGAGGGTTGAGGTGAAGAACGTCACCAGCGTCTGGGTCATGAACCCCATCGAAATCCAGAAAACGATCACGATGGCGATCAGCTTTGGCACGAAGGTCAGCGTCATTTCCTGCACCGAGGTCAGCGCCTGGAACAGACCCACAACCAGACCCGAGACCAATGCCACCGCCAGGATCGGGACGGATGTGATCACCGCGACCCAAAGCGCCTGACGGACGATGTCATAATAGAGACCTTCGCTGAGCATCGATCAGACCGGCATCCGCAGGATTTCCTGATAGGCCTCGACCACTTTGTTGCGCACGATCACGGCGGTTTCCACGGCCAGTTCGGTCTGCGCAAGCGCCTGAACCAGCGCGTGCGGGTCGGCCTGGCCGGTCATGGCCGCGCCGGACATCTGCTCGGACTGTTTCAGTGTCGCGGCAAAGTCCTGAAAGGTTGACCGCAGACCCTGCGCCATTCCGGCAAGATCTGGGTTAGGCTTGGTTGCAGGCCGCGCTACGGCATAATTCTGCGCGGCGGTCAGGGATCGGATATCCATTCTGGTGTCCTTTATTTTCTGAGAAGTTCCATAAGGCTCGACGACATTTGTCGTGTCTGGTCGAACATCTTGAGATTGGCCTCATAGCTGCGCTGCGCTTCGCGCGCGTCAGCGATTTCGATCATCAGATCAACGTTGGACCCGCGATAATGGCCGGTCTCATCGGCCAAAGCGTGGCCCGGGTCATAGATGCGGGCCAGGTCGCGGCGATCAAGCTTAACGCGCCCGGTCTCGACCATTTGCGCGCCGTCTTTGCTGACCGCTTCAAACGGCACGGTTTTGCGCCGATATCCCGGCGTATCCGCATTCGAGATGTTTTCGGAGACGTGCCGCAAACGGGCCGCCTGCGCGCGCAGGGCGCTGGCCGAGGCGGAAAGGGAATGGGAAAAATCGCTCATCTCTCAGCCCTCCTCACCCGCGACCAAGGCTGGTGCGCAGCATGCCAATCGAGGATTTATAGATCGCCAGCGCGCGATCATGTTGACGCTTGACCTCGACCGCTTTGAGCATTTCTTCCTCAAGAGAAACACCATTTCCGTTGGGATCGCCCGAGGGCGCGGCATCGAACTCGGCCCAGGGTTGGGCTGCGGCGGCGCCGTTCAGATGCCCGGCCCGCGTGGCGGTCATCGCAACCTCACGCCCGGAATTTTCGAAAGCTATCTGAAAGGTCTCGATATCGCGGGGTTGATAACCCGGCGTATCCGCATTTGCCATGTTTCGCGCAATGACAGACTGCCGTTGCCCGGCATGGGCTGCCATTGCGTACGCTGTCTTAAAGACGTTCAGGTCAGAGAACATCGGGGCTTCTCCCTCGATCAATTTCAATCAAGGCTTAACCCCGATTCCTTTAGAAACCGTTTTCAGAAACCCGTTGGAGAACCCACGATGACCGATCTCGACCCGATGCTTCTGAAATGCGAATTCGACCGTCTGTCCGCCATGCGTCATATGGGCCGCGTGGCCAGTGTTGGGCGCGGCGTCATAGAAATAGAGGGGTTGGAGTACGTTGCCCGCATCGGCGACAACCTGACCCTGCGGCGGCGCAGCGGCCCTGATCTGGCGGGTGAAGTTCTGCATGTCGAATCGGATCTGATCCACATGTTACCCGCCGCTGCACCCGATGGGGTTTGCTTGGGTGATCGGGTGATTCTAAATCAGACACCGGCATTTTCCCCCGGGCTGCACTGGCTGGGCCGGGTCATTGATCCCTTCGGCAAACCGCTGGACGGCAAGCCGTTGCTGTCGGGCACTCAGGAACGAGACATCCTGCAAAATCCACCACCTGCCGTTGTCCGCAAACCGCTGGGCGCACGGATGGAAACCGGGCTGAGCATTATGAACACCATGTTACCTGTGGTGCAGGGGCAGCGTATCGGCCTGTTCGCCGGGTCTGGGGTCGGCAAGTCGACCCTGTTGGCCACGCTGGCGCGGTCGATGCAGGCAGACGCGGTTGTGGTCGCTCTGGTCGGCGAGCGGGGTCGTGAGGTTAATGAGTTCGTTGAACATGCGCTTGGGGCCAAGGGGTTGGCACGATCCGTGGTTGTGGCGGCAACTTCGGATCAGTCAGCACTGGCCCGCAGGCGCTGTGCATGGTCGGCACTTTCAGTCGCGGAATTCCTGCGGGATCAGGGGCTGAACGTCCTGTTTCTGGCCGATTCGGTCACCCGCTTTGCCGAGGCGCACCGCGAAATCGCCGTTGCGATGGGTGAGGCCCCCTCTTTGCGCGGGTTCCCACCTTCGGTCACGCCCTTGATTGCAGGTCTGTGCGAACGAACCGGGCCGGGCACCGCTGATCAGGGTGATATCACCGCGGTATTCAGCGTTCTAGTCGCGGGCTCGGACATGGATGAACCGATTGCCGACATTCTGCGCGGTGTCCTGGACGGGCATATCATCCTGAGCCGCGACATTGCCGAGCGTGGCCGTTTCCCGGCCATTGACCTCAGCCGGTCGGTTTCACGCAGCCTGCCCGCGGCTGCCTCGGTTGCGGAAAACCGGATGATCTCGGAAACCCGCAAGCTGGTTGGCAGTTACGAGCAATCCGAGGTTATGATCAAAGCCGGGCTTTATGCCGAAGGGGCAGACCTGTTATTGGATCAGGCAGTCCGGGTTCATGATGAGCTTGATGGTTTTTTCGGCAAGGCCGAGCCGGACGGAATCAGCAACAGTTTCAAACACCTGCAACTGATTCTGCGCCGTGCCGGGGCAGCATTACCGCAGTGAGGAATTCAAGACAGTTTTAAGTGTTAAGCCCACCTTAAGACCTGCCCGGCTACCCCTGTAACTGGGTGATAAAAAGGTGGTGGAGATGGGTGCGCAATCCAATGTGGCGCCAATCATCATCAAGAAGAAACGTGTGTCAGGTGGCGATGGTCACCATGGTGGCGCGTGGAAAGTCGCATATGCCGACTTTGTCACGGCCATGATGGCGTTCTTCATGTTGATGTGGCTGCTGAATGCAACAACGGAACAACAACGCAAAGGGCTTGCGGATTATTTCTCGCCGACCATTCCCATAAACCCGGTTTCGGGTGGCGGCGATGGGGCCTTTGGCGGCAATAACATGTTCTCTGAGGAAACTCTGGTCATGGACGGGACCGGCGCCAGCAAACGCAGCCCGACGCCCGCGCGACAAGCGCGTGGGTCGGTTGGCGTCAGCTCGGACGGCGGCGGAACAGAAACGGTCGAAGACTTTTCCTCACTGGAATCAGAGCTTATGGGGCGAACCGGCGAAAGCATGGTGTCCGACAAGGTCCTCAAACATATCGTCACCCGCGTGACGGATGAGGGTCTGGTGATCGAACTCTTTGCCACCAAGGATCAACCTCTGTTCGAATCAGGGACGAACCAACCAACCAATATGCTGCGTGCTCTGACATTGTTGGTGGCCCGATCCTCTGATCTGGTGACAAATGACATGGCGGTCGGAGGGCATGTCGGTTCCTCGCCGGTGGTTCTGGCCAAAAACCCGGCCTGGGATTTGTCTACCTCGCGCGCTCAGCAAGTTCGCCAAATGCTGCAGGACAAGGGTGTTGCGCCGCTCAGGTTGGACCGCGTAACCGGTCATGCTGATCGAAAATTGTCGGATGAAAACCCGATGGCCGTACGCAACAACAGGATCGAGATTATCTTTCTGCGCGGCACCTGAGAATAAAAGGATAGACGGCATTTTACCCGTTAGCGCGCTGTTAAGGCCCAGCGCGTTAGCTGTTGCATCAAGATTTGACGCAACAGAAGGGCGTGCCAATGACAATTTCCTCTTCGCTGAACGCTGGTGTGGCCGCATTGAAGGCCAATGCAAACCGGCTGGCGACGATCTCGGACAATATCGCGAATTCGTCGACCTTCGGGTATAAACGGGTCGAAACCGATTTCCATTCGATGGTCACCTCCGGCCAGGGCGGCAGCTATTCCGCTGGGGGCGTTCGCACCACCAGCCAACGCCTGATCGACCAGCGCGGTTCGCTGGTGACAACCAACAACTCCACCGACCTTGCGGTGCGTGGGCGCGGCATGATGCCTGTACGACCAAGTTCTCAGATCGCGGCCGGTTCGAATGAGATGTTGCTGACCACGACAGGGTCGTTCCGCACCAATGAAGAAGGATATCTGGTCACCGAATCAGGGCTTGTTCTGCTGGGTTGGCGTGCGAATGCGGATGGAACCATCCCTGCGGTTCCGCGTGACACTCCAGCTGCGCTTGAACCCATTCAGCTCAGTGTTAATCAACTGTCGGGCGCGCCCACGACGCAGATGAATCTGCGCATGAACCTGCCCGCGACCGCTACGGATGCGGGTTCCCCTGGCGACATGCAACCCTTGTCCGTTGAATATTTCGACAATCTGGGAAAATCCGAAAGCGTTGATATCGAACTCGTCCCTACAGTGCCGGCCACTGGCAGCAGTAACGAATGGACGATGATCATGCGCGATTCAGCCTCGGGCGGCACCATTATCGGTGAATACACCCTGACCTTCACCGATAGCCGAACTGCGGGTGGCACGCTGGCCAGCGTAACTGCGGTCACCGGCGGTGCATATGACCCAGCAACCGGCAGCGTTGTGGTGAACGTGGCCGGCGGCCCAATGGAGATCAATATAGGGGAAATCGGGGATGCCGACGGAATCACGCAACTGTCCGATACATTTGCACCAGTTTCGATCACGCGCGACGGTTCGGCGGTCGGCACCATGACCAGCGTTCAGGTTGACGAAAACGGGTATGTTTATGCGTTCTACGATACCGGCGTCAGCCGACGCATGTACCAAATCCCATTGGCGGATGTTCCGAACCCAAATGGACTGACCGCGCTGGACAGCCAGACCTATGCACCATCCCGGGAAAGCGGGACGTTCTTTCTGTGGAATGCGGGGGACGGGCCAACCGGCGACCTGGTTTCTTTTGCGCGCGAAGAATCCACTACCGATGTGGCGACCGAGCTGACCTCAATGATCCAGACACAGCGGGCTTACTCTTCCAGCGCAAAGGTTATCCAAACGGTGGATGAGATGCTTCAGGAAACAACCAATATCAAACGCTGATCAGGGTTTTGATTCAGGAAAGGGACCTGCAGAATGAATATGTCCACAGCATTGAACAACGCGTTGGGCGGCCTGACCGCCGCCAGTCGCGGTGCGGCGGTTGTGTCCGAAAATATCGCAAACGCATTGACGCCCGGCTACGCGCGCAGGTCACTGGAACTGGCAACCAACACGATTTCCGGTCACGGCGTGCGTACCGTAGGTGTCATTCGTCATCAGGATCCCGTCCTCACGTCCAACCGCCGGGCCACGGATGCCGATCTGGCCTTCCACACCACCATTTCAGACTTTCACACAAGGTTGGAATCTTTGGTAGGGTCCGCCGATGATCCCGCATCGCTTTCGGTTCGGCTGGCTGATTTTGACAGCAGCCTGCTAACAGCGGCAAGCCTGCCGGATTCCAGTGAACGACTGGACCAGGTAGCGCGCACGGCTCAGGATCTGGCACGCGGTCTGAACGCAGCCTCTGAAGGGTTGCGTCAGATGCGATCCGACGCGGACCGGTCCATCGGCAAACAGGTCGACACCCTGAATCAGACCCTCAAGGATATTGAAGAGCTGAATGCCAAGATCCCGGCCATTAAGTATTCCGGCGCCGATATTGGTGGGATACTGGATCAACGACAGGTCCTGATTGATCAGGTCAACGAACTGGTTCCTGTAAATGTGATTCAAAGGGACAATGATCAGGTCTCGCTTTATTCTGATGGCGGCTTGATATTGCTGGAAAACACTGCGGCCGAGTTCTCCTTTTCGACAACCGGCGACACCAAGCCCCATATGACCCTGGCAAACGGGTTGTTGTCCGGGCTTGAGATGAACGGAAACACTGTCCGCACCAGTGGCGATTTTGCCCAAATTCGCGGCGGTGCCTTGATGGCCCAATTCCAGATTCGGGATGAAATCGCGGTTGAGGCTCAGGTCGATCTGGATGCTGTTGCGCGCGATCTTATCGAAAGGTTCGAAACGCCGGGGCTGGATCCGACCGCGCTGGCCACGGATCCGGGCGTGTTCACCGATGACGGCAACCGGTTTGATCCGGCATCGGTGACGGGATTGGCCTCGCGCATCAGCTTGAACGCAATCGTCGACCCGGACGCCGGAGGAGAGAGCTGGAAACTTCGCGCCGGGCTGGGTGCGGCCACACCCGGCAGCGCCGGAGATGCCAGCCAGCTGCGCGCCTTCAGCTCAATTCTGAACGACGAACGCCCTGTTTCCGGCGCTGTTTTCGGGGCCGGAAACATGCCTGCCGCAGACATCTCAGAGGCGCTGTTGTCACGGGTTGGCTCGGACGCCCATGTGGCCGATGGGCGGCGGGTGTTTGCAAACAGCGCCAATCTGGAAATGACGGCCATTGAGGCCGAACAGGGCGTCGATACCGATCAGGAATTGCAGCGACTAATGCAAATCGAACAGGCCTATGCGGCAAATGCCAGACTGGTTTCGGTCGTCGATGAACTTATGGACACATTGTTGAGGCTGTGATGATGAATGTAACCTCTATGGGCGACCTAGCGCTCGGATTGACCCTGAAATCGCGGGCGATTGATATCAAAAATCAGATCGAAACCCTGTCATATGAGATGTCTTCAGGCAAGGTGCAGGATGTCTCCGGCCATCTGGACGGGGATTATTCCTATCTTCTGGATATGGATCGCAACCTGTCGCGCCTGGATGCCTTTCAGGTGGCCACAGCCGAAGCTGGCCTGTTCACTGACGCCATGCAGCTAAGCCTTACAACGGTCAACGACGCGGTGGGGCGCCTGACGTCATCCTTACTGGCATATGGGACCTCCAATCAGGCGGTCACGCATGAACACGCCTCTGTTCAGGCCAGAAATGAGCTGGATACGGTCATGTCAGCATTGAATACCCGGGCTGGTGGCCGAAGCCTGTTTTCCGGCGTGGATACTGATGTATCGCCTCTGGCGTCTGCGGATGCCTTATTGACCGCGTTAGAGGCTGAGTTGACGGGGCTGACAACACTCACAGATATCACACAAGCGGCGGAAGACTGGTTCAATGATCCTGCGGGTTTCGATGCGGTTATCTATCAGGGCTCAGATACAGCGCTGGCACCGATGAGCATTTCGGAGAATGAAAGTGTCTCTATTCCGATCACTGCGACCGATCCGACGCTCAAAGCCGCGTTGCGGGACATCGCCGTCGCCGCTCTGGTTTCGAACGATAATCTGGGACTTCCCAATGATCTGCGGACATCCTTGTTTACCCAGTTGGGTGTCGAGCTTGCCAATACGCAGGACGGCACAGTGAATTTGCGGGCGGATGTTGGCGCCTCCGGAGCCAGAATTGAACAAGCCGCCACGCGCAATGCGGCGGCGCGTACAAGCCTGGAATACAGCCGAAACTCTCTGATCGCCGCGGACCCGTATCAAACCGCAGTGCAACTGCAGACTGTCCAATTTCAATTGGAAAGCCTGTATTCTGTCACCGTTCGCAACGCGAACCTATCGTTGGTGAATTTCCTGAGATGAGATTACTTGCTATTCTCCTGATCCTGCTTCCGAGCCTGTCTTTTGCCGGGGCAATCCGGCTGAAGGACCTTGTCGATTTCGACGGGGTGCGCGGCAATGATCTGGTTGGTTATGGTCTCGTGGTCGGATTGAATGGAACCGGCGATGGGCTCAGGAACTCTCCGTTCACCGAAGAGATCATGTCCAATATTCTGGAACGGCTTGGTGTGAACGTGAATGGTGAGGATTTTCGCCCCAAGAACGTCGCCGCTGTTCTTGTGACAGCCAGCCTACCCCCCTTTTCGCGGGTCGGTGGCCAGATTGATGTCACCGTTTCGGCCATCGGCGATTCCAAAAGCTTGCTGGGCGGGACGCTTATTATGACACCGCTGAATGCGGCAGATGGTCAGATCTATGCGGTGGCACAGGGGTCAGTTCTTGCAGGTGGCGCCGTTGCCGAAGGCGATGCGGCTTCGGTCACCCAAGGGGTTCCGACATCCGGTGTGATCCCATCCGGAGCTCGGGTCGAACGTGAAATCGACTTTGAGCTTTCCGATCTGACCCAAATGCGCCTAGCCCTGCGTGAACCGGATTTTACAACCGCCGGTCGGATCGAACAGGCAATCAATACCGAATTCAACCGGGCCGTAGCGATCATGCGCGATTCCGGGACGGTCGAACTGAATATTGCAGCGACACAGGCGATCTCGACCGCGCATGCGCTTGGGCGCATTGAAAATATCCTAGTAGAGCCAGAAACAAAGGCGCGAGTAGTAGTCGATCAGCGTTCGGGCACGATTGTCATGGGTCAGGAAGTGCGTATCTCACGTGTGGCAGTCTCACAGGGCAACCTGACACTGACGGTCGAAGAGGCCCCTATCGCGGTTCAGCCGAACCCGTTCGCCCGAGGCGAAACCGTCGTGGTTCCGCGTACCGTAGCCGGTATCGAAGAAGAGGAAGGCACCGGTCTGGCGGAAATTCCCGAGGCCACGACCTTGTCCGAAGTCGTCGCAGGGCTTAACGCTTTGGGTGTTTCACCCCGCGACATGATCGACATCCTGAAAACGATCAAAGCGGCCGGAGCATTACACGCCGAGTTCATCGTTCGATGAAGGGCTATCCCGGCGGTAGGCGCACAGCCCCAAGACCCGCCGGGAATTCACGTCACTTTGATTTCCAACTGTCCAACCATTTGCGGAATCGGTTGCGATGCTCACCGATGGCGTCGCCGGTTGCATACAACCCATCCTCGACACTCTCGATCATCGGATCGATCCGCGCCTGGCGGAACCTGCGCCAGCGCACCCAGATTGCCCAGACAATCGCAAAGAAGACCGTCAGGAAGACGATGTTGAACCAAGGGATCAGACGCGCATCCGGACCGTCGACATGTTTGATAAAGACAGCGTTGGGAAAGATCGACATGAACTCATTCCGCCAGCCATAATGCGTCACTGCAACCCAGTCCGGGTCGTTTTTGGCCGAGATCGCGTCATTGGCTTCGGTATACAAATTTGCAGTGTCGAATTTGAAATAGGGCGGCCAACCCCAGCTGGTATCTTCGTTGCGATACACAATCGGTTTGCCATTGGCACGTACGGCCTGAATGAACTGTACATCCCGGTTCGACAGACTGGCCGACTGATCATCGGGCTCGGACCAGAAGATCCGGGTCCAGTCGTTCAGGTCCTGCCGTTCTTCATAGGTGTTGACGATCCGAACCACATCCCGTTGCGGCAGAGAATACTGAAGGACTACGGCGACCGTTCCCCAGAAAATCAGAATGAATGCCCATTTAAAATAGGCCATGCTTTACCTCTCACATGTAGTTCACAATGTAGATCAGCGACCCGATCGCTACCCAAGGCACAACATAGACACCCAGGATCAATTTGCGCCGGAACGAATTGTCATAGACGTGCAGCCCCCGTGCGACAAAGGCTGCCTTGTCTCCGGTTTTGCCCTTTTCGTCCCACCAATGCTCTAGCCTGCGGCGACGCACACTGCGTGAATACAGCGACAGGGCAAAATAGGCCACGGTCTGGATGACTAGCAGGATCAGAAACAGGCGCATCGCTCCGAACATTTCAATCCTTTCCTAACGCGCCCCAGGGACCAACGCGGGCGATAACAGTTTCGCTGATCCTGTCTCGACCGCTCATATCCGGCTCATGTCCGAACAGGGCAGCGCGGGCACCCGCCTTGTCCACCTGATACTCACGCGCGAGGAAATCAGCAACATAGGCCTTCTTGGCCTCGGACCAGGATTTGTAGGTGCTATAGAACAGCTCTTTGTGGCAGATGAACATCTGGCGCGGGTCCAGTGGGGCCAATTCGGCCAGCAGCATGTTCACCAGATCACGGTTCGGCGTATCGGCGGCCCGCAGCGTATAGAAATACGCCGAATGATCCGAGGTGATCCGGGGCCACCGCCCGCCATCCGTCGCCCAGCGCAATAGCTGCGCCAGCCCATGATAGGCCTCGGGCAACCGATCCGCGTGGGTGCGCGCCAGCCGCCGCATATCGCTGCGGTTCAAACCGGTCAGATCGACCCCGGCATCTGCGGCCGCGTCAATGGTCAGGAAATCCATCTTTTGCTGCAGGATCGCAGCAGCATCCACGCCGCGCGCCTTGACGATGGGTTCGACCAGGTCGTTATAGTCCAGGAACTTGGCGATCTGGTTCCGCTGCGACGGGTCAAACGTGTATTTGATGTTCAGATCGTCGGGCTTTTCGCCCATGCAGATCGCCGCCGGGTGATCCATGTCTGGAAACAGATATAGCCCGCCGAAATGCGCGGTCCAGAAATTACGCTGTTCAAAGGCAGTGTGGCGCAGGTGGACCGGGTTGCGGGTGATATCGCCGGTTTCCTTGGCCGTTTCGATCATCTTTGCGATCAACACATCGTCGAACCAGGCGTCCTCTTCGGTTTTGAACTGCTCAACCATGCCCGCCAGTTGCTGTGCCTTGCGCAGTGTGCCGCCAGCAGTATCGGCCTCAATCTCAATCTTTTGGATGTTGAACAGATCGCGCGGGGTGCTGAGTTTGATGACCGAGTTCACCAGCTCTCCGGCCACCGCATCGGTGGCGGTCAGGGCGAACAGCTGCGCCTCGTTCATCTCGATGAATTCGCGCAGGATATCGCGCGAGGTCGAGAATTTGACGTTCAGCAGAGGCGCACGTTTCTGTTCGGTCGTCAGCAGGATGAACTGCCGGTTGACCCCGTTGGGGTTGAGGTAGAGCTCATCCTCCAGCTCAATCCCCACCTCAGGCGAGTAGCCCGAGATATCGACATGGAAATCCGTCAACGCCGTGGTCCTGCCCGCCAGATGCTGCAACGCGCGGTTATACCGCTCGACCAGAGCCGGGCTGGAGATGTGGACGAGGTTGCCGAACATCAGGCCTTTTTCGATGAGGCGGATCATGACGTTTGCCTTCCCGCGCAACGGTAGCGATGCTCCCGGCCCGAGGGTGGGTGCGGAACGCGCCCGCCCTCGGGAGCGGGTCGGGCGCGTCGCGGCTTCGCCGCGATATCACGCTCAACCAGAACCACGATTTTCTCTAACTCAAAACTCATGCGCGCAATCCTCTTGCGAAGGCAAAAATGATCGCGAATCCAACGGGTATTGCTATCAACCAGAACTGTAGCTGAAAATAGACCATAACATCTGCGGGATTTGCGTTGCCAGCGTCCACAGCAAAGCGGTCGACAAAAACATCCGTTAAAGCATAGCTGGCAAGAATTGTTAGAGGTGCGCAAGCCGCACCATAGGCCAACAATGGAAGAAGCCATTCCTTTCCATTCTCTTTGGTCGCACGAGCCGTGCGATAGGCTCGTAAACCTATTAGTATAGCAACCGCAGTACTCACCAGTAGCGGTAGACCTATGGCGATCAGATAGGTCACTTCCCCTCCAGAAACCGCCGCTTGGCCTCTTCCATCCGGCCCATCTCACGCACCGCGTTGTCGATGGCGACCTCGTCGCTCTTGTCGGCATAGCGGAACTCGCTGTCGGCGTAGCGATTGATCTCTTGCATCACCATTTCCACCGTGATCGGCTGGCGCAGGTCCTCGATCATGGCCTTCTTGGTGACGTAGTCGCGGAACAGGAACAGGTCGGGGTTCTCCATCCATTCGTCGGGCAGTTCGAAATCCATCGCGCGGACCTTGACCGCATCGGTGATGTTCTTGATCGCGCGGCCGGTGAACCGTTCATCCGCCTGTTGGATCGCCTTCAGGTAGGTGCCCATCTTGGCAATCGTGTCCAACTGCCCGATCTGCCCTGAAACCCGGTCATAGACCTGCAAGAGAGCCTCTTCATGCGGCCGGGAGTGGCTTTCGAAACTGGCAGCGACGGCCTTCTTGATCTCTTGCGCGGCATAGGCTTCGTGCTCGCCCAGCGGGATGTCGTGGTTGCGGCCCATCAGCAGGTACAGGATGTCGATGTAATCCTCGCGCGTTTGCGGCCCGTCCACCAGGAACCGCGCGCCCGCCCGCTGACGCAGGGCGTCGTCCACATTCTCGGGGTAGTTCGAGAACATGCCAAAGGTGCAGTTGCCGCGCACGACGGTGTTGGCGCCGGCAAAGCTCTCCATCAGCACGGCGGTGATTTCCAACTGCCCGGCTGACGACTGCCGGTCACCGCGTTTGCCCGCCAGCTGGTCGATGTCGTCAATGGTGCCGAAGCCGATGACCGAAGGGTCGATGATCGTGTTGATAAAGGCTTTGGCGTTCTGGCCGGATTTACCCTGGTAGCTGTCGATGTTGTCAGTGCTCAGGTTCTGATAGCGGAACGGATAGCCCGCGTTTTGGCAGTAATCGTTGATCAGCCCGGCCATCATCTGGATCAGGGTGGTCTTGCCGGTGCCCGGTTTGCCGTCGCCCATGAAGGTAAAGATGAACCCACCAAGCTCGGCAAACGGGTTCAGGCGGCGGTCGAAGTCATAGGCCATCACCATCTTGGCCAGCTTCATCGCCTGATACTTGGCGATATGGTTGCCGACCACTTCATTCGGCTTCTTGAACGTCATGGTCAGGGTGGTGGATTTGGCCTTGGAGGCCGGTTCGAACCCCCGGATCGTCAGATCATCAGCCTCGATGTGCCATGCGGCGTTCTGGAACGGGGCCAGATGGCCTGCTGACTGCGCGCGCAGCGCGGCCTTTTCCATCAGTTGCTCGGCATAGGCGCTGGTGGCGGCAATCAGGTGGGCATCGTCGGGGGCATGTTTGGCGAGGGTCTGGTCCAGCTCCCACAGCGCGCCATGCAGGGCAAGTTGGCCGTTGTCGGTCAGAACTTCTTCGATTTCCCCGACATCAACTGTGGTTTCGCCCAGATGTGAGGACATCAAATAGGCCAGTGCATTGCCGAAACTGTGCGAGGTGATCAGCGCCTCGGCCGTCAGCAGTTCCGAGAATTCGGTCTTGCGCGCGGCGGGCAGATCCCCCGCCAGGTTCGCGCGTTTCAGATCGGTCAGCGGGGTCTGTTCCGCATAGGCCTCAGACACGGCCAGAGCGATGGCGATGGCGCGGCGAATGGCCTGTTGCGTGGTGGCCTGCGGGGGTGAAACCAGCGTATCGCCATCATCAGACGCCTCAATCCGTTCCACCAGATGCACCCCGTCGGCCCGCACAGTGCGCCTTGTCACCAGACCCGGCGTGGTAGACCGAAACCGCCGACCCGTGGAGACGCCCGGCGACCTCTCAACCGCGGCCTCAACCGCTTTGGCAATCCGCGGCGCGTGCTCGAACCCGTTCATCAAGGCGGTGGCCGCAGTGTAGTGCTTGCGAATATCGTCTTCGCGCAATTCCATCTGGTCTGACGTCAAACTCATCTCAAAATAGCCTTTACTGTCTTCAATATCTCAACACCTGCCCGGTCTTGCTGACGACGAACTTGCGCACGTCACCAAAACCCGGCGGGTTGCGCTCGGCCAGTACCTGGAACGGGCGTTGTGGCAGAATGATCGAGCGCTCGGTTTGCGTCGCCCCCGTCTCGGCCCCCTGCCCGCCGAATGGGTCCAGCGCAAAAACCTCGCGGTCTACGGTCCCGAACCAGCCTGAGCGTTCTTGAATCACATCCTCGCTTCGCAGCGCTTCAGTGGTCCAGGCCAAGGCCCAATCCTGACCCGCAGGGGATTTCGCATCCTCCAGCACCTGCCGCAGCGGGCCGGATTGCTCGGTAAAGGCCGAGGAGTACATCGGCCCCACATGAATGCGGCGCAGGTGTTTGGGATGCAGGTCGTCGAAATCCTGATCAAAGCCTTTGGCGATGGTCACCAGTTTCAGCCCACCCAAGGATTGCGCCATCAGATGCGCCTGCACTTCGGGCCAGCGGCGTTGATCTTTGGGCAGGGCCGTGCGCCCCGAATCCTCCAACTCCATCAGGTAGATGACCGGCAGGTTGATCTGGCTGTCGTACACCGCCCAGTGGATCAGGAATTTTCGCCGCTCGCCCTCATTGCCAATCCAGTGACATTCGGGATCGTTACGGGCCCAGAAAAGCTCACCCTTCAGCAATTCCTCGTAATAGAGCCTTTGGGACAGCGCGAATTGCAGCTTGGTCGGGATCTCCCGGTCGCTGATAATGGTGCGCACCATGTCGGTTTTCAGCTCATCCTCGGACGGCATATTCGCCAGATGCACTTGCGCCTGCTGCGCATCGTTGGCCATGGTCAGCAGCTCGGCCGCCACCGGAAACCCGCTGTCGCGCTTGTCCATGGCGAGGCTGCCAAAGAACCGCCCCGTATCGCGCCCGACCAGCAGGTATTTCATGGACAGCGCACGGAAGGTGTAGAGCAGCCCCGAGAGATAGCGCGACACGATCCGCACCTCTTGTTTCGAGATCGCGCCCTCCGCCTCCATCGTCGCGGCCACGCGCAGAAGGTGGACGGTGATTACCTCGAATTTGCGAAAGTAACGACGCGAGGCGAAGGTATCGGTCAGGCCGACATGGTCTTGGGTGAGGTTAAGGTCACTCATTCACGTTTGCCTGCGATTGACGCTTCTGTTTTCTTAATAGAACGAGAGCCCACATTACAGCCACGACGCCCGCCAGCATACTGGGAGTGCCCAGCAAAAACGCCAAATGGTAGGATACACGAGCTATGAACATTCCAAAGCTGCCCTGTGCAAACAAAAGCCCGGACAAAAACGCCGCCAAAATAGGCCAAAAAATCATCGCTATACCGAACCAGAGTATTCTGAAGCCGACGACCTTGGGTCTTTGTTGAATTTGTTCAGTCAACGGTTCCGTTCCACAAACGATGAGCCGAATGAGAAAGGCTGGCGACCACAAGAACGACGGCCACCCATCCAAACGGTCCGCCTAGAACGGCGTACATCACTGAGAACACAAGCCAGAAACTGCCGAGAACGATCCACCAAAACCAGTTCTCTGGAGCCACCAGAAATGTAAAAAACTCCAGCAGTTCCAAGATCAACCCCCATACAAATTCTTATCATGCTTCTCGACAATCGACGCAAACCGGCGGGCAAAGCGTTCATCTGCCTTGGCCTTTTTCTCCAGCACGTCGCGGGCAAAGACCATGTGGTCCTCATGCGCCTCGAGCATGTCGGCCATCTTCTGGTTGGTCGCGGTGCCGATCGAGGCCATGGCGGTTTGCGCCTCTTGGTCGGTCTGCACGCCGATCTCGTTGATGCGGTGGGCCACGTCCTGCTGCTGCGCGGTTTTCAGCGATTTGGTCAGGGCGTCATACAGCACCACGCGCTGTTGCGTGTCTGTCTGCAGCTTGTTGATCAGCACCATCTGCGTCGCCGCCTGGTTCTGCAGGGAATCGACCCAGGTCTTGCCCTTTTCGATATAGCGCTCAAGCGTTTGGCTTTTGGCCAGCTTGACCTGCTCTTCCTGAACCTTGGCGTTGTATTGCTTGTTCAGCTCAGCCAGCTCGGTCTCAAGCTGGGTGCGCGCGGCGGCGTCCTGTTCGACGCTGATCTTGTTCTCCAGCGTGATGATTGTCGGGTCCATGCCCTGAATCTCAGCCCGCAGCGCTTCCAACTCGGCCACGGTGGCCTCACGGTCATCCAGCGTGCCGGTCAGGTTGTTTTCGACCTTCACGCGCTGCTCTTCCAGCACCGACAGCTGCCCTTCCAGCAGTTTCACGATCACGTCGGATTTGGCGATCAGGTCCTGCAGCTTGTCGTCGATACTGGCTGTGCGCATCCGCTCCTGCCGCATCGATTCAGATTTGCCCTTCGAGAAGATACCAACAAACGTCTCCCACCCGGATTTTGAACGCATCTCGTCAAAATCCTTGGAAAACGCGCTGGTGACGTCATCCAGACCCATGATCAGCTCGGCGATATTGGCGTTCATGACTTCGGTATGGGCGTGCACATCTTCCAAAGTGGCGTTCTCGATATCGATATCCGCCTCGGCCGTACCGATCTTGGCCCGCGCAGCCTCAATCCGCGAGGTCAGCCCTTGGATCTGCGACTGGCTTTCGCGCACTTTCGTCTGTGTTTCTTCAATCAACGCTTCGAATTGCTGGTTCGACATCTCTGCTGTCCCCTGTTTTCTTTATTTACCCAATAAGATAGGGAATGTTATGTTCATTTACATCCCCTTGAGCCCTCAAATCACCGAGACTTTTACAATTTCGTATCGAAAAAGATAGGCCACGCAGGCGAGATATCTGCACTCTGCAACGACGAATTTGATCAAATCTGGATTGATCCTGCCCGCCGAGTGGACATAGACAAATGCGACGCCACCTGTTTGGGTGCGCACAAACCCTTTTCTGCCGGAGTCCGACCCATGCTGGATACTACGACCGACCTGAAATCCATTCTGAAAAACCCCGATCTGCTGGTGACCAAGGCCTATATCGGCGGCCAGTGGGTCGATGGTGACAATGGGACGTTTTCCGTCACCAACCCTGCGCGGGGCGACGTGATCGCCGAGGTCGCCGACCTGAGCCGCGCGCAGGTTGCAGGTGCCATCGCACAGGCCGAGGCCGCGCAAAAGGAATGGGCCAAGCTGACCGGCAAGGAACGCGCCGTGATCCTGCGCCGCTGGTACGATCTGATGATGGAAAACGCCGAGGATCTGGGCAAGATCCTGACCGCCGAACAGGGCAAGCCGCTGGCCGAAGCCGTGGGTGAGATCGGCTATGGTGCCTCGTTCATCGAGTTTTTCGGCGAAGAGGCCAAGCGCGTTTATGGCGAGACTATTCCAGGTCATCAGCGCGACAAACGCATCATGGTGCTGAAGCAGCCCATCGGCGTTGCGGCCTCGATCACGCCCTGGAACTTCCCCAATGCGATGATCACGCGAAAGGCCGGACCGGCGCTTGCAGCCGGATGCGCCTTTGTCGCCCGGCCTGCCGCCGAGACACCCTTGTCGGCGCTGGTTCTGGGCGCATTGGCCCAGCAGGCAGGCATCCCCGCCGGTGTGTTCAACGTGGTGCCCTCGTCGCGCGCCAGCGAAATCGGCAAGGAGTTCTGCGAAAACCCCGGCGTGCGCAAGCTGACCTTTACCGGCTCGACCGAGGTGGGGCGCATCCTGCTGCGGCAGGCGGCGGAACAGGTGATGAAATGCTCGATGGAACTGGGCGGCAATGCGCCGTTCATCGTGTTTGACGATGCCGATCTGGATGCCGCCGTCGAAGGCGCGATGATGTGCAAGTTCCGCAATAACGGCCAGACCTGTGTCTGTGCCAACCGCATCTATGTGCAGGCCGGTGTCTATGACGCGTTTGCTGCCAAGTTGAAGGCTGCGGTCGAGGCTCTGAACGTCGGCGACGGCCTGAACGAAGGCATCACCACCGGACCGCTGATCAATGATGACGCCGTTGCAAAGGTGCAGGAACATATCAAGGATGTAACCGACAAAGGCGGCCAAATCCTGACCGGTGGCCTGCCGCACGATCTGGGCGGCACCTTCTTTGAGCCGACCATTGTCACCGGTGTGACGCAGGACATGCTGGTGGCGCAGGACGAAACCTTTGGCCCGCTGGCACCGCTGTTCAAGTTCGAGGATGAAGACGACGTGATCGCCATGGCCAATGACACGATCTTTGGTCTGGCCTCGTATTTCTATGCCAAGGATCTCAGCCGCGTTTACAAAGTGGCCGAAGCGCTGGAATACGGGATCGTTGGTGTGAACACCGGCATCATCTCAACCGAGTTGGGCCCGTTCGGCGGCGTCAAACAATCCGGCTTGGGCCGCGAAGGCAGCCATCATGGCATGGAAGACTATCTGGAGATGAAATACATCTGTCTGTCGGTCTGATCCGCCCAAACCTTCGCTGTACAGATGGCCGTAAAGGCAACGCCCCGCGTCTGGAGGAACGCGGGGCGCATGGTGCGGTAATCCAGAGAGGAACGATTACCGCGGCGTGGTGACTGACTGCCTCAGTTTACGGCTTTGGCGTCAACCACATCCTTTTCGATGGCCTTGCTGGACGAAATCTCGATCCGGCGGGCTTTCAGGGCTTCGGGCACCTCGCGCTTGAGATCGATATTCAGCATGCCGTTCTCATGGCTGGCACCGGTAACACGAACGTGGTCGGCAAGGGCAAAACGGCGCTCGAACGCGCGGGTTGCGATGCCGCGGTGCAGATAGCTGCGATCTTTGTCTTCCGCAGTTTTCTTACCGGCGACGACCAACGAATTCTCTTTCACTTCGACCGAAAGATCGGCCTCGGAAAAACCGGCAACAGCAACCGAGATACGATAGGTGTCGACATCGGTTTTTTCGATGTTGTAGGGCGGATAGCTGGGTTGAGCCACATCATTGGTCAGAACGCGATCCATCATGTCAGCGATCTGGTCAAAACCTACGGTGGCGCGGTGCAGCGGTGCAAAGTCAAATGTACGCATATGTCGTATCCTCATGTTTGAGCGATGAACGTAATGCCCTCCGATCGGACGGGCGTTCGATTGTCTCAGGCCCCGTTTGCGGCGACCCGATACATTTGACATGGGAAACGTTCTGGCCGAGTTCAACCCCCTCCGGAGCTGATGAATTTCGCACCGGTATCCGACTTGCCTGATCCCACCTGCAATCGCTTTATTGCCGCCTTTGGTTTAGGGGCATCCCGGCGCAGGGTCGCCTTCAGATCGGCCACAATTTCCTGCAATTCCATACCGAATCCCACTTTCTGCCGACCATCCGTACCAACTGCAGAGACTACTGAAAGTATTTGCCAGCGCGGACCGTTTCGCGCCAACAGAGCCGAACCCGAGGACCCAAAGGTAATGTCGCAGTTGAATGTGATCAGGCCCTGATAGCGCTGCAGGATTTTGCAGGACCGTTCCCGCGTAATCGCATTCGATCGGCCCCGACCATACGATGCAAGACTGACCTCATCCCCCGCCACGCGCCCGTTATGCAACGCAAAGGGATCGGCCACGGAATAGGGGATCGGTTGATCCAGCCGCATCAACGCGACATCAACGCGCACGGCATCGGGCGACAGTTGAGCGAAACGTGTGTAATCCGGATGTGCCGCGATCTGCACCACCTTGCGATCTGCCAACGCAGTACCGTCGCTTAGCCCTGCCCGAAAGGTTACCTGCCCTGGCCCATAGGGTTGACCGGTTCTTTTGTCCAAGGCGCAATGGGCCGCGGTCAGTACCAGATCCTGTGCGATCAACGTACCCGTACAAAACCCCTCGGCGCCGATATCCAGGCGGCCGACGGCCTCCCAGCCATATAGGTCATCGCGGTCGGTGAGTTTGCGTTTTGCACTTTGCGCCTGTGACATCGTTGTCATCATAGTCAGGCATAAAAACAGGCTTGCCCAAAATCGCATCATGGCCGGACGAACCTGGCGCCAATATGACGGCTTGCCGAATCGCCGGTTTCCGAGCCGCTGAATCCGCGCCCGGCGGTCAGTTCACTCCGCAGCAAAGGCAGCGAAACCTCGACTGCGGTACCTATGGCCACAGGCTCGCCATTGAATTCCGCCTTGGCCGCCACGACCGAGACGATCCGAGGTCTTTCGCCCTCGAACGCAAATACCGGGGCGCCGGAGGATCCAAACTCGACATCACAGGACAGGACAAGAACCTCGGAAACGCCGGTCACGACCGAACAGACCTCTTGCAATGATGGCGCCTCGGCGCGGTCCTTCGCATAGGACACAACCCCAACTTCCTGTCCGCGAACGGGTCGATCGCCAGTATCAAATGGAATGACCGAGGTACTGCGGATTGGCTGCCATAGCTCGATCAGCGCTATATCGCTACCGATCCGGTTGGTCGGAGTTTCGTCGTCGTAAAAGTAATCGGGGTGAATCACCGCCCTGCGCGCCGCACGATAGGCTGATGCCCGACCCAGACGCCAGGCGGCAAGAAATTCGACCTTAGACAGGTCAATACGTTGGCCTGTGGCCTTATCGTAAAGACAATGCGCTGCCGTCAGCACCTGGTTCTGCGCAATCAGCGTCGCAGTGCAGAATGCTTCGCCGTCAATATTCAAGCGCCCGACAGCCATCCAGGCCCGCCCGGCATCGGTGGTGTCCAGACTTTTCAGCCCGCTATCCTGCGCCAGTACGGCCATCGGCATGAGTGCCAGCGCAAAAGCCTTGATCCAGTTTTTCAAGCGGTTCTCCGGCGTTGCTTCCAGCGCATACTCATAGCTGTCGGGTACGGCGAAAATAGGGCCGGTACGTTTCCCGTTCTATCTGATGCAGCCCTGCATCAGGCAGCTAACGCAGGATCGGCACGGCCGTTCCCATCTCATGACCCTGCTGCATCGCACGCGGCAACGGCCCGCCTGTGGACCAATCCAACAGCTCGACCGTATGCAAAATAGGTATCTGCGTGGCCGAACCGATCTGCATCATGCAACCAATATTGCCTGCAGCGATAACATCAGGGTTCTTAGCCTCAAGCGTCCGAACCTTGCGTTGCTTTAACAAACCCGAGATTTCGGGCTGCATCAGGTTATAGGTCCCGGCGCTGCCACAGCACAGATGGCTGTCTGAAGGCTCTAACACGGTGAAACCCGCATTCTTCAACAGGTCTTTGGGATGGTTTTTGATCTTTTGCCCATGCTGCAAAGAACAAGCGGCATGATAGGCGACGGTCATGCCCTTGTGCTGGCCTCCGGGCAGGTCTAGCTGCACCAGCAATTCGCTGATATCCATGGCAATCGCCGAAACCCGCGCGGCATCTGCCGCCAAAGCCTCGTTTCGGAACATGTGCCCGTAATCCTTGACGGTCGTACCACAACCTGAGGTGTTGATGACGATGGCATCCAGCCCCTGGCCATCGATCTCTCTGGTCCAGGCCTGTATATTGGCCGCCGCCGCTTTATGGCTGTCAGCTACCTTGCCCATGTGATGGGTCAGCGCACCACAGCATCCCGCGCCTTTGGCCACAACGACTTCGCAGCCCAGTCGGGTCAGCAGGCGAATCGTGGCGTCGTTGATATCCGTGTTCAGCGCCTTTTGGGCGCAGCCTGTCATCAGTGCCACGCGCTTTTTCGGCGCTCCTTTAGGGGCAAAGCGTTGCGGGTCATCGTTGCGGCTGACCGGAGGGATATGTTTTGGTGCCATCTCCAGCATCGCCCGCAGCCGCGCATCCGGCATCAGAAACCGGAAGGGACGGCCCAGCTTGGCCCCGATCAGGGCCCAGCGAAACCGCATCGGATAGGGCAGAATCTGCGCCAGAACCCAACGCAGAAGGCGATCGGTCAGCGGGCGTTTGTAATTCTGCTCGATATACTCGCGCGCGTGATCGACCAGATGCATATAGTGAACGCCCGACGGACAGGTGGTCATGCAGGCCAGACAGGACAGGCAGCGGTCGATATGTTTGACGGTTTTCTCATCCGGGACACGCTCATTCTCAAGCATGTCCTTGATCAGGTAGATCCGTCCGCGCGGGCTGTCGAGCTCATCCCCCAGCACCTGATAAGTCGGGCAAGTGGCGGTACAAAAGCCGCAATGAACACAGCTGCGCAGGATCTGGTTCGAGCGTTGGATCGCCGGATCCTGCAGCTGTTTTTCGGTGAAATCTGTCTGCATTGCCCTACCCCATCAGCCCCGGGTTAAACAGCCCTCGGGGATCAAATTTCGCCCGAATGCCTTTTATTAGAGCCTGTATAGCTACACTCTCAGGCTGGAACCGGCCCAGCCGCTCGACCGTTTCCGCATCGCCGCGCACAAGGGTTGCATGACCAGAAAAAGTGCCAAGTCGCGCCCGCAAATCGGTTCCCGCAGGAAGGCGCAGCCAGATCAGACCGCCGCCCCAGTCGTAGAACACCTGTTCAGCCTCGGCCCGCGCCGCGATCATCGGGGCGTCACCGGGCGTGACAGACAGACGCCACACGTCGCCAGCCTTGCCCCGGAACGCGTGAACATCGCGGGTCGCCGTCCACAGCGTTGCCGGTTCATCGACATTTGCGATCTGGCCGAACCCAGACAGTTCGGATGTCAGCCTCTCGGTTCTATAAGCGACGGAGTCCGCAAATCCTTCGACCCTAACAAAGGCTTTTTCGCACTCCGGGTCATAAGCTGCGCCAGTGACCTCGAACGGAGATCTAAGCGCTGCGGACAGCGTTTTTATCGCTGCTTCTGCATTAGATACGGTCACTGACAGCGTTGCTGTGTGTTCCGGCTTGGGCAGGACTTTCAGCGACACTTCGGTCAGCACGCCCAACGTTCCCCAGGACCCACAGATCAGCTTGACCAGATCATAGCCAGTGACATTCTTCATCACCCGCCCGCCATTTTTGATCACCTGCCCGGTGCCATCGACATATCGCACCCCCAGTAAGAAATCGCGACATGCGCCTGCCTGAATGCGGCGCGGCCCCGAGATGTTGGCGGCAACCACACCGCCGATGGTCGGCTCGCCTTGGGTGCCCAACAGGCTGCGATGGTCCATCGGCTCAAAGGCCAGTTGCTGGCCCTCGGCGTCCAATGCGGCCTCAACCTCGGCTAGCGGTGTTCCGGCCTGCGCAACCAGCGTTAAGGCGCCGGGTTCATACAGTGTGATGCCTGTCATCCCGCAGGTTTCAATCACTTGGCCGGAACCCGCAATGCCACGAGTGCCGCCGCCTGTGATACACACGGCGCCTGTAAGTCCGGCAACCATCTGGGCCAGTTCAGTTTCGGACGTGGGTTTCATCATATATCTCTTTGTTAGAGCCTATTTTTCGGCTATTTGCGGGTTGCGACGCGGTTCGGAGGCGTCCAGCGGGAACACTTTAGCCGGGTTCAGCAACCATCCTGGATCGAACACATCTTTAACCGCCATCTGCGCCTCAAGATCGGCAGGGGCATATTGATGATGCATCAGATCGCGCTTTTCGATTCCCACACCGTGCTCGCCGGTCAGGCAACCGCCCTCATCCACACAAAGTTTCAGGATTTCCGCCCCGAACGCCTCACATTTTTCGAGGTCGCCGGGTTTGTTGGCATCAAACAGGATCAAAGGGTGCATGTTCCCGTCGCCGGCATGGAATACATTTCCAACCGGCAGGCCGAACTCATCGCTCAGCTCACCAATCCGGCGCAATACGGCGGGCAGCGCCGATACCGGGATGGTCCCATCCAGGCACATATAGTCGTTCATCTGCCCCATGGCGCCAAAGGCCGATTTGCGGCCCAACCAGATCCGGGCGCTTTCATCCGCCGACTGGCTCTCGCGCAGTTCGACCGGATTGTGGCGTTTTGCAATCTCGACAATCTTGGCCAGCTGGCTGTCGATCTCGGCCTCCGAACCTTCGACCTCGACAATCAACAATGCTTCGCATTCCGGATACCCGGCATGCGCAAAGTTTTCGCAGGCCTGAATGCACAGGCGATCCATGAACTCAATCGCGACAGGCAAGATACCGGACTTGATGATGTCCGAAACGCATTGGCCTGCGATTTCATTGTCATCAAACCCCATCAGGACGGGCCGTGCGCCTTCTGGCTTGCGCAGGATGCGCAGGGTCGCTTCGGTGACAACGCCCAGTTGCCCTTCGGACCCGCAGATCACCCCCAGCAGGTCAAGACCCGGCGCGTCCAGATGAGCGCCACCGATTTCGACTACGCTGCCATCCATCATCACCAGGGTCACACCCAGCAGGTTGTTCGTGGTCACCCCGTATTTCAGGCAATGCGCCCCGCCGGAATTCATCGCGATATTGCCCGCAATCGCGCAAGCCAGTTGCGACGACGGATCGGGGGCATAAAAGAAATCCTCTTCCTCGACCGCGCCGGTGACGCTCAGGTTGGTGCGCCCAGTCTGGACCTTGATGAATCGGTTGTCATAATCAACCTCCAGCACGTCGTTCATCCGGGCCACGCCCAGTATGACGCAATCAGCTGTTGGCAGCGCGCCCCCGGCCAGCGACGTACCTGCACCGCGCGGTACCACCGGTACGCCTTCGTCATGGCAAATGCGCAAGATATCCGAGACCTGCTGCGTTGTCGAAGGCAAAACCGCCAGCATCGGCGGGCATCTATAGGCGGTCAAAGCATCGCATTCATAGGCGCGTGTCTCGGCCGGGTCATAAATGATCGCGTCGTCCGGCAGAACCCCCGACAGGCGCGCCACCACCGCATCTTTGCGACGCAGGACATCAGGGCTTGGCTTTGGCATTTCCATGGCAGGCTCCTTAGTTTGGTAAAATAATATTACCAATTTGTCAGTATGGCAAGTTCCGACTTCCGGAAGTACTGTCACGGCCATGACCTGGATTGACCGCGCCGCTCTGTTTGCCCCTTTGGATTTTGCCGCCATAACGCTGATGATGGGGGCCTGGCTGTGCCTTGGGTGGATGATCGAAAACCCGTCGCCAAAGAAGCGGTCAGTGGCCTTGATGATGGATGAGTATCGCCGCGACTGGATGCGCGAGATGGTCACACGCCAGCCAAGGATGTTTGACGCGCAGGTCGTGGCCACGATGCGGCAAGGCAGTACCTTCTTTGCCTCGACCACGATGATTGCCATCGGTGGGGGCCTGGCCCTGCTGGGCAATACCGAGCGTCTGGCCGGTGTCGCCAGTGATCTGGCCATCGGCAGCTTTCCAGCCCTGGTGTGGGAGATCAAGATACTCGCCGTCGTGCTGCTGCTGGCCAATGCCTTTCTGAAATATGTCTGGGCGCATCGTCTGTTCGGCTATTGCGCGGTACTGATGGCCGCGGTCCCGAATGAGCCCGAGGATCCCATCGCCTATCCCCGCGCCACGCAATCGGCCGAGATCTGTGTCACCGCCGCCCGCAGCTTTAACCGCGGGCTGCGCTCAACCTATTTCGCACTGACCTTGCTTGCATGGTTTCTGGGGCCACTCGCGTTGATCGTCGGCACAGTTATCACTGCAGGCCTGCTTTACCGACGCGAATTCGCCTCGCAATCCCGCGCGATCTTGATGGCGCAGGTTGGCAACACGCAGTCGTGACCCCATGCCATCGCCGTGGCGTTGACGCCCGGCTTTTGGTTCTTACTTTTTGCCAGCAGGTTTTCATGTGGGTCGAAGCGAGCTTTTGGTCAACACGCAACGATTGTCCGATCTGAGTCCTGAGCAGCCGAGTAGCATTATCCTTGCCGACAAGATTTGACAGTTAACTCAAATCTGCCAAGATGCTTCAAATTTTTTAAAGAAAGATAGTTCCATGAAAAAAGTGTTCGTAGGCATAGCAATAACTTTGTTGACTTCGATGTCACCGGCCTTGGCTCAGGATATCGCGGCAGGGTCCAGACTTACGGTAACTTCCGACTGGCACTCAAAGAACGGAGGGCCTTACAGTCCGCAGATCGTATCTTGTAAATCCAACAGTGGTTTGTGCTTGCGAGACACTAATACTTCGCCGGCAAACAATCCGATGACAAAGACCAAGAACGGTCTGCAGGTCGTCTTCAAGGAATTCGGGGTCGTTTATTTGTTCAAGCCCAGTGGAAAGGGTACTTTTCACGACATGAACGGTAAACAAACTGGCAAGTTCAAGTGGTCTCAGTAGCTTGAGAATCGAACGCTCAATTCGTGCTCTAGACACGCTCCGATAACTGTCTGTTTCACCTTGCATAGCTTGCATTAAAAATATGCTTCCAAATATAAGCCTTGCTGCAGTGGGCAATTCCATAGACTTCGGCCGGGAGCTGATTCTATTAGAGCGAAGCTCTATACCGCCAAGAGTTTAGGGTCGAAACATGCGATATGTGATTCTCTGCACCTTTCTGGCCAGCCCCACCCTAGCCGATCCGCCAACGATCGAGCAGGTCAACGCCTCGTCCAGCGGTGGCAGTTGGCGTTTCGACGTGACGATCCGGCATCCGGACACCGGATGGGATCACTATGCCGATGGCTGGCGTGTGCTGGATATGGACGGGAATGAGCTGGGGATGCGTGTGTTGCATCACCCGCATGAGACGGAACAGCCCTTTACCCGCTCGCTGGGCGGGGTGGCAATTCCTGATGGTACATCTCAGGTCCAGATACAGGCCCGTTGCAGCGTGGATGGCTGGGCAGACGAAACCATTGTTGTGCCGCTGAACTGACCTCAGAATACGCCCAACGCCAGCCCTGCGGCCATCGCCTGCCCCAAGTCGCGGCATGTCTGCAGCGCGTCTTGGGGGATGCGCTTTTCGGCTAGGATTGCTTCGGGCGTTTGTGCGTGGGTGCATATGATCAGAGGGGGCTGGACCTCTTTCAGCCGCCAACCGGTTGCGATCCGGGCCGTCTGGCGCGCGGCGTTTTCGCCGTCTGACCCGGCACAGATCATCTGGGCATAGGGGCGACCTTCGATGCGACCAAGAACCGGATAATAACAGCGGTCGTAAAACTCTTTCATCACGCCCGAAATCGCCGCCAGGTTTTCGGGTGCGCAGAAGATATAGCCATCTGCGGCCAGCAGATCTTGGGGTCCGGCCCGCTCTGCGGGCTTCAAAACGGTGTCGGCCTCATCGTGCGCACCTTCGGCAGCAGCTTCGGCCATCTGCCGGGCGCCGCTGGTGCGTGAATGGTAAACGATCAATAGCTGCGCCATGTCAGACCCGGTGATAGGGACCGCCCGACAGGATGGTTGCGGCCCGATAAAGTTGCTCGGCCAGCATCACACGGACCAGCATGTGGGGCCAGACCATGGACCCGAAAGAGATGGAGAAATCCGCTTCGGCGCGCAGATCAGGGGCTATTCCGTCGGCACCGCCAATGATCAGCGCCAGATCCTGCCGCCCCGCATCGCGCCAACCGCCCAACTTTTGGGCAAAATCGGGCGAGGACATCACCCGCCCCCGTTCATCAAGCGTGCAGATTACGGTGCCTTTGGGCAGCGCCTTGCGCAGCAATGTGGCCTCGGCCCCCATCCCTGCGTTTTTCTTGTCTTCGACCTCGATCACCCGCGCAGGCCCAAGGCCCAGCGCGCGGCCGGTCCGATCAAATCGGGTCAGGTAATCATCAAGCAGGGATTTCTCGGGTCCGGCGCGCAATCGCCCGACCGCAACTATGCTGATCCGCATATCTCTCTCGCCGCCGGCCCGTTAATGCAGGCCGGGATAGCGCCTCAGTTGGCCGAGGCGCTGCCGCCCGCAGGCTGCCACATCTTTTCCAGCTGATAGAATTCACGCACTTCGGGGCGGAAGATATGAACGACCACGTCGCCCGTATCGATCAGCACCCAGTCGCCGGCATCCTTGCCTTCGACCTTCGAGGTGAAACCGAATTCCTGCTTGATGCGATCCGTCAGCTTTTCCGCCATGGCCGAGACCTGACGGGTCGACCGACCCGAGGCAATGACCATGTGATCCGCGACGGACGATTTGCCCTGCAGGTTGATCTGCACGACGTCTTCGGCCTTGTCATCGGAAAGTGAGGAAAGGATGCGTTCAAGCAGCTTATCGCTGATTGACTGAGAGTGGGCCATCATGTTGGCCCCATCTTCGGCGGGCAAACCCGCCTGAGTGTGTAGAGACAGGACATAGTCCTCCTTTGCTGCGCGCCATGATATCCCGGCGCCGGGGTACTAATAAGGTAGCAAGGAGATTGCAACATTTCAATGAACACGGGGCCAAAGGATCGCAACGATTGCTTACTCTGTGGCAAGCTGTTGCGCATCGGCGTCGTCGTTCAGCAGGCGAACCTCACGCTGCGGGAATGGGATCGAGATGCCTTCAGCCTTGAATGCGTCCCACAGCGCCAGATAGACATTGCCCCGTATATTGGTCAGCCCTTTGGTTGGATCGCTGATCCAGAATCGCAGCACGTAATCCACGCTGCTGTCGCCGAACCCGGTGATATGGCAGACCGCGTCATGTCCGCTGCCACTGAGCACTCGCTCGACAGATTTAACCGCATGGATGGCCGTTGCCCGCACATTATGGGGGTCATCCGTGTAACTTGTGCCAAATGTCAGATCCAGCCGCACGAACCGGTCCGAATGCGACCAGTTCACCACCTGATTGGTGATCAAATCCTCGTTCGGGATCAGGTATTCGCGCCCATCCCGCGTGACCACCGAGACATAGCGCGCGCCCAGCGCGTTGATCCAGCCGAACGTGTCGCCCAGCGAAATCACATCGCCCGGTTTGATCGACCGATCCATCAGGATGATGATGCCCGAGATCAGATTCGACACCACTTTCTGCAAACCAAAGCCGATGCCGACGCCAATGGCCCCCGACAACAGCGCAATACCTGTCAAGTCAAAGCCCAGCGTCCGAATGGCGGCCATGAAGACGGCGCCATAGATGACGACCTGTAATCCCTTGGCCAACAAGACCTGCATTGACGGCGAGATATCGTCATTGCGTTTGAGGCCACGTTCAGCAGCACCGGTGCCAAGACGGGCCAGCGTCAACAACACGCCAATCAGCAAAAGCGCCTTGAGGATACCCAACACCGAGAGGTGCAGATCCCCGATCGAGATCGCCACCCCATCCAGAAACCCGGCGACGTCATCGGTCAAGTTCAGCGCAATCAGCGTCGCATAGGCCCACATTGCCCATTTGAAAATTCGCCGCAGCGTCCGGTTTCGGACCAGACGGGCCACTAGCGCAATCGCCAGCCAGGCGGTAGCCAAAGTTGCCACCACCCCGATGATATAGCTGCGCGATGGCCAGGTGATCTGCTGCATCACCAGATACAGCATCCAGGACAGCGTGACGAAATAGACAAGCGTCAGACGTTGCATCAGCTGGATCAGCGTGCGCAACCGCCATTTGGGCCAACCAGAGCGGGCACGGGCCCAGGCCTCCCATCGGCCCTGCGTAACCAGCTTCAAGACATAGGCCAGCGCCCAGAGACCCAGGATGATGACCAGCTGATGTTGACGCCAGCCCGGTGTAATGACCAGATCGACCAGTCTATCGAATTGCAGGGAAAAGGCCTCGATCATGGTCTGATACAGATCAGACAGCGAACTGGGTATCAGGTCTGGGTTCATGCACGTCTCCTGCTTGCCAGCTTGGACAGCGTTGACGCATGATGCAAGCCCGCCGCAGGATTGCGCCTTGATTGACGGACTGACGCGATATATCTGATGCGCATGAGACTCAATCTGACCCCAGCACCTACGTTGCAAGACCGCACGCGACTGCGTGAACGGTTCTTTGGGGCCGCCCGCACGGTTCTGGCCCGCCTATAAACGGCGTCCAGCCACTCGCCAGCTAAATCTCAATACATACGGGAGAGGACCGATGTCCCCCAAAACACTCTATGACAAGATCTGGGATGCCCATGTCGCGCACGAAGCCGATGATGGCACCTGCCTGCTGTATATCGACCGCCATCTGGTCCACGAAGTGACCAGCCCGCAGGCATTCGAAGGCCTGCGCATGGCGGGTCGCAAGGTGCGCGCGCCGGAAAAGACCATCGCGGTACCGGATCACAACGTGCCCACCACGCCGGATCGCGTGAACGGCATTGAAAACCCCGAGTCGCGCATTCAGGTCGAAGCACTCGACAAGAACGCCAAGGATTTCGGCATTCACTATTACCCGGTGAATGACGTTCGCCAGGGCATCGTGCACATCGTTGGCCCCGAACAGGGCTGGACCCTGCCCGGCATGACCGTTGTCTGCGGCGACAGCCACACAGCGACTCATGGAGCGTTTGGTGCGCTGGCCCATGGCATCGGCACGTCCGAGGTTGAACACGTTCTGGCCACGCAGACCCTGATCCAGAAGAAATCCAAAAACATGAAGGTGGAAATCACCGGCAAATTGCAGCCGGGTGTGACCGCCAAGGATATCACTCTGGCTGTGATTGGTGAGACCGGAACCGCTGGTGGCACCGGCTATGTCATCGAATATTGCGGCGAAGCGATCCGCAATCTGTCGATGGAAGGCCGCATGACCGTCTGCAACATGGCAATCGAAGGCGGCGCCCGCGCTGGCCTGATCGCCCCGGATGAGACCACGTTCGAATATGTCAAAGGCCGCCCACACGCGCCGAAAGGGGCCCAGTGGGAAGCGGCGATGGACTGGTGGAAAACGCTGTTCACCGATGAAGACGCGCATTTCGACAAGGTCATCACCCTGCGCGGCGAAGACATCGCGCCGGTCGTCACCTGGGGCACCAGCCCCGAGGACGTGCTGCCGATCACTGCATCCGTGCCTCACCCCGAGGATTTCGAAGGTGGCAAAGTCGATGCGGCCCGCCGGTCCATCGAATATATGGGTCTGGAAGCCGGTCAGAAGCTCAGCGACGTCGAAATCGACACCGTCTTTATCGGGTCCTGCACGAACGGCCGCATCGAGGACCTGCGCGCCGCTGCCGAGATTCTGAAGGGCAAAAAGATCAAGGACGGGATGCGGGCGATGGTTGTGCCCGGTTCAGGCCTTGTCCGCGCGCAGGCCGAGGAAGAAGGTCTGGCCGAGATCTTCAAAGAGGCCGGGTTCGAATGGCGTCTGGCGGGATGTTCCATGTGCCTCGCGATGAACCCCGACCAGTTGCAACCGGGCGAGCGCTGCGCCGCGACCTCGAACCGCAACTTCGAAGGCCGTCAGGGCCGCGGCGGGCGCACCCACCTGCTGAGCCCCGCAATGGCTGCCGCGGCGGCAATCACAGGACGGCTGACAGACGTCCGCGAGTTGATGTAAGCTGCCCTCATAACTGGATATTTGAGGGATTTAAGACATGAGTGACTGGATCAAATGGCTCCTGATGGGGCTTCTGTCCATAGTGTTCGGCCTTTTTGTGCTGGGCGCGCCTGCAGTGGCGTCGATTGCCGTAACGGTGGTGACCGGCGTACTGCTGCTGATTTCAGGGGCATTGCAGGTGGTCGGTGGGTTCACCGTCGAGGGCACCGGCAACAAAATCCTGTCGCTTATTATGGGTGCGGTGATGCTGTTTCTGGGCTGGTCCTTCCTGGATCACCCGCTGCAGGGCACCGTGACGCTGGCGACGGTCTGCCTGATCCTGTTCATGGCAGGCGGTATTGCGCGGGTCATTTTGTCGTTCCAGATGAAAGGTACGCAGTATTTCTGGGCGACACTGATCTCGGGCGTGATGTCGATTGTTCTGGCGATGCTCATCTGGCGGTTCGCAGCAACCGATCCTGTCGTGCTGTTGCAACTGCTCGGCATCCTGCTGGGGATCGAGATGGTGTTCAACGGTCTGGGCCTGGTGTTCATGGCGCTCTTCATCAAAGACGCACCCAAAGGCGAAACAACTGAAGCGAAACAAGCTTAAACGCGGGGCATAGGCGCGGCCCTCCCCCGCAGGAGTGTAGACATGGAAAAGTTTGACAAAGTCCACGGGGTGGCCGCCCCGATGCCATTGATCAATATCGACACCGATATGATCATTCCGAAAGTGCACCTGAAAACGATCAAACGATCCGGCCTTGGCGTCGTACTGTTTGACGAGATGCGCTATCATGATCACGGCGGTGAGAATGAAGAGTTCATTCTGAACAAACCCGCTTATCGGCAAACCGAGATTCTGGTGGCTGGCGACAATTTCGGCTGCGGCTCATCGCGCGAACACGCGCCCTGGGCGATCAAGGATTTCGGCATCAAGGTTGTGATCTCGACCAGCTTTGCCGACATCTTCTTCAACAACTGCTTCAAGAACGGCATCCTGCCCATCGTGGTCGAGGAAGAACATCATGCGGTTCTGATGGAAGACGCGCATAGAGGCGAAAACGCCCGCATGACCGTGCATCTGGAAGATCAGCAGATCACCACATCCGATGGTGTCGTGATCGAATTCGAGGTGGATTCTCATCGTAAGCACTGCCTGCTGAACGGTCTGGACGATATTGGCCTGACGATGGAAAAAGACCATCACATCGAGAAGTTCGAGGATCATGCGGGCCAGGCACGCCCCTGGGTGTGATTCTGGGAACGAATCTGTTGATACTCAACTTTATGGGGACGCCACGGCGTCCCCATTCGCCTTCTTGGGGTTCTGAACGGCGAAACCACTACATATAGGTCTCGACTTGAAACACACGTCGGATTTGCGTCAAAAATGATGCAATCCCGCACCAGTTGCGCCATCATTTTGCCCAAAATTGAGTGTTTTCTGCCACCTGGCTTGAGCGAAATGTCGCTTATCGCCAATGTCGGCGGGTACAGGCACCCACCAAGGCAAAACATTGGTGAGAGATGACATCTGCTGCAACGGTAACGTGGCAGGCACAAGTTGGAATGAAGTCGGCAAAGAATCGGCTAATCCAGTTTGAAAGGGTTCGGATAGTGATTGCGCGCACAACAGGGGCGGCAATTCGGGGAATATTGGTTGCACTTTTGGTGCTGACACCCGCGTTGTACTTGCCCGTATCATCAACGAATGGGACCGAGATTGTCGTCTTTCTCGCCATTCTCGCGTTTTTCCTGACCTTCGCCGAATATAATTCGGCCTTCCCAAGCTTTATTGAATTTCGCGACGCACCACCGGTGAACCGCCTGCGCTTTGTTGGGCTGGTTTCGATGGTCGCTTTCCTGACGCTGATCTGCAAAAACGCCTATTCGCCGACAGAATTAACCTCAGGTTTTTATGTGATCGGGTTGGGCGTCGCCAATGTGGTCGATTTCCCCTATTCACCCGTGCGTCTGATCGTGTTGATGCTGCCTGTCAACGCAAGCGCGCCGCTGATCGAACTTGTTCGTATCGCTGCCAGTGTGGCCTATGTCGCAGCTATGGTCACAATCGCCAGTTTCTACTACGCGGTGAAAATGCGTGGTTGGCCCACCGGAAACGGAGCCTTCAACGTCTGGACCAATCTGCCGCTGTTCGATCCGACCAAGGGTGGCGATGTCGTTACCCGTCTGCAGCGTGATGGACGGTTGAACATCTCGATCGGCGTCCTGCTGCCGTTTGTAATCCCGGCTCTGATCAAGATCCTGACCGATTATGTGAGCCCGATCTCGCTGAACAGCCCCCAGACGCTGATCTGGACGTTGAGCGCTTGGGCCTTTCTGCCTGCTAGCATGATCATGCGAGGAATGGCGACACTGCGCATTGCAAACCTGATTGTCGAAAAACGCCGCGCCTATTCTACGACTGAATCAACACAGACCGCATGATTCGCATTTTTCTGCTGCTTTTGCTGCCATTCGCGGCACAGGCAGAGACGATACGCATAGCCACCTTCAACACCGAACTCAGCCGTAAAGGACCGGGCATTCTGCTGCGCGATATCCGGCGCGGGGATGCACAGGTTCGCGCTGTGATGCGGGTGTTGTTGGAAACCCAACCCGATATCGTTGCCTTGCAGGGCATCGACTGGGATCTCAATGGCGAAACGCTGACCGCATTCGGTGAGGCGCTGCGCAACGAGGGACTGGACTATCCCTATCACTTTACCGCCAAGCCTAATTCAGGAATGGAAACCAGCCTGGATCTGGACGGGGACGGGCAGGCCAATGGACCAAGAGATTTCCAGGGCTATGGCGAGTTCACCGGTCAGGGCGGGCTGGCCATTCTGTCCCGGTTTCCCATAGGCCATGACGACATGCAGGATTTCTCGGGAGTACTGTGGCGCGACCTGCCGGGGGCTGATCTGCCGACGGTCGATGGCACGCCATTTCCCTCTGAAGCCGCCCAGCGCATTCAGCGACTGTCCTCGGTGGCACATTGGATCGTACCAATCGAGTCCCCGATCGGCCACCTGAACCTGATGACATTTCACGCGACCCCGCCCGTTTTCGACGGACCCGAGGACCGGAACGGGTTGCGCAATCGTGACGAAATTCGCTTGTGGAACGCTGTGCTGGACGGTGCTCTAGGCCCTGCCCCACTCGGGCCTTTCGTGATTGCTGGGGATGCAAATCTGGATCCCACGCGCGGGGAAGGCCGGAAAGAGGCTATCCAGGGCTTGCTGGCAGACCCGCGGTTGCAGGATGCAAAGCCTGCCACCCCCTCGGGGGCATTGGCCACGGTTGAGTGGAAAGCCGTCGGAGAAATGCGGGTAGATTACGTTCTGCCCTCGGCAGATCTACGCGTTGTGGATGCGGGCATCTTTTGGCCCGACACGGGCGCAGACCTGCGCGCAATCGCCGAACAGGCCAGCCGGCACCGGCTTGTCTGGGTGGACCTGGGACATCGCTAACGCTGGTCAGGCCCGGGCAGTTCTGACCAAAGTCGCTTTCTGCTTGGCTGTTTTCGGGATCGCAGAAGCCATCGCCGCGTCCAAGTCGGTCGTCTGAAATCCAGGAATAAGGTCGTCAAAGAATGCGCCGTCCAAACTATGCGGCAGATCCCATAGATAGCGCATCTCAACCAGATGTGGCGCCAACTTCCAGAAAGGCCGCAGTGCCTGAATCGGCCACCATTTCATGGGGCTGACGGCTATTTCGGCACCGGTCACCCGCGACAAGGATTGCGCAATATCCCGGCCGGTCAGGGTAAACCCGGCATAAGGAACCTCGCAGAACCGGGGAAGGTCCTGGCGGATATCAGCCAACGCAACGGCCGCTCGGGTGAGGTCGGGCAGATAGGCCCAGGCGTGTGGGATATCCGGGCGACCGGGATAAACCATCTTGCCGCGTGCCAAAGGCTTGATCATGACCTGATCGAACCAGTTCCCCGAGACGCAAGTGTCAATGAAATCACCTGCCCTGAGAAGAATCGTTCTTACCGAGGATTTTCGATAGGCTTCTTCCATCTCAACCCGGATCCTGCCCAGGGGATTTTGCGCCGCATGCGGTGTTGCACCCGACCATGGCCCCGGCGTTTGCGCGCCAAAAACATAGACATTGCCGGGAAGGATCACAGTTGCACCGTGATCCGCTGCCGCATTGATCACGTCACGATGCAGTTCGGGGACTTGTCGCGCCCAGTCCGGATAGGCCGGATTCCAGGCATTGACGACAACATCCACCCCTTCGACAGATCGCTTCAGGTCCTGCGTCTTGCGATCAAAGCAGTGTACGGTCCAGCCCGCCTCGCGAAAAGCTATTGCGGCATTGCGTCCAAACCGACCCGTCGCACCCAGAATAAGGACTGTTCCCGTCATATAAGCCTCCTCTTGTCCATCTAATATGAGCCATTCAGTTCAATTCAGGAATTGCCGCCAAACGCAGAACGTGTATTCATTTTTGAATGGACAAATCTATCACCCACTCTGACTGGTCTCTGATCCAGAGCTTTCTGGCCGTAGCGGAAACCGGATCTTTGTCTGCCGCTGCCCGGCAGTTGAACCGCAGCCAGCCCACGCTGGGTCGCCAGATCCACGCACTTGAGGATGAGCTTGGCGTCTCGCTGTTTGACAGGCATGCGCGGGGCTTGAAGCTAAGTGAAGTCGGAGCGCAGCTTTTCCCGATGGCGCAACAGATGCACGTAGCCATGAACGCGTTCAGCCTAACGGCCGCAGGCCAGTCTCAGGAATTGGAAGGGTCGGTGCGCATCACCGCGTCGGTCTTTGCCTCTCATCACCTGCTGCCGCCGATTCTGGCCCAAATACGGGCAGCAGAACCCGCGATACAACTGGAACTGGTCGCCACCGATGCCACCGAGAACCTGCTCTACCGCGAGGCCGATATCGCAGTGCGGATGTTTCGGCCGGAACAGATGGACATCATCACGAAACATCTGGGGGAAATCAGACTGTGCTTTTGCGCAAGCCGGTCCTATCTGGATCGTGCCGGCCGCCCCAATTCTCCCGACGATCTGTTGAGTCATGACCTTGTCGGGTTTGATGCGAACGAGCAGATCATTATCGGCATGCGCGAAATGGGCTGGCCCGTGAACCGGGACAACTTTGCCACACGCTGCGACTTTCAGACTGCCTATTGGGAACTGGTCCGCGCGGGCTGCGGTATCGGTTTTAGCGCCGTGAGAGTTGCCGAGGCCGACCCAGAGGTAGAGGTTTTGGACATAAACGTCGAAATCCCTGCGCTGCCGGTTTGGCTTGCCGCACCGCAGGCGATGCGGCAAACGACACGAATCCGACGAGTCTGGGATATGTTGGCCGAAGGGATAAAGGCCGATCTCTGACCGATTCACACTATCCGTGACGTAGCAAGGGCACGGAAACCCGATTTCCCGTCCAGAACCTGCGTTTAGGCCGGTTCGTCTCATTGACCCGATGCGGCGCAGGCGCTAGGGCCTTTGCTGTGAAACGCAAGGAGATCCTTCATGTCCAACCCCTCGCTCCTCATCCTGCCCGGAGACGGAATTGGCCCCGAAGTCATGGCCGAAGTGCGCCGCATCATCGACTGGTTCGGTGCCAAGCGCGGCCTGGAATTCGACGTGAGCGAGGATCTGGTCGGCGGTGCCGCCTATGACGCCCATGGCAAGCCGCTGTCGGACGAAACCATGGCCAAGGCGCAGGAGGCGGACGCAGTTCTGCTGGGTGCTGTTGGTGGACCCAAATACGACGATCTGGATTTCAGCCTCAAGCCCGAGCGCGGCTTGCTGCGGCTGCGCAAAGAGATGGACCTGTATTCGAACCTACGCCCGGCACAATGCTTTGACGCGCTGGCGGATTTCTCGTCTCTGAAGAAAGACATCGTTGCCGGTCTGGATATCATGATCGTGCGCGAGCTGACCTCGGGCGTCTATTTCGGTGAGCCGCGCGGCATCTTCGAGGAAGGCAATGAACGCGTCGGCATCAACACCCAGCGCTACACCGAATCCGAGATCGAACGCGCCGCACGCTCGGCTTTTGAGCTGGCGATGCGCCGGAACAAGAAACTGTGCTCGATGGAAAAGGCCAATGTCATGGAATCCGGCATTCTATGGCGCGAAGTCGTAAACCGGGTCGCTCAGGACTATCCCGAGGTCGAGCTGAGCCACATGTATGCCGACAATGGCGCGATGCAGCTGGTGCGTGCGCCCAAGCAGTTTGATGTGATCGTCACTGACAACCTGTTTGGTGACATCCTGTCGGACTGTGCCGCGATGCTGACCGGTTCACTGGGTATGCTGCCGTCCGCCTCCCTGGGCTCACCAATGGCCAATGGCCGCCCCAAGGCGATGTACGAGCCGGTCCACGGTTCCGCACCCGATATCGCCGGTCAGGGCAAGGCCAACCCCATCGCCTGTATCCTGAGCTTTGCCATGGCACTGCGCTACAGCTTCGATCAGGGGGCCGAGGCTGACCGACTGGAAGCTGCGATCGAAAAAGTCCTGGCTGATGGCGTCCGCACCGGCGACCTGCTGGCGGATGAAGGCGTCACGCCGGTTTCCACCACGGAAATGGGCGACGCGATTCTGGCGGCGCTGGACGACAGCCTCTGATCAGAGGTCACAACCGAAAATAGAGGCGGCGCCAGATGCGCCGCCCATCTATAGCCGATGGCGTGGATCACTGGCACGCAGTCTGCACGGGCTCTTGCCACGGACGACGTTAGTCTGCTTTGAGCCCAATGTGTTCGTTAAGATCGGCGCATAAACAAATAACCGCGTTCTGCGAAATGTGTTTTCCAATCCAAACCATGGGCCAAAGCGGTGGCTTTAAAGTCTGCAATATTGGGCGACTCATCCGCGATTAGAAGCCATCCGTCATCGCTTACATGGTCCATCAACGAATTCAGAACCGTGCCCCGAGATGGGCGATCTAACATGTGCAGTGTTCGGTCGATCAGCACTATGTCAAATAGACCCTCTGGGTTGTAGGTAGTGATGTCGGCCACAACACCTTCAACTTTTAAATTTTCTTTTGTCGCTGCAGCTCTTAGATCGCGAATGCCATTGGGGGATATGTCCACTCCCACAACGCGATGCCCCAAATTCGCAATGAAAATAGCGTCACGGCCTTGTCCGCACCCCACGTCGAGGACACGAACGTTATGTTGGTCGAGTTGGTCGAAAAATTTGACAAAAACCGAAGTTGGTTGCCCCAATGCATTTCGTGTCTCGCCGTACAGTTTGTCGTAATTGTAAGCCATGGAATCAGCGTTAGTAGATATCCACGTGATTAGCTAAGTGAAATATTTCGTGAGCGGCAGGAATGTCCCGCATATCGGAAGTTGCGATGTTGGCAGCGGCAGAGCAGTTCAGACGTGGAATTCACGTTGATACGGATGCAAATCGGGCATTCCGCACAATATGCTGTCATTGGCTGACCCTGCGCGCCGACTTTCCCTTGCCTACATCAGTTGCCAAAGAGGTTGTTCAGCAGGTTGTTGATCGCATTTTCGAACCCATTGCCCTGATTGCGGCGCTGACGCCTCGGTTGCTCTTGCCGGACGGGCGGATCGGGGGCCAGCATTGGCAGCGGTGTGGGCGTCATCCCCTCGGTCACGCGCACCATCGTCTCTTTCCAAATCTCGGCTGGCAACCCGCCGCCAGTCACGCCGGACAGGGGGGTGTTGTCGTCATAACCCATCCAGACTCCGGTCACATAATCAGCCGTGAACCCGATGAACCAGGCATCCCGCGCCGCCTGCGTGGTGCCGGTCTTACCTGCCACCTGCCAGCCGGGTAGTTTCGCGCGCCCGCCCGTGCCTTCGGACACGACACGTTCCATCATCCAGGTCAGTTGCTTGGCAGCCTTACCGTTGATCACCCGCTCACCGATGCCGGTGCTCGTCGCCATCAGAGGGGCGTCGTCGCCCAGCAGCTTCAGCTCGGTCAACCCATAGGGCTCAACTGCAGAACCGCCGTTCAGGATACCGGCATAGGCCCCCGTCATCTCGATCAACGTGCTTTCCGATGCGCCCAGCGCCAGCGCGGGTCCCTCGGCCAGATTGCTTTCAATGCCAAACTCACTGGCGACGGTACGGACATTTTCCAAACCGGCAACCTCGGCCACTTTCACGGCCGGGATGTTCAACGAGTTCTTGAGGGCATCAGCAAGCGTGACGCGCCCATAATGCTTGTTGGTATAGTTCTTGGGGCACCATTGCCCCGAACCAGCGATATTGATGCAATAGGGCTCGTCCACCACCGTATCCAGAGGCGAATAGCCCAGTTCCAACGCGGTAGCATAGACGAAGGGTTTGAAGGACGACCCTGTTTGCCTCAGCGCCTGTGTGGCCCGGTTGAATGCGCCCGATACGCGGGTCTTGCGCCCGCCGACCATCGCCCGCACGGCACCATCTGCGGACATCACCACGATGGCAGCTTGCGCCTTGGACCCTTCGCGCACCTTTTCTTCAAAGATGTATTGCAACGCCTCTTCTGCGGATTTCTGCAGGCGCTGGTCGAGCGTAGTTCGGATCACTACATCATCGGTGGTGTCGGACCCAAAAAAGCTGGGCAATTCCGTGATGACCCAATCGGCAAAATACCCGCCGGCGCGTGCAGCCGCAGCCGCAGACAGTTGCGCCGGGCTGCTGCGGGCACCGCTAGCTTGAGCAGTGGTCAGATAGCCCTGCGCCTCCATCAGCCCGATCACCAACTGCGCCCGATCCTGCGAGCGTTGCAGGTTGTTTGTCGGCGCATAGCGCGTCGGCGCCACCAGCAGACCGGCCAGCATCGCCGCCTGCGAGGGGCTGACCTCGGCGGCAGAAATCCCGAAATAGCGCTGGCTTGCCGCCTCAAAGCCCCGCGCACCGGACCCGAGGAAGGCACGGTTCAGATAGATGGTCAGGATTTCATCCTTGGAGTATTTGACCTCCATCGCGATCGCATAGACAGCCTCTTTGCCCTTGCGCCACAGGGATCCCTGACGGCAGTCAGCCTCATAGGCGGCCTCAGACTCCCACTCACTAGGGACATATGGCACGCCCAGACACAACAGTTTGGCCGTTTGCTGGGTGATGGTCGATCCGCCATGGCCAGACAGCGGACCTCGGCCTTCGCGCAGGTTGATACGCACAGCGCTAGCGACACCCCGAGGACTGACGCCGAAATGGCGGTAGAATCGCTTGTCCTCGGTGGCGACCACTGCATTTTTCAGATACGGAGAAACCGTGTCCGCGGTGATTACCCCGCCGAACTGATCCCCACGCCAGGCAAAGACTTTGCCATCCCGATCCAACAACGTGACCGACCCGCGCGCGCGCCCGTCTAGCAAAGCATCGACATCAGGCAAAGACGTATAGACAACCCCGACAGCCAGCGCCAGCAACAGGGCAGCCACAGCGCCCACGCGCCAGCTTACCCCCCAGATCAGGCGCCAGACCCAGCGAAACAACCGGCGAAAAAAGCCACCACCACCGCCGGATTTCCGGCGTGTCTTTCTCCGTGTGCTTTTGCGGGTTGTCGTTTTGCGCGCCGCAGCCTTTTTGCCTGCGGGTTTCGCAGTGCCTTTGGTCGCCGTGGGTTTTCGCCCCTTCGACGCGTATCTTTTGTCCGCCACAAGCGGTGCCTTGCGGCGCCTGGACTCAGTCATGCTCAAACTCTGCCCGGTTATCGTTTTGAGGCACCATACCCTGCTATACCGATGAAGTAGAGGTCTGAATTTCCGGAATGCACCCTCTCTAACGCGCCTATATTTTAGTCGATATGCAGAATCTGTGCAAAAATTGTGCACTCACTCACCAATTCCTCCCGAATTTGACCACTGAACCGTTCCTTACACAGCTTCGGCACGCTCTTTTTCTGCAGGTGCAAACACGCCGGACAGACCGGGGAAGCAGAGGGGAACAGCGTGAAACTGATTATTGCAACAATCAAACCGTTCAAGCTCGAGGAGGTGCGCGAGGCACTGACCGACGCGGGCATACGCGGCATGATGGTAACCGAGATCAAGGGCTTCGGCTCGCAATCGGGGCACACGGAAATCTATCGCGGTGCCGAATACGCGGTGAACTTTGTACCCAAGATCAAGCTTGAGATCGTGGTGCCCGCCACGATGGCCGACCAGATCGTAGAAACCATCACCAAATCCGCCAAGACCGGCAAGATCGGCGACGGCAAGATTTTCGTCCTCGACGTTGAGCAGGCCCTGCGCGTGCGGACCGGGGAAACGAACGAAGAGGCGCTTTAAGCGCCCCCACTCAACACTATTCGAGGACTGACAATGAACCTGATGAAATCTCTCATCCCTGCCGCCGCGATAGTCGCGCTGCCGCAGATTGGCCTAGCGCAGGAGGCCGCCACCGGCGAAGCCGCGCTGCACACACAATACATCTTCACCACGCTGCTGTTTCTGATGGCAGGGTTCCTGGTGTTCTTCATGGCCGCCGGCTTTGCCATGCTCGAAGGCGGGCTGGTGCGGTCGAAAAACGTGGCCATGCAGATGATCAAGAACGTGGCGCTGTTTTCCTTTGCCGCGATCATGTACTGGCTGATCGGCTTCAACCTGATGTATCCCGGCGACGGCTGGACCATCGCGGGGTGGGTTGGACCGTTCTTCAAAACCACAGTCCTGGATCCGGTGGGCGTGGGTGCTGACGCCGCGGCATTGGATTATGCTTCGGTTGGTTCGGACTTCTTCTTCCAGCTGGTGTTTGTGGCCGCAACCGCGTCGATCGTATCGGGTGCTGTAGCTGAACGTATCAAGCTGTGGCCCTTCCTGGTTTTCGTGATTGTTCTGACCGGCGTCATGTACCCGATCTCTGGCTCATGGCAGTGGGGCGGTGGCTGGTTGTCCGAGGCTGGTTTCTCGGATTTTGCTGGCTCGACCATCGTGCATTCGGTTGGCGGCTGGGCAGCTCTGGCAGGTGCCCTGATCCTGGGTCCGCGGATTGGCAAGTACAAAGACGGCAAGGTTCATCCGATGCCCGGTTCGAACCTGGCGCTGGCCACTTTGGGGACATTCATCCTGTGGCTGGGATGGTTCGGCTTCAACGGCGGCTCGCAGCTGGCGATGGGAACCGTGGGTGACGTATCCGACGTGTCGCGCATCTTTGCTAACACCAACATGGCCGCAGCAGCAGGCGCAGTGGCAGCCCTGATCCTGACACAGCTGCTGTACAAAAAGCCTGATCTGACCATGGTGCTGAACGGCGCGCTGGCCGGCCTGGTGTCGATCACTGCGGAACCGCTGGCCCCGACGCTGTTCGGCGCGCTGTGGATCGGTGCCGTAGGCGGTATCATCGTGGTCTTCGCGGTTCCGATGCTGGACAAGTTCAAGATCGACGACGTTGTCGGTGCCATCCCGGTTCACCTGTTCGCCGGGATCTGGGGCACCATCGCCGTGATCTTTTACGGCGAAGCCAGCCTGGGTACGCAGCTGCTGGGTATCCTCGCCTACGGTCTGTTCACCTTTGTCGGCGCTTTGATCCTGTGGTCGATCCTGAAGTCCACCGTCGGCATTCGAGTCAGCGAAGAGGATGAGATCAACGGCCTGGACATGGCGGAACTGGGCATGGAAGCGTACCCGGAGTTCTCCAAGGGCTGATATCCAACCCAATCCAACAAAAACCCGGGCGGTGTCGCCCGGGTTTCTTTTTTTTCCGCAGATTTAAACTCCGACGTCGATAATCGCTTTGGCCAGAATCGGAACCGTGTTGGCATTCAGCCCGGCAATGTTCAGACGGCTGTCGCCGACCATGTAGATGCCGTGATCAGCGCGCAGTTGTTCCACCAGTTCCGGTGCCGCGCCCAAGCGCGAGAACATGCCGCGATGCTGGGCGACAAAGCCGAACCGGTCGGAGCCGCTGTGGCGTTGCAGCTCATCGGCCAGTTGCTGGCGCAGCCCCAGCATGGACAAGCGGATCTCTTCCAGCTCGGCCTCCCAGTCGGCCCGCAGGACGGGGTCGGTCAGGATCGTGGTGACCACGCGCGCGCCGTGGTCGGGCGGGAATGAATAGTTCTGGCGGTTCAGAAAGGCCAGCGTGCTCTGGTTCAGCGCGGTCTGTCCCGCATCTGCGCTGATGGCCATCAATAGGCCGGTGCGTTCACGGTAGACGCCGAAATTCTTGGAACACGACGCGGCAATCAGGCATTCCTTGACTGAAGACGCAACAAGGCGGGTCGCCTGCGCATCCTCTTCCAGACCGTCGCCAAAACCCTGATAGGCAATGTCGATCATCGCCACGAGGCCAAGCTCGTTGATGATGTTCACCACTTCCTGCCACTGCACCAGGTTCAGGTTGGCCCCGGTCGGGTTGTGGCAACAGCCGTGCAACAACACCACATCGCCCGACTTGGCAGTTTTCAGATCGGCAATCATGCCGTCGAAATCGACGCCACGAGTCTCGCCATCGAAATAACGGTATGGAACCGCTTCGATCCCCAGGTAATTCAGGATCGACAGATGGTTTGGCCAGGTCGGGTTCGAGACGAACACGCGGGCCGAGGGGTTGGCCATGCGGATCATCTCAAATGCCTGACGGCAGGCACCGGTTCCGCCGGGCGTCGCCACGGCAGCGATGTTGCCGCGTGGAACCGAGGTGCCCAGGATCAGGCCAATCATCGCATCAGCATAGGCCGGATCGCCCGCCAATCCGGTATAGGCCTTGCTCTCCTGCTCTTCCAGAATGCGCTTTTCGGCGGCCTTGACCGCGCGCATCACTGGCGTGATGCCTTCGGCATTCTTGTAGACGCCAACACCCAGGTCGATCTTCTGATCGCGCGGGTCTTCGCGGTACATCTGCATCAGCGCTAGAATCTTGTCGGCAGGTTGCGGCTTGAGATGTTCAAACATCAGGTCTCTCCGGTTGCGACGGGCAGGGTCGGGAAGGCACCCCATTCAGCCCAGGAGCCGTCATAAAGCGAGTGGTCTTTCTTGCCCATGCGCTCTAGCGCAAGGCTGAGAATCGCGGCAGTCACACCCGACCCGCATGAGGTAATCGCCGGTTTCGACAGGTCAACGCCAGCGGCCTCGAAAATGGCGCGGCATTCCTCGGGCGATTTCATCGTGTGATTCTTGTTCAGCAAGGTGCCGAAGGGGACGTTTCGTGATCCGGGGATACGACCAGACCGCAGCCCTTCGCGCGGCTCGGGATCGGTACCTGCGAAGCGGCCGGCTGCGCGTGCGTCAATGATCTCGTGATCCCCCAGCTTGGCGGCGGCAGATACCTGCGTGACATCACGCACAAGATGGTTCTGAACCCGCACGGTCATGTGGCGGTCGCGGATAACAGGCGGCAGGTCTTCAACCTCTCGCCCCTCGGCCAGCCATTTCGGCAAGCCACCGTCCAGCACGGCAATGTTGTCCTGCCCCATCAGGCGGAACATCCACCAGACCCGCGCAGCCGAGGACAGCCCCGAGCCGTCATAGACCACCACCTGATGGCCATCCCCCACGCCCATCGCCCGCAGGCGCGACATGAATTTCTCGACCGGAGGCACCATATGCGGCAGGTCCGACCGAAGATTGGCAATATCATCAATGTCAAAGAATCTCGCGCCGGGGATATGGGTCGCGTCATATTCCGCTTTGGCGTCGCGTCCGTGTTGCGGCAGATACCATGATCCGTCCAGGACCCGCAGGTCCGGATCCTTGAGATGGGCCGCAAGCCATTCGGTTGAAACGAGGGTTTTGGGATCGTCCTGCATCAATGCCTCCCCTATGCGCGCTTGGTCTGTCCCTATACGCGCGCGCATGTCTGTTCAAGGCTGGATGGCGGCCTGTACCGCTAACGGGCCCGCCTGAGGCGGAAAAACTGAGCGATCCCGATCAGACTGATCAAAATCCAGAAGGATTCGATCAGCATCGAGGCCAAATTGAAGTTCTCAAGCAGCGAATAGACGATCAGAATCGACCCCAACAGGTTTACCACCGGAAAGGCCAGGTCGTCGGAATTCATCATCCGCATCTGCGTGGCGAAATACGCAGCAACCACGATCATCGCCCCGATTGAGCCGATTCCATCCGCGATGGTCAAAGTGTCAAGAAACGCAGTCATGATCAGCCCTTGCCGTTTTCAGGAAACTCGCTGTGTTGCCCATAATGGTGCATGTTCAAAAACGCAGCCCCCTGCCCGCCCGCACGATAGCCATGCGGCAGATCGGCGGCAAAGCGCAGCCCCTGTCCGGCGTTCAGCGGCACCCAGGCCTCACCCCGCAAGATTTCAAGCGTGCCGGAAAGGACAAAGACCTCTTCGGTCACGCCCGCCGCATGCGCGGGCGACTCGTGGCATTGGTTTGGGGTCAGACTGACGTGAAAGGTTTCGGCCCCTAGCGCGGAATCAAACGGAAAGACGATCTTGACCTCGATGCTGCCCGGAAAAGTCACGGTCTGAAAAACAGAGGGGTCCCCATTCGCGGTTTCAATCAGCGCGCTCAGCGGCAGTTGGAACCCCTTGGCGATCTTCCACAAAGTGGCGATGGTTGGGCTGGATTCGCCACGCTCGATCTGCCCCAGCATGGCTTTGCTGACGCCTGTCATCTCGGCGACTTTGGACAGGCTCAGCCCGGATGCCGCCCGCATGTCCCGTAATTTCAGCGTGATCTCGTCCGGTGCCATGATGCCGTCTTTCGAATCCTCTTGTGCGTTATAGCGCACATGTGGTACGTGCGCTATAACGCACAAACCCCAAGACATGCAACCCGAGGCAAAAGGGAAACAGCATCATGCCATTGTACCGATCCAGAACCTCAACCCATGGCCGCAACATGGCCGGTGCCCGCGGCCTGTGGCGCGCGACTGGCATGGGCGACGACGATTTCGGCAAGCCGATCATCGCCATCGTCAACTCGTTCACCCAGTTCGTGCCGGGCCACGTGCACCTGAAGGATCTGGGCCAGATGGTCGCCCGCGAGGTCGAAGCGGCGGGTGGTGTTGCCAAGGAATTCAACACCATCGCGGTGGATGACGGTATCGCCATGGGACATGACGGGATGCTGTATTCGCTGCCCTCGCGTGAGGTAATCGCGGATTCAGTTGAATATATGGTCAACGCGCACTGTGCTGACGCGATGGTCTGCATCTCGAACTGTGACAAGATCACGCCCGGCATGCTGATGGCCGCGATGCGCCTGAACATCCCCGCCATTTTCGTCTCGGGTGGGCCAATGGAGGCGGGCAAGATCGACATCGCCGATCTGGACGCCAAAAAGATCGACCTCGTGGACGCTATGGTGGCCGCCGCTGACGACAAGTTCACCGATGAGCAGGTTCAGCATATCGAGGAAAACGCCTGCCCGACTTGCGGGTCGTGCTCGGGCATGTTCACCGCCAACTCGATGAACTGTCTGGCCGAGGCGCTGGGTCTGGCGCTGCCGGGCAACGGCTCGACTCTGGCCACACATGCGGACCGCAAAGAGCTGTTCCTTGAAGCCGGTCGCCGGATCGTCGAGATCACCAAACGGCACTATGATCTGGACGAGAAAGGCTTCCTCCCGCGCGAAATCGCCACGTTCGAGGCGTTCGAAAACGCCATGAGCCTGGATATCGCCATGGGCGGATCGACCAACACGGTGCTGCATCTGCTGGCCATCGCGCATGAGGGCGAGGTGGATTTCACAATGACCGACATGGACCGTCTCAGCCGTCAGGTGCCCTGTCTGTGCAAAGTCGCACCCAATACCGAAAATGTGCATATGGAAGACGTCCACCGCGCCGGTGGCATCTTCTCAATTCTCGGGGAACTCAGCCGCGCCGGGTTGCTGCACGAGGATTGCAGCACGGTCCATTCCGGCACGATGGGTGAGGCGATTGCCAATTGGGACATCAAGGTGGCCAACAACCCCAAGGCGCAAGACTTGTTCAAGGCCGCGCCGGGCGGTGTGCGCACCACGCAGGCCTTCAGCCAGTCAAACCGGTACAAAGAGCTGGACACGGACCGCGAAGGCGGTGTGATCCGGTCGAAAGAACATGCGTTCAGCCAGGATGGCGGTCTGGCGGTTCTGTTCGGCAATATTGCCCGCGACGGCTGTATCGTGAAAACAGCCGGTGTCGATCCGGCCAGCCTGACCTTCACCGGGTCGGCCTATGTCTGCGAAAGCCAGGATCAGGCGGTGAACGACATTCTGACCAGCAAGGTCAAAGAGGGCGACGTGGTGGTCATCCGCTATGAAGGCCCGCGCGGCGGGCCGGGCATGCAGGAGATGCTGTACCCGACGTCTTACCTGAAATCCAAAGGTCTGGGTAAAGCCTGTGCTTTGCTGACGGATGGACGGTTCTCGGGTGGAACCTCCGGCCTGTCGATCGGCCACGTCTCACCCGAAGCAGCCGAAGGCGGTGTGATCGGGTTGGTGCGTCAGGGTGACCAGATCGAAATCGACATCCCGAACCGCTCGATCCATCTGGCAGTCTCAGATGAAGTGCTTGCCGAACGACGCCAGGAGCAGGATGCAAAAGGCTGGATACCGGCAGCGCCCCGCAAGCGCAAAGTCTCAACCGCGCTCAAAGCCTATGCCAAACTGACAACAAGCGCGGCAAAAGGGGCCGTGCGGGAGGTCTAAGACATAAGGGCCGGACACCAAATCAAGTGATCCGGCCCAATCAATTCCCAAAGCGCTCCCGCGCCTTCTGGCGCTATCCGCTTTGGTCTTGGGCCTGGGGCGGCGCATAGCGCGGCGCCAGACCCAACCAGAGGAGATGTTTCGCAAGATACATTGCCGATGGGCGGGGAAGGTGATTTCCAGCTCAATCCCCAAGCTTGGCGTGGACTTCATCCAGATCAATCTCGGCGATCGGCATCTTGTTGGCCGGATCTTCAAAATCATATTTGAATAGATCGAAATCCTGTTTGTAGATCTCGTAGACAAGATGCATCGACAGGTCGTCGAAATAGTCCTCGACAGGATGCTTTCGTTTGGGTCCGTGGCCTTCGGATTCGTTGAACCGCGGGATTTCGGACAGGGCCACCTTGTGTGGCGTGTCCAAGTTGCTCAGAACACCTTGCATCCCATCGTTGAACTTCTCGGTCCAGAAGATGCGATCATATCGTCCGCCATTTGCAATAAACGTCGACACATGGCCAGACATGGCGGACCAGTGGATATCCGGGTCCATGGGCCTGCGCCACCTGATCGTGTCACGAGCAAATAACAGGAATCTGCGGAAACTGGCGACCTGGTCGAAATCACCCTGACCGTCCTCTCCGCCAACCTCGATGCCGTAATTGTAGATCAGCGTCGGCACCAGATTGCCGCGATACCGTTTGCCGTTGCGCTGAATTCCACAGATCTTGTCAAAGAACGAACTGAGAATTCGCGTGTACGGGTTCCGCACGCAGGTGAAAGAAAAGGAGTTATGATTTCGGACATTTGTCGAAATCGGCTCCTGGCTGGGACCGAACGCCCACTTATGCATCCCGTCCTTGGCATCGTGGATATCGCCGTCAAAAAAACGGCCATGATCCGAAAAATACATGATTTGCCCGATGGTTGAGCATGCACATTTCGGGACAACACGGTAAACCATGCTCTCGCTCTCGGTCATCCATGTACCGGGAAAACCCATTTGCTGCGCCTCCTCAACAGGTCGTAACTCACTATTCGCGCCTGCTTTTGTATCTACAGAACCAAAAATAATCTGTTTATTCAATCGTTCATCCTCAGTATCACAGAGGGAACCGGGCAGAAACGGATAACAAAGAACTGAAATGGCAAAAATTGCCTACATTTTGTTGTGCCACAAGGACCCTGACGCAATCATTGCGCAGGCCGAGCAGCTAACCGCTGCTGGCGATTGCATGGCCATACATTTTGACGCCCGCGCAAGTCGCGAGGCCTATGCACGCATTCAGGGCGCTCTTCAGGCCAATTCGAATGTCACTTTTGCAACCAAACGCATCAAATGCGGTTGGGGCGAGTGGTCTTTGGTACAGGCCACATTGAACGCAGTGCAAGCCGCCCTCAAGGCCTTTCCCCGCGCGACGCATTTCTACATGCTGTCAGGGGATTGCATGGCGATCAAAACAGCGGAATACGCGCATCAGTTCCTGAACGACAACGACAGGGATTTTGTCGAAAGCCACGACTTTTTTGCCAGTAACTGGATCAAGACCGGCATGAAAGAAGACCGGCTGATCTATCGCCATTTCTTCAATGAGCGCACCCAGAGCAGACGATTCTATACATCCTATGACGTACAGAAAAAACTTGGTCTGACCCGCGAGGTTCCGGCTGACATCCAGGTCATGATCGGCAGTCAGTGGTGGTGTCTGCGCCGTCATACTGTTGAAATGATCTTTGAATTCCTGGCCCAGCGCCCGGACGTAATCCGCTTTTTCTCGACCACCTGGATACCGGATGAGACTTTCTTTCAAACGCTTGTCCGCCACCTTGTTCCCCGTGAAGAGATCGACAACCGAACGCTCACATTCCTGATGTTCTCGGACTACGGAATGCCCGTGACATTTTATAACGACCATTACGACATGCTGTTAGGGCAGGATTTTCTGTTCGCCCGCAAAATCAGCCCCGAGGCACATGAGCTGAAGGACCGGTTAGGCCAGCTCTATTCTGCGGATGGGGTGGATTTTCACATCTCGGATGAAGGTCGCAATCTCCATAGTTTCTTAACCGCAAGAGGGCGCGTCGGACGCCGCCACAAGCAAAGGTTCTGGGAGGCCGGAAATACGCTGGGACCGGACCGCGATGTTTTCCTGATCGTGTGCAAGAAATGGCATGTGGCCAAGCGTCTGGTCGATCAGATTAAGTCCGAAACCGAAATCCCTTGTGTCGAGTATCTGTTCAACGAACAGGATACGGCTCTGCCCGATCTTGGCGGCATCGAAACGACCTTGCTCAAACGGTCCCGCCACCGGCGTGCTCTTGTGCGGATGCTGTTTGAAAGTTTCGAAACCAACCGGCTGGTTCTGTGCATCGATCCCTCAGATATCGAAATCATTCAGGACTTCTGTGCAGATCAGGTCAAAACCCATGTGCTTGAAGTCGAGTGTGAATATTCCGACGATTACCTGATCGGCCACGCCCGCCGTGTGGGGTTGGCCGGTCAGGACAGCCCGACCGAAACCGTGGCACGGCTTGTCCCAACCTTGCACAACGCGATGGAATACGAATCCGAATTGATCCGGGGCACCGCGTTGGATCGACATGCACGCCTGCGGGAAACCAGCGACCGGACAGAAAACGAAGACGCCATTGTCCGGTTTCTGAATGTTTCACAGGAACAGGCGCAGGCCATCATGCGATTGGATTATCTGTTTGCAGATTGATGAGCCGGCGGCACCATCAGGTACCGCCGACAGCACGATCAGATGTCGAACTTGACGCCTTGCGCCAGCGGCAGCTCGGCTGAGTAGTTCACGGTGTTGGTCTGACGGCGCATATAGGCCTTCCACGCATCCGAGCCGCTTTCACGCCCGCCACCGGTTTCCTTCTCGCCACCAAATGCGCCACCGATCTCGGCCCCCGATGGCCCGATATTGACATTGGCAATGCCACAATCCGATCCCGCTGCGGTCAGGAATTGCTCGGCCTCGCGCATGTTCAGAGTGAATACGCAAGACGACAGACCTTGCGGTACGTCATTTTGCAATTCGATGGCTTCGTCGAACGCGTCGTACCCCATGACATAGAGGATCGGCGCAAAGGTTTCGGTCTTTACGGTTGCTGTCTGGCCAGGCATCTCGACAATCGCGGGCTGCATATAGACACCGGCGGGGACGTTTTCGGTCACGCGGTCGCCACCAAAGACTGCGCCGCCTTCGGCCTTTGCAGCGTCCAGCGCAGCGGTCATGGCCGCGCCCGAGGCTTCGTCCACCAGCGGACCGATCAAAGTGCCCTCGATCAGCGGATTGCCGATGGGCAGACCGGCATAGGCTTTTTTCAACCGGCTCACCAACTCCTCGCGGATCGAGTTGTGAACGATCAGACGGCGCAGCGTGGTGCAGCGTTGACCGGCTGTGCCGACAGCAGAAAAGACAATCGCACGCACCGCCATTTCCAGATCGGCCGAAGGGCCCACGATCATCGCGTTATTGCCGCCAAGCTCGAGAATACATTTCCCGAACCGCTGCGCCACGATGGGGGCTACGGCACGGCCCATCCGTGTGGACCCGGTCGCCGAAATGACCGGCACGTCCTCGCTGGCCACCAGCGCCTCGCCCAGCGCAGCACCTCCGATCAGGGTCTGCAGCAGGTGGTCGGGCGCATCGCCAAATCGGGCCAGTGCACGTTCAAAGATCTTCTGGCAGGCCATCGCGGTCAACGGCGTCTTTTCAGACGGCTTCCAGATCACCGGATCACCGCAGACCAGCGCCAGCGCGGCATTCCACGACCAGACCGCCACCGGGAAGTTGAAGGCCGAGATCACGCCCACCGGTCCTGCCGGGTGCCACGTTTCCATCATCCGGTGGCCCGGGCGCTCAGATGCGATGGTCAAACCATAAAGCTGGCGCGACAGGCCGACGGCGAAATCGCAGATGTCGATCATCTCCTGCACTTCACCCAGACCTTCCGAGGTAATCTTACCAGCTTCCCAGCTGACCAGCGCACCCAGATCGTCCTTGGCGGCGCGCAATTCCTCGCCCAGCAGGCGGATCAGTTCGCCCCGGCGTGGGGCCGGAACCGTGCGCCACGCCTTGAATGCCGTCTTGGCATTGGCAAACACCGTGCCCATCCCTGACGCAGGCGTTTCATGTACCTCGGCCAGAATGCCGCCATCAATGGGCGAGCGTACAGCCAGTGTGCCGCCCATCAGCTCAGCGGCTGTCAGGTCCAGATTTGCAAGGGTTGTTGGGGCTGTCATAGCGATGTCTTTCATATCTCAGGCCGCCTTGTTCTGTTTGGTTATGTCCCCGGTGCGGTAAAGCTGACCGAATTCGGTGTTTAGGAAGTCAGACAGGTTCACCTGCTCTTGCCGCACGAACCCTTTGCCGGGCAAAGCACCCGTTCGCATCAGATCAACCACACCCAGAACACCGGCAGCAGTGGTGACCTGAATGGCGCTCCAGACCTGACCATTGAGGGTACGGGCATAAGATTTGTTGATCAGGGATTTCTCGCGCAGAGCCCCATCGATCATGCCTTTTGCGGTGCAATAAACCAGAACCACATCCTGATCGGTCCGCGGCAGCGCGGTCTCGAAGATTTCCTTCATCAAGTCGCGACGACGTTCCAATCCAAGATCATTCAGCAGCAAACGCAGAATGTCACGGTGTCCCGGGTAGCGGATCGATCGGTACGACACGTCCCGCGCCTTTCCGTCCAGGGTTTCTGGCAACGTGCCCAACCCGCCCGAGGTATTGAAGCATTCATATTCCACCCCGTCATGACCCAAACGCTCGTAATCCTCGAGCGGAGCGGTCTTGACCCGTTCGCCATTCACGATGGCATCGCACGGATTGCAATATTCGTTGATCAGCCCATCGGTGGACCAGGTCAGATTGTACTTCAATGCGTTGGTGGGATAGAGCGGCAGCGCCCCGACCCGCATATGCAGGCTGTCCAGCGTATCGAACTCGGCAGCCAAGGCCGCGCCGGCGATGCCGACAAAACCCGGTGCCAACCCGCATTGCGGCATAAACGCCGTCTCGCTGTCGGCGGCCAACTCGCGCACCGCGTTGGTGGCGGCAACATCTTCGGTCAGGTCAAAATAGTGCGCGCCGGCCGATTTGGCGGCTTTGGCAATCCGTGGGGTCAGGAAAAACGGAGCCGCCGAGATAACCGCATCGAAACCGTTCAGACCCTCAGCCAGCTGCGTTTCATCGCTGACATCAATCTGGCGGGTCGAAACTCCTTGCCGATTCAGCACGGACAACGCCGCCAGATCGCGGTCGGCAACCGTGACCGAATAGTTGGATGAAGATTGCAGCAAAGTCGCGATCATCTGACCGATCTTGCCTGCTCCGATGACACAGATATTCCAGCTCAAAACGCGCCTCCTCTTTCGTTTCAGAAAGTATGAAGGCACAGTTGTTCAATCTGCAGAGGCAATCTTGACGAAAACGTCAAAACTATCGCCATATTGACGGACCTTCCGTCATACCGCCGATACTGGAATCGTCACTGCCTCAGGATTCCGCGTCCAACCCCTCGGTCGACAGGTCATCCAGCCTGGGCATCAAGCGCAACAATTCGCGGGCATAATCCGTCTGGGGGTTGGCGAACAAGTTATTGGTTTCCTGCAACTCGACAATTTGGCCCTGTTTCATCACTGCCACTCGGTCGCACATCTGACGTACCACCGGCAGGTCATGACTGATGAACAGCAGGGTCAGGCCTAGATGTTCCTGCAAGTCCTTCAAGATGTTCAAAATCTGCGCCTGAATGGACACGTCCAGCGCACTGGTTGGCTCGTCACAAATCAGGAATCGCGGTTGCGTGGCCAGCGCACGTGCAATCGAGATACGTTGCCGCTGTCCGCCCGAGAATTCATGCGGGTATTTCTGCCCGGCCTCATGGCCGAGTCCCACCTGATCCAACAACTCATCGACGCGGCGTTTGATATCTGCACCTTCCATCAACCTGTGATGGCGGATCGGCTCGGCCACGATCTCATCCACCCGCATACGGGGATTGAGCGAGGAATACGGGTCCTGAAAGATCATCTGGATGTTCTTGCGATAGGCATCCAGCGCGGTCCGATTGGTCAGATCGCTGACCACCTGCCCGTCGAATGTAATCGTGCCGCCATCCACAGGGTACAACCCTGCAATCATCCGTGCGACAGTCGACTTGCCCGAGCCGGATTCACCCACAACGCCAAACACCTCACCTGCGCGGATGTCGAAACTTACCTCGTCAACGGCGGTGAAATAGGTGCGGTCCCAGGGCAGCAGGCCTTTGCGCTGCAGGAACTTCTTGGTCAGGTTGCGGATCTCGAACACCGGTTTGCTGGTGTCATTATCCACCTTGGGCCAGTGGCGGGCCATGTCTTCGATGGCAAAGCGTGTCTCGCGCCCACCATAGCTGATCTGGGGAAAGCGATGCAGTTTCAGGGTCGGGCGCGGCACGGCAGCGATCAGCGATTTGGTGTATTCATGGGTGGGCTGCCCCATCACCTGCGCGGTCGGGCCGGTTTCGACAACCTTGCCCGCATACATCACCGTCACTTTGTCCGTCGTGTCCGCGATCACACCCATGTCATGGGTGATCAGGATGACGCCCACTTGACGTTCCCGCGCCAGTTCTTTGATCAGGTCCAGAATCTGCGCCTGAACCGAGACGTCCAGCGCCGTGGTCGGCTCATCCGCGATGATCACATCCGGTTCGGTACACAAGGCAAGCGCGATGACCACACGCTGCCGCATCCCGCCCGAGAACTGGTGCGGATACTGGTCCAACCGCGTGTCCGGATCAGGAATGCCAACCCGGTCAATCAGATCGCGCGCGCGTTGGTTCGCCTCGGCATCCGTGCCGCCCAGATGGGCCTGAATGGTCTCGGTCAGTTGTTCGCGCACGGTGAATAACGGGTTCAGCGAGGTCAGCGGGTCCTGAAAGATCATCGAGATCTTTTTGCCGCGCAACCCCCGCATCGCCTCGGCATCCAGACCACTGATCTGGTCACCGCTCAGCTGGATCGTGCCGCTGGCAATACGGCCGGGGCGATCCAACAATCCCATGATGGCCGCGCCAATGGTGGATTTACCGGCCCCGGATTCGCCAACCAAGCCGTGGATTTCTCCGGGTTCAACCGACAGGTCCACATGGTCCACGGCTGTGAACAATTTGCGGCGGGTGGGGAATTCGACCGTCAGGTCATTGATCGTCAGAAGGCTCATGAAATCACCGCAGCTTGGGGTTCAGTGCATCGCGCAGCCAGTCGCCCAGCAGGTTCACAGACAGGGCCAGCGCCAACAGGGTGCAGGCCGGGAAGAACAAAATCCACCACTCACCCGAGAACAGGAAGCCCTGCCCGATACGGATCAGCGTGCCCAATGACGGCTGGGTTGGTGGTGCCCCTACGCCGAGGAAGCTCAGCGTTGCTTCGGCAATGATCGCCAGCGCCAGTGAGATCGTGGCGATGACCAGAACCGGGCTGAGTACATTGGGCAGGATGTGGCGGAACATGATCGGGAAAGAACCGCGCCCGATCAGGCGGGCGGCCTGCACGTATTCCTTGTTCTTTTCCACCAACGCCGCACCGCGGACGACCCGGGCAAACTGCACCCAGTCGGACAGGGCAATGGCGATGATCAGAACATAGATTGCCATCTCGTCACGATATTCGGGTGGGGTCACGCCTTTGGCGATGCCAAAGATCAGCATGGCGACCAGAATGGCAGGAAAGGTCAGCTGCACATCTGCGACCCGCATGATCAGCGTCTCGACCCAGCCGCCGAAATAGGCCGCGACCAGCCCCAGAACAACTCCGATGATCAACGCCAGCAGCACCGCCGCTGCGCCGACAAACAGGGATATGCGCATCCCATAGAGGATGGTCGAGAACACATCGCGCCCCTGATCGTCGGTGCCCAGCAGGAACGTGTCCTGCGTAAAGGCATTCGGCGTGCCCGGCGGTGTAAATCCGTTCATCAGGTTCAGCGTTGCCGGATCAAACGGGTTATGCGGCGCAATCAGCGGGGCCAGTATTGCCGCCAGCACCAGCAGGACCACAACAAATGAGGCAACCATCGCCACGGGCGAATGACGGAAGGACCATGCGAAATCGCTGTCCCAAAATTGGGCCAGCCGCGATTTGGGCACTTGTCTCGAAGTTTCAGAAGTATCGGTCATGTGGCCCTCGCGTCGACACGCAGGCGCGGGTCAATGGCATAGTACAAAAGATCGACGATCAGATTGATCGACACGAACATGACCGAGATCAGCATCAGATAGGCGGCCATAACAGGGATATCGACAAACTGGATCGCATTTATGAACAGCAGGCCCACACCGGGCCACTGAAACACCGTCTCGGTGATGATGGCAAAGGCGATGATCGAGCCCAGCTGCAACCCGGTGATTGTGATCACCGGCACCAGCGTATTTTTCAGCGCGTGGCGAAAATTGATCACCCGGTCCGACAGCCCACGCGCACGTGCAAAACGGACATAGTCGGCACGCAGGACCTCAAGCATTTCCGACCGCACCAGCCGCATGATCAGCGTCATCTGATACAGGCCCAGCGTGATCGCCGGCAGGATCAGCGCCTTGAGCCCCGAGGTTGTCAGGAACCCCGTGGACCAGCCGCCAATCATAACGGTCTCGCCCCTCCCAAAGCTGGGTAAAAGATCCAATTCAACCGAGAATATATAGATCAGCAATATCCCGATTAGGAAGGTTGGCAGGGAAACCCCGATCAACGACACGGTCATGATGATATTCGCCGCCACCCCCTGTCGTCGAATCGCTGTGAAAACGCCCAGCGCGATGCCAAGGGTGATGGCCAGAAAGCCCGACACAAAGGCCAGTTCCAATGTCGCGGGGGCGCGTTCGGCTATGATGGTCGAAACCGGTCGGCCTTGCCGGTAGGACACGCCAAAATTGCCCTGCACCGCGCCTTGCAGGAACTTGAAATATTGCACCGGAAACGGCTGATCCAGACCAAGATCGGACCGCAGCCGGTCGATATCGGCCTGCGTACGTTCCTGCCCTAGCATGTTGTCGATCGGATCACCGACAAAGCGGAACATCGAAAAGGCAACCAGACCCACGATCAGCAGCACGATCACGGATTGGAACATCCTTTGGACAATATAAGCGAACATTCGTTTTCCTCGTTGATCGGACTGTCTATGCAAGCCCGGGCGGGGTGGTCAAGATACCGCTAACGCAAGCTAGCGTTTTCTGGCCCCGCCCCGGTTTCAGTTAACCGTTACCCAGCGCAGCAGAAAGAAGTTGTCCGGGCGCTGCGTCAGTTCGACATTGCTGCGTGTGCCCCAGACCAGAGGTTGCACATACATCGGCACATAGACCTGTTCGTCCTGAATGATCTGCGTGACCTCATCCAGCATCGCCTGCCGTTTGCCCGCATCCAACTCGGACTGGATCTTCGGCAGCAGCTCATCCACCCGCGCGTTCGAAAATCCGCCGAAATTCCAGCTGCCCAGCTTTTTCTCTTCGTTTGGGGTAGCCACAAGGAAGCGCACGGGGTGTTCGGCATCAAATGTACCGGGGCTCCAGCCCAGCAGGTACATATCGTATTTGCCTTCCCTGAGTTCCGGCCAGTAGTTACGGACCGGCATGGCATCCAGTTCCGCAGTGATCCCGATCTGGGCCAGCATGCTGACAACCGCCTGGCAAACGGCCTCATCATTCAGATAGCGGTCATTGGGGCATTTCAGCCCGAACGAAAACCCATCTGCATATCCGGCCTCGGTCAGCAGGGCCCTTGCGGCATCGACATCAAAGGCGGGACGGTCTGCATTCGCCTCGGAATAACCACTCATCGCCGGGCTGACCAGTTGCGAGGCCACTTCGGCATTCCCCCGCATGATAGTCGCAAGAATGGCATCCACATTGACCGCCTGTGCCACTGCCTTGCGGACGCGCGGGTCACGGAACGGGTTCGGTTTGCCCGCATCGTCGGTGTATTTAAGCACCTCGGCCTGATGATCGAACCCCAACATGATGACCCGTGCCTCGATCCCCTGAATGACGTCGACATCCCCGTTTTCCTTCAGGCGTGCCACGTCCTGGATCGGCACCGGGTTGATCATGTCCACATCGCCTGACAACAAGGCTGCAACCGCTGTCGCCGGGTTTTGGATCGGAGTGAACTCAGCACTTGTGATGTTGTGGTCGGCCTGATCCCACCAGCCGTCAAAGGGCTCAAGAACCGTGCGCAGGCCGGGCTCTCGTGCCGCAAGTTTGAAGGCGCCTGTGCCGTTGGCGTTCAGGGTGGCGTAATTCCCGACCTCTTTGTCGGGCACCGCTGCGTCATTGGCCTCGGCCCAGCCCTGATCCATGATCATCCAGTTGGCGATTGAGGATGGGAATAACGGGTTCGGCGCAGTCGTCATGAAATCGACCGTATAGTCGTCGACCACGATCACCTCGCTGATGGGCGCGAACCAGCTGCGGGTATCCGCCGCCTCGCCCGAGGCGCGCTGATAGCTGAACAGAACGTCCTGCGCATCAAAGCTGCTACCGTCATGGAAGGTCACGCCCTCACGCAGGTTAAAGCGCCAACCTTCGCCGTCGCCTATCGTCTCCCAGCTGACGGCCAGCGCGGGTTGAACGCTCATGTCCTTGTCGCGGCGCACAAGGCCTTCGTAGACATTGTTCAGAAACCCCAGAACCGGGGCCGAGTTGACCGCGTGCGGGTCCATCGTCTGCGGGTCCGTGGTCGAGGCCCATTTGAATTCGGCAGCCTGAACGCTGGTGGTGGCCAGCAAGGCCAAAGCAATGGCACTGTTCCTGAGGGTCATGGCGAAATCTCCCTTTTTTGCCCCGCGATGCGGTGTTGCGCTTAACAATAGCGCAAAAGGCAGGGCGCGAAACCGCGCCCTGCCAAATCACTGATCTGAATGGCTTAGTTCAGAGTGAAGTATTTGACCTTAGGCTGATCTTCGGCATCCACTTCGATGCCCACACCGTCGGCCATACCCCAGTTCAGAACCTGGTGATGAATGGGGATGTAAAGCGCTTCGTCCTGCACCACCCGCCAGATGTCGGCGATGTCGGCATTCCGAGCGTCAAGATCGGTATTCGAGGCAAGCGACTTGATCTTCCCGTCCAGCGCATCGTCCTGATAACCGGTGCCGTTCCACGTGCCGATGTCATCTTCGCGTCCATGAACAAGGAAGTTGAAGATGTATTCCGAGTCATATGTCGGCACACCCCAACCCAGCATGTAGAAATCTGTCTTGCCATCGGTGATCAGCGGGAAATGCTGCGCCTTGGGCTTGGCGTCCAGATTCACGGTCACGCCGATCTGGCCCAGCATCCCAACAGCCGCCTGACAGATAGCTTCATCGTTGATGTACCGATCATTCGGGCAGTCCAGCCGAAGCGAGAAGCCATCGCCATACCCTGCCTCTGCCATCAGTTCCTTGGCCTTGGCCAGATCGGTGGAGGATTCGCCGTCCATGTCAGAGGTCCAGCCATTCACGAAGGGCGGTGCGATCATGCCTGCGGGCTGCGACTGGCCGCGCATCACGACCTGCTTGATCGCATCACGGTTAATCGCCATCGACATCGCTTGACGCACGCGCACATCGGCCAGAGGGTTCTTGCCGTCCACGTTATCCGCCTCGATGTCATCGGCACCCTGGTTCATACCAAAGAAGATCACCCGGTTCTGCGGGGCTTGCTTGACCATCAGACCGTCGACACCATTGACGCGTTCAATGTCCTGCACCGGCATATCCTGGAGGAAGTTCACCTCACCCGACAGCATCGCCGCAACGCGGGTCGCAGCGTTCTGGATCGGGGTATAGATGATCTCGGTCACTTCCATCGGGAACTGGTCGATGCCCCAATAGTTGTCGTTGCGCACCATTACCGTCTTGATGTCAGGTTCGCGGCTTTGAAGAACATAGGGGCCCGTACCGTTGGCATTGGTGGTGGCATAAGTGATTTCGCCGCCTTCGAAATCCTGAACATTAACGGTGTCATTCGACTCGGCCCAGCCCTTGTCCAGAATGAACAGGTTGGTCAGGTTCGACGGCAGGATCGGGTTCGGACCATCTGTGACAATCTCGACGGTGAAATCGTCAACTGCGCGCACTTCGACGATCGAACCGATCAGCTCTTTCATGTCGGAATTAGGTTGCTTGGCTCGGGTAAAGCTGAACACCACATCTTCGGCGTTGAAGTCCGCACCGTCATGGAATTTCACGCCCTCGCGCAGCTTGAAGACCCAAACATTCGGGTCATCGGCCTTGGGGCCCCACTCGGTCGCCAGCGCGGGCTCGAATGCACCGGTCACGTCGCGGATGATCAGAGGCTCGTAAATCTGGTGTCGCACGGTGTGCGTCGGACCTTCATTCTGCGAATGCGGATCCAGCGTCAGAGCATCACCGGCCCGCGCCCAGCGCAGCGTTTCCGCCGAAGCGCCCGCCGCCATCAGCGCCGTCGCACTTGCAGCGATCATCAGGTTTCTTAGAATCATTTGTAACTCCCCTTTTTGTTAACATCGCCCTTTGGACGACAGACCATTTTTACGGCCTTGGTGGTCCTGATCATCCAGATCATCGTTACAGTTGCAACACCTGATTGAGCATAAAAACGGCAGTTTGGCGGATGCCCCGACGCAAATCTGCCGTGCGCGCATGAACTTACGTAGCGGAAAGCTTACGCCAAGCTGTGGCCGCTGACTGTCTTACAAGTACGGATTTCCGCAGTTTTCAAAACATGCCTTCCGGTTGAACATTCCGGGAATGAAGTCAAGTTTCGAGCCACTTGCGGTCAAAAAACTGGTCCTTGGACCTTGCCCGAATCTGCTGAACATGGCGCATCGCCATGCTGCAGGTACCCGTCGGCCTGATCCGGGGCAACTAGGACACCTTTGCGCCGGTACAGCAGGCCATGGACTTGCACATTCTTTGACCCGATGCCCAAATGGACACCTTGGCAGGGGTCAGGCACATACCGCGGATTGAGGCCCGCAGGCATTTCAAACTGCGCTTAAAAGCATTCTCGATCAGATGTCCCAGTTAACTTCGGGAGAAATCGAAAGATGAAAACATTTACCAGAAGGGCGGCCTTGTTTGCCGGCGGAGGGTTGGCAGGGTGGGCAGCGTCGCGGTGGCTGGGACCGGACCTTCCTGTCTATGAAGGCACAAGAAGGACATTTGCGGAAACAGGCGACAAAGTTATGAATGACGCCAGCGGACTGTCACCGACACCGATCCACAAACATCTGGTGCTCAGCGATGACTCCGGAGACACGCTGATCGCCGCCATCCGGCAAGAGCTTTCGGAGGCCAAGTCAGAAGGACGCCCGGTCAACATTGGGGCCGCGCGGCATTCCATGGGTGGGCAAGCCATTCCCCGCAACGGCACAGCGATTACCTTTAACAATGGATCGGTTCAGATCGACGGTTCAGCCGGGACCTATCTGACCCATGCCGGAGCCCGCTGGTCGCAGGTCATCGCAGCGCTTGATCCCGCAGGCTGGTCCCCCAAAGTCATGCAGTCAAATAATGATTTCGGTGTCGCCGCCACTTATTCGGTCAATGCACATGGCTGGCCGGTTCCCTTTGGCCCGATGGGGGCGACGGTCCGATCGTTGCGCATGATCCTGCCCTCGGGTGAGTTGGTGACCTGTTCGCCCACCGAGAACACCGAGCTGTTCAATCTGGCGATGGGCGGGTACGGGTTGATCGGCGTGATCGTGGACCTTGAGGTCGAGATGGTTCCAAATTCACGCCTGACGCCGGGTTTCGACATTCTGGAAGCAGGAGCGTTTGCCTCGGCCTTTCGTGCGGCGATTGACGACCCGGCGGTCACAATGGCCTATGGCCGCCTGAATGTTGAACGCGATACGTTTTTCGAGAAAGCGCTATTAGTGACATATCGCGAAGGCTCGGACCAGTCGGACCTGCCACCAGCGTCCGGGTCGGGGTGGATGTCGCATGCGGCCAGCCGTCTGTACCGGGCTCAACTGGGCAGCGAGCCCTTCAAATCCTTCCGTTGGTGGAATGAAACACGGCTGGGCCCAGCGCTGGGTTCGCGTGAGGCGACGCGGAACACTTTGATCAACGAACCGGTTGTGACTCTGGACGACCGCAACCCGGACCGGACCGACATCCTGCACGAGTATTTCGTAGGGTTCGATGCGTTCGACGATTTCTTATCAGTGTGTCGCGCGGTAATTCCGGCCTCGTATCAAGAGTTTCTGAACGTAACGCTGCGCTATGTCGCACAGGACGATCAGGCGGTTCTGTCTTATGCAAGCCAGCCCCGGATCGCCGCTGTCATGTCGTTCAGCCAGGAGCTGACCGAACGCGGCGAAGCCGACATGGCGCGGATGACCCGGGCGCTGATCGACGGGATCGTGGCGATTGGCGGAACCTATTACCTGCCGTACAGGCCACATGCGACACTGGATCAACTGACTGCAGCCTACCCCAATGCGGAAGGGTTTGCGCAGGCAAAACGAGAGCTTGATCCGCAACTGGTTCTGCGGAACAACCTTTGGGACAGCTATCTGGGGCGTCTATGAGCAACCTTCAAAAACTCTGTCTGGTTTACTTTGTCGCGCTGATGATTGCGGCATCGCTGAACTATGTTCCTGGCCTGACGGATCAGGATGGTCTGGCCTTTGGCATTTTCGCACTGGATATCTATGACGATGCGCTGCACGTGGCCTCAGCCCTTTGGGCGCTGATCGCCGGGCTGTTGTCACACCGCGCGGCTCGCAGCTTTCTGATCCTGTTCGGGCTGGCTTATCTGGGGGACGGCGTGTTCGGGTTTTTCACCGGTTATGGCTATCTTGATCTGGGTATCTTTACAAACCCATCGGCCGGGCCGGAATTGTCCCTGCCCCGCCTGTTTGCCAACCTGCCGCATCTGGCGCTTGGCGGCGTTGCCGCTTGGGCCGGGCTGCGGGACCGGAGACACACCGCATGAGGTTCCTGCTGCGGTGGACCAAACGGCTGATTCTGGTGTTGATCCTTGCCGGGATCGCGCTGGCTGCTCCGATCCTCTATGTGGAAACAAGCTGCCGTGGTACGGGTCAGCCCCCGGCTCATACCGCCCTGATCGACCCGGCACATCACCGGGCCGAAACCCGCACGCTGATGACTTATCCCGAGTGGCACATTGTCCACGCCTATGAGGATTACGCCGAGGTTCTGCGCACCGGCGATCCCCATGATTACGGGTTCTGGAGCAGTATCACCGGGTTTTGGGGGTCGCTCTGCGATCTGAATCGGACCGCCTCCGCTCTCGGTCAGGTTGATGGGGCCACCAAACAGATGGTCTATGTGATCGGTGCCAGCTTTTCCGCCGAGCTGGCGCTGAAGGCTGCCTATGAGGAAACCCTCGGTCGGCTGGCCTCTGCCTTGCGGGGCCCACAGCGGGCACCTCTGGATGATTTGTCGGCACAGCAGGCCGCCGCATATGCCGCGTTCCTACAACAGGTTCCGTGGTATAAATGGCCCTTCGCCGACGACGCCCAGAGCCTGGTCGAACAAAACAGCGGCAGCCTGCGCGACAGCGAGAGGGCGATTGCGCTGGGTCTGGAATACGGTGCCAAACAGGCCTATGCAGGCGTGATCGAACAGGCGGTTGCGCAGGTCGGCGCTGATGAGCTGACGCTGCGGATGATCATCACCGGTGCCAGTGCAGACAGCCTGTCTGCCTATCCCGGCGTGAAGGTTATCTCTGAAGGCCCGAACGGGTTTGAGGTCGAAACGCCACGCTACCGCACCCTGACCAACCTAATGGCGGAAATGGCCAGCGCGGGGGTCGAGATTGTCGAGATCGCCGGCAATGACGACATTCTGTTCACCGCCCTGTCGGATCAACCAACTGCGCCGGATGCAATCTTCAGCGCCCAACGACAAGGGTTCGGGGACTATCGTCATCTGATACTGGTCAAGGTTCCGGACCTCTCGCAGCGTCTGCGCCAGATCCAGGGGGACGGCCTGACGCTTGAGCATATCCATGACTATTAGATCACTCCTGACAGCCATCCCCCTTATGGTGCTTGGATGGCTGTCGGTTCTGGTGGTCGTCGCATTGATAACGGACGAGGCCCCTGCCTATGTCGTGGTCTTTCCCTCAGAGGGGTTGATGCGAAATCTAGCGGATGATGTGGCGGTCATCGACTCTTCGCAAGTCAGTGTCACGGTCACATCGGATAGCAGCGGGTTCGCCCAATCGCTTTACCGGCAAGGGGCACGGCTGGTCCTGCCTGCGGGCCTGCCCGGTTGCCTTCCACTGCCTGCCCAACAGTGATCAATTCTGTCAAACATTCGGGGCCAATACACGAATGACCTATGGCCCCGATTAGAACCTGAAGAACCGCAATTCAAAGCACGCGCCACATGGGGCGGGCAGGTTTTCGATTTCACCGCGATGCGCAGACAGGATGTTACGGACAATAGCCAGACCCATACCCGTCCCGCCGCTTTCCCGGCGGGTGGTAAAGAATGGATCGAACACGCGGTCGACGTTACCGGGCGAAATCCCCACCCCATTGTCGGACACGGTCAGAATAACCGCATTTCCAGCTTCTTCGGAACGCAGATCCACCGCGCTGGCCCCATGATCTTTGGCGTTTTGCAGAATATGGCCCAGAACGATCCGCAACCCCTCGGCCGAAATCGGGAATGCGATATCATCCGCCCCGGACAGGTTTAGCTCAAGCGGAGGCGCCCCAAGCAACGCATCGCGCAGGGTGCTTGCCCCGACATATCGGGCCTCGCGCGCGCGGGCGGCATCCCGAAGTGCTGCAAGCTGGGTTTCGATCTGCTGACGCGCGCCGTCGATCTGCGCGATTAGGGCTTTGGAGTCATCGCTGCCATCTGGGGTGTCCTGTAACATCTCAACCGCCGCGCGGATTGCGGTTACCGGCGATTTTAACTCATGCGTGACGTGATCGGTATAAGACCGGATGGTCGCCTCACGGTCACGCAGCGCCTCGGCCATGGTGACGACCTGAGTTGCGGTCTGGTGAAGCTCTTTGGTGCCGAAATGCTGGATTGAGGCCGCCTGGGTACCCGCCTCTTGCGCCCCGGCATAGGCCTGCAGGGCTTTGATCGGGCGAAGCAGTAGGCGCACCAGCAACCAACCCAGCCCCGACGTAGCCAGAAAGATCACCCCGCCCAGAACCAAAGCAGAGTTCCGAAATCCGAATTCTGGCCCCAGATAACGCAGAGCCACCAGACCCGCGAATGACAGACCCAATGTCCCGACCAGCGCACCGCCCAGCACAAATGCCAATGAAGGCCGCCAGCGCCGGGTCACCCCAGCCTCCGCATCCGGATGCCCTGTCCATGCACGGTTTCCACCGCGTCGGGCAAACCAACCTCTGCCAGTTTGTTCCGCAGGTTCCGCAGGTGGCTGTCCAAGGTCCTGTCCGAGACCTGGCTGCGCGCGCCCCAAATCTCGGCAATCAGGGCCGTGCGGGGAACAAGACGGCCCGGTGTTTCCATCAACATCACCATGATCTGAAACTCAGTCCCGGTCAGGGCAATTTCCGTGTCGTGGCAAGCACAGAGTCTTGCGGTCCGGTCCAAGGTCAAGGGGCCGTGCCGCAGATTTCCCGGCGCCGCCACAATGCGATTGGTGCGCCTTAGGATCACCTTGACCCGCGTCACCAGTTCGCGCGGGCTGAAAGGCTTGGCCACGTAGTCATCGGCCCCAAGCTCCAGCCCCAGAATCCGGTCGACCTCATCATCGCGGGCAGTCAGGAACAGGATCGGGACGTCCGAACGGGTTCGAATTTTCTGACATACGGCAAAGCCATCCAGTTCGGGCAGGCCAACATCCAGAACGATCAGGTCCGGTTCGTCGCGAAACGTGCTGATTACGGCTTCTTGACCGTTGGCGGCGGTCGAAACGCTGTAGCCAGCGCGTTCCAGCCCCAGACGCACAACTTCACGCAACCGCGGATCATCATCGACAACTAAGATATTCATATACCCGGACCGATACTGCTCAGATCGGCACCATAGCGGGACAGGCGCCACTTTCGAAAGCCCCATTCCTGCCAGCTGTTGATCGGGTCGGCTTCAAAATAGCACAACGAATTCGGATACCCGTAGCTGATATGCATCCCGGTCATGGGCCCCAACGAACACAGATAGGCATAGTCCGGCTCGGACAGTTTCAGGTTTCGGGTCGCGATCACATGGGCAAAATTCACAAAACTGGCGCAATAGAGGACCAGAACGCTCAGAATGCCGGTTCGCGCGATCAACCAACTATTGGATTTCCTGAACGCTACTTGCCACCCAACCAGCGCCAGACCTGCCGCAACAAGACCCATCCAGATCTGCGCATAGATACGCAGGTAGGTCAGGCCATAGGTGCCGACATATAAATCCAGGCGCATCAATGCCGCACCGCACAGAGCCACATTTTGTGCCAGCCACAACACCATCAGCGGTTTCAGCACCCGATTTTCATCCAGAAACGGCCGCGCTACCAGGGCGAATGCACCGGCCAGCAGCGCCGTTACCAGCAACGGATATGCGCCGCGATGGGCATAGGATGCATAGCTCATCCCCTCGGGCAATGAGGCCCCGCCCAGCAGAATCGAAAGGTCCAGCACAGTCTGAACACCAATCAGTGCATTGAACACCCAGAGCGCCCGCAGGACCGAACCACCGTTGAGGCCGGGGATCGTCTGAGGGCCTGCGAATGGTCGCGGGTTCAGTCCGCGAAGCGGGTGGTTATCGACAAAAGGCCAGATGATCAGCGCAATCCCTCCCCAGAACAGGGCGCGCTGCAGCAGGTGGCCAAAGGCGATATCCGGGGTGACAAGGGATTGGAATACCGGGTTCGCCTCGGCCAACAGGGTAACAAAAACCATCGTCCCGCCAATCGGCAGACCCCAGTTGCGCAGGAACTGCCGAACCCGCGTCCAGCCGCCTCCGGCATCGCTGACAATCGTGGTTTTCAGGCCGGGTATCGCGCGGACCGGGCCAAGCCAGTTCTTTGGAAGATCAGTCAGAAACCCCAGCGCCAGCAAAAGCAGTTCCAGAACCTGGCCTTTCGGGTGCCTGACCCAGACAATCGCAACGACGAGCCCGGACAAAAGAAACGCGACCGATAATGGTTGAACGAAATCCACGACCGGCAAAACACTCAGCACCAAAACCGTTGCGGGCATAAGCACCCCTTTGCCAGACCGATCCGCGGGCAGGCCGCACAAAAAGACCGCCACAGTAAAGACCGCCAGAGACACACCCGCCTGATGTCCCCAGAACAGGTAATCCGCCAGCGCGACCAGCAAGATAGACCCGATCAAGCGCCACGCGCGACCATCGGTGGCAAACGCCGGGGTTGAACCCGGCGGGCCCTTGGTACCTGAAATCACTGTCTCTTCCGACAGCCACCAAGCGTCCAGCGCCACAGAATTCGGAACTCCAGAAATTATAAGTTGCTGCGCCATTTCTTCCCTCTTGTGTTTTAAGGGACTGGTTTGACCCAAAGGTCGGGAAGCTCGGGTGCAGAAGATCTGCAGAAACTGTGCAGATCGGTGAAATGAGTGTCGGATTTGCAAAGCCTCGCGCGTCCTAGCAGGATGAAACCAACATCGCGGAGGTAAAAATGATCTATGCAATCTCGATCTATGGTCAGGCGGGTGTGTTCGAAGCGTTGCCACAGGACCGTCAGGACGATGTCATGGCTGGACATACGGTGCTACAGAATGCCCTCAGGCAGCGCGGGGATTTCCTGTCCGTCAAACTGATGCCCCCGACTACGGCTGTCACAGTCGAACCCGCGGCTGCCGAGACTCTGCAACCTATGATCGTCGACGGCCCGTTCGCTGAGACGAAAGAAAGTTTTCTGGGCTTATATCTGGCCGAGTTCAACGATCTGGATGAGGCGCTTGAACATGCGCGAATGATCTCGTCACCTGTTGCCCGGCTTGAGGTTCGCCCCGCCGCCTGGGCAGGCGGGTCGATGACCTTGGATTGACCGCGTGTCGGATTGGCTAGAGGCCACGTTCTTGCAGCAACGCCCGCAGGCCATCGCGGCCCTGACGCGATATTTCCGGGACATCGACCTTGCCGAAGATGCATTTGCCGAAGCCTGTCTAAAGGCCTTGACCGTATGGCGCAAACAAGGCGCGCCGCGCGATCCGCTAGCTTGGCTTTTGACCACCGCCCGTAATGCCGGGCTGGATGGTTTGCGCAAATCCCAGCGCCGCAGCGCAATCCTGACCCGCCACAGGGAAGAATTTCATTCCATGGCTGATGACCCACCAGACCCGGACGAGCTGCGCGACGATGTTCTGCGCCTGCTGTTCATCTGTTGTCACCCGGACCTAAGCCGGCAAGACCAGATTGCGCTGGCCCTAAAAATTGTTGCCGGGTTGCGTGTGAAAGAAATCGCCCGTGGTTTCCTTGTCAGTACAAAGGCAATGGAACAGCGAATTACCCGCGCCAAGAAAAGGATCGCAGGAAGTTCTGTCGCTTTTGAAACACCCACGCCACAGGAGCGGGCTGCGCGTTTGGGCGAAGTGTCTTTGATGATCTACCTGATGTTCAACGAAGGCTGGTCAACCTCGGGTGGCCCGGTGCAAATCCGGCTCAAACTATGCGAGGAGGCGATACGTCTGGCCCGGCTGCTGGTTGCCTTGTTCCCGACGATGGCCGAGCAGATTTCACTGCTGGCCCTGTTGCTTCTGCAACATGCCCGTCGTGAAGCACGGCTAGACGATCAAGGTGATCTTGTAGCCCTGGAAGATCAGGACAGGGCCCTTTGGGACAAGGCCAACATCGCCGAAGCGACAGCCCTGATGCAAAAGGCCGAACGGCTGAACCAAGTTGGTGTTTACGGTATTCAGGCCGCAATCGCCGCCGTTCATGCGCATGCCCAATCGACAAAAGATACCGACTGGTCTCTGATCGAGGCGCATTATGCCGCGCTCTATCGCCTCCAGCCCTCACCTGTCATCCGCCTGAACCAGATCGCCGCCGGGTCCAGGGTTCATGGCCCACGCCGCACGCTTGTTGCGTTGGATACCTTGGCGAATGATCTGGCGTCTTATCGCTGGTTCCATGCCTTGCGCGCGGCAATGTTGCGAGAGATCGGCGATCTTCCCGCCGCGATCCAGTCCCTTAACCGCGTATTGAACCTTGGCCCGACGGGACCGGAACGTGTGGCGGTCCTGAAAGAAATCGCCGCCTGTGAAAAAGATTTGAACCAGTTGTAGGAAAGGCCGATCCTCACGCGTCCTTTGTTCAGTCCCGCATGCAGCGGGCAATCAAAGGGAGATAAAGATGAGCATTCTGGACATGACCACCGTTGGAAACTCGGGCTGGATCGGGCATTCCGGGCCAGACCAGACCAAGGCCAAGCAATTCTACAAAAATGTGCTGGGCTGGAACATTAACGAGATGCCGATGCAGGACGGGTCAAGCTATGCCGCCGCGGTGGTTGGTGAAACGCCAATCGGAGGGTTCTCGCCCATGCCCGAGACGGATGGAAACTGGACGATCTATTTTACGGTTGCTGATGTCGATAACAGCCTAGCAGCCGCAGTTGCACAGGGAGCCTCAGTCTTGCAACCCGCCATAGATATGCCCGGGGTCGGCCGGATGGCCACTCTGAACGACCCACAAGGCGCTCGGTTTGCGTTGATTACTTATGAAAGCATGGCGTCTTAATCTTGGGCAGACAGGAGAATTCCCATGGAACACACACCGCAAATCGCTCTGCTTGTGACAGCAATCTTTGTGCTTATGAGTATTCCGATGGGAATTCTTGTAGGCATCAGACGATCCCAGACCGGAGTTTTACTGCTGCACGGGGATGACGGCGAACTGCTGCGACGGATTCGGGCACATGGGAACTTTACTGAATATGTTCCTCTGGCGCTGCTGGCTTTGGCGGGGGCGGAAATTGCCGGTGCCTCAGACTGGCTGGTCGGCGGATGCGGTCTTGTGCTGTTGGTGGCCCGCGCCGTGCACTATGTCAGCCTGCGTTCCACCCCCGACGGCAAAGGTCGGGTGATCGGTGCCGCACTGACAACATTGGTGATGCTCGTCTTGTCCCTGTCAATTCTTTGGCAGTTGGCGGGATCAGTCTGATGCCAAATGATGAACACCTGAATCAACGTATGCGCCTCGCCCTCGAGGCGCATATTCGAATTTCCGAAATGCGGATGATGGGTGGCACCTGCTTTTTTCTGAACGGCAATATGTTGTGCGGCGCGCGCCGCGACAAAGACGGGTTTGGACGGTTCATGTTCCGTGTCGGCAAGGCCAAAGAGACCGAGGCGCTTTCTAATCCGTTTGCAAACCCGATTGTCCACGGAAAGCGAAAACTCGGTGGGTTTGTCGTTGTAGACGAGGCCGACTGCGATCCGGCTGCGCTGGGTGACTGGCTGAGCCTGTGCCTGGCGCACGCCGCCAGCCTGCCGCCGAAAAGTTGAATATCAGGAGAAGATGATGGATCAGTTCCGCTGCTTTTCGCCCGAGGCCCTTCAGTTTCTTTCTGATCTGCGAGCCAATAACCGACGCGAGTGGTTTCACGCCAACAAACAGATCTATGAGGCCGCGATCAAGCAGCCCGCAGAACAATTTGCGGCTCAGATGTCACAGGCGCTGGCCGAAATGACGCACATTCCCCATTCGGCCAAGATCTACCGTATTCATCGAGACGTGCGGTTCTCAAACGACAAGTCACCCTATAATCCTCATCTGCGCATGTCTTTCATACCCGGGGATTGCGGAGACCAGCCCCCGCTTTGGCATTTCGGGCTGTCCCCGGATTGCCTGTCCCTTGGGTGCGGCGTCTTCCAATATGTAAAAGCAGCCCTAGAGAGGTATCGGACCGGCGTAGCAGGACCAGCGGGCAATGATCTCATGGCAATCATCAATGATCTTACGGCCAGGAATGTCAGGATCAGCGAGCCCGAGTTGAAGCGTGGACCGTCAGGCTATTCGAGTGACCACCCCCATCTGGACCTTCTGCGCCGCAAGGGGCTTACCGTTTGGACAGATCTTACCGCCCAACCCACCGTAACCCAGGCCGGTCTTAGGGAAGAATGTCTAAATCAATTTCAGCTCTTCCACCCGGTGTTTCGGGCCTTGCAGTCCCTTGGCACCTAGCCGACCTAACACAGGATCATGGTATCCCTTCGCCTTCTTCAACGCCAAGGGTCTCACGTTGAGCGGGTCAGGCAGCGAGGGTGCGTAACCAACATTGCTGCCCGTTTCCTACGGGTTGGCATTATCTATTACGGGTCCGTCACAGTGTTTTTCTCGTACTGTTTGCTTCCACGGTGCTTTCAGTTGTGATGGCGCAACGCAAAAGCCCGCTCTGGCACGGTGTGTAATATATTGATA
>NZ_JBXWNE010000008.1:0-189123 GCF_059610225.1 Ruegeria sp. YTSA105
GTCTTGCCGTGGTCAACGTGGCCAATCGTGCCGATGTTGACGTGCGGCTTATTACGCTCAAACTTTTCCTTTGCCATGATGGCCTCCTTTATCGGTAATGAAGGGAGCCCGCTAATCGAGCTCCCTCAAATTTTCGCTTATGCGTATTTCGCCTGGATCTCGTCCGAGATGTTCTGCGGAACCGGATCGTAGTGGTCGAACTGCATGGTGAACTGGGCACGGCCAGACGACATCGAACGCAAGGTGTTGATGTAGCCGAACATGTTGGCCAGCGGCACAAACGCGTCAATCGCGATGGCGTTGCCACGGTTTTCCTGCCCGGAAACCTGTCCCCGACGCGATGTCAGGTCACCAATGATGCCACCGGTATATTCTTCCGGTGTGATCACTTCGACCTTCATGATCGGTTCAAGCAGTTTCGCACCCGCTTTGCGCATGCCTTCGCGCATACCCATACGAGCGGCGATTTCAAAGGCCAGAACCGAAGAGTCCACATCGTGGAATTTACCTTCGATCAGGGCAACCTTGAAGTCGATCACAGGGAAGCCAGCCAGCGGGCCGCTATCCATGACGGATCTGATGCCTTTTTCAACGCCCGGGATGTATTCCTTGGGCACCGAACCACCAACAACACGAGATTCGAACGAATAACCTTCGCCCGGCTCTGTTGGGGTGATGATCATCTTCACCTCGGCGAACTGACCCGAACCACCCGACTGTTTCTTGTGGGTGTAAACGATCTCGGCTTCGTGACCGATGGTTTCGCGATAGGCCACCTGCGGCGCACCAATATTCGCTTCAACCTTGAATTCACGCTTGAGACGGTCAATCAGGATGTCCAGGTGAAGTTCGCCCATGCCCTTCATGATGGTCTGACCCGATTCCAGATCAGTTTCCACACGGAAGGACGGGTCTTCGGCGGCCAAACGGCCCAGACCCTGGCTCATTTTTTCCTGGTCAGCCTTGGTTTTCGGCTCAACCGCGATCTCGATCACCGGATCGGGGAAGGTCATGGTTTCCAGAACCACCGGATCGCCGGTCGAACACAGAGTGTCGCCCGTGGTGGTGTCTTTCAGACCTGCCAGCGCAATGATGTCGCCCGCGAACGCTTCGGTGATTTCCTCACGTTCGTTCGAGTGCATCATCATCATCCGGCCGATACGCTCTTTCTTACCCTTGGTCGAGTTCAGAAGCGTGTCGCCCTTGGACAGAGTGCCCGAGTAGATGCGGGTAAAGGTCAGCGAGCCAACAAAGGGGTCGTTCATGATTTTGAACGCCAGACCCGAGAACGCCATATCATCATCCGCACGGCGGGCGATGTTACGGGTTTCTTCTTCGTCACCGGGTTTGAAGCCCATGTAATCGACAACGTCCAGCGGGCTGGGCAGATAGTCGATCACAGCGTTCAGCAGCGGCTGAACACCTTTGTTTTTGAACGCCGAACCACCCAGAACCGGAACAAACGCGATTTCCAGAGTACCTTTGCGCAGCAGGGCGCGCAGGGTTGGAACGTCGGGCTCATTGCCTTCCAGGTATTCCATCATCGCGTCGTCGTCCATTTCGACGGCCGCTTCGACCATTTTACCGCGCCATTCGTCAGCCATGTCCTTCAGGCTGTCGCGGATCGGTGCTTTGACCCAGCTTGCGCCCAGGTCTTCGCCCTGCCACAGCCATTCTTCCATGGTGACCAGGTCGATCAGGCCTTCCAATTCGGTCTCTGCGCCGATCGGAATACCAACCGGAACAGCGCGTGCGCCGGTACGGTCTTCGATCATTGCAACGCAGTTGAAGAAGTCCGCGCCGATCTTGTCCATCTTGTTGACGAACACCATCCGCGGAACCTTGTAGCGGTCAGCCTGACGCCACACCGTTTCGGTCTGAGGTTCAACACCGGCGTTTGCGTCCAGAACGCAGACGGCACCGTCGAGAACCGCCAGCGAGCGTTCAACTTCGATGGTGAAGTCAACGTGGCCGGGGGTGTCGATGATGTTCAGGCGGTGCTTGGGCGAGTCGGCAGTTACACCGTCTTCAGTGCGTTCCCAGAAAGTGGTGGTCGCAGCCGAAGTGATAGTGATTCCGCGTTCCTGCTCCTGCTCCATCCAGTCCATGGTGGCTGCACCGTCGTGCACCTCACCGATGTTGTGGGATTTGCCGGTGTAGTACAGGATGCGTTCCGAGCAGGTCGTTTTACCTGCATCGATATGCGCCATGATACCGAAGTTACGGTAATGGTTGAGTGTATATTCGCGTGCCATTTCAATAAGCCTCTGGAATTACCAACGGTAGTGGCTGAAGGCTTTGTTCGCCTCGGCCATCTTGTGGGTGTCTTCACGCTTCTTCACAGCGGTACCGCGGGACTGTACAGCGTCCAGCAGCTCACCGGCGAGGCGTTCTTCCATGGTGTTTTCGTTGCGGCCACGCGCAGCAGTGATCAGCCAACGGATGGCCAGTGCTTCGCGGCGCTCGGGGCGCACTTCGACCGGAACCTGATAAGTTGCACCACCAACCCGGCGCGAGCGAACCTCGACCGACGGCTTGATGTTGTCGAGTGCTTCGTGGAACACTTCGACAGGGGCGCGCTTGATCTTGCCTTCAACGCGGTCAAAGGCGTTGTAAACGATGCGCTCTGCAACCGACTTTTTACCGTCGATCATCAGGTTGTTCATGAATTTAGTCAGTACCTTGTCGCCAAATTTGGCGTCAGGCAGGACTTCGCGTTTTTCGGCGGCGTGACGACGTGACATATCAGCCTCTCCTTCTTATTTGGGACGCTTCGCGCCGTATTTCGAACGACGTTGCTTACGGTCTTTGACGCCTTGGGTATCCAGAACACCGCGCAGGATGTGGTAACGGACACCGGGAAGGTCTTTTACACGGCCGCCACGGATCAGAACAACCGAGTGTTCCTGCAGGTTGTGGCTTTCACCGGGGATGTACGAGATGACCTCGAACCCGTTTGTCAGGCGCACTTTGGCAACCTTACGCATCGCCGAGTTCGGCTTTTTCGGTGTGGTTGTGTAAACACGTGTGCAGACGCCGCGTTTCTGCGGGCACTGCTCCAGGTGCATGGACTTCGAGCGTTTTACTTTCGGCTGCCGCGGCTTGCGGATCAGCTGTTGGATCGTTGGCATTCCGGTTATATCCCCGTTTTGCAACACACATGACATGCACGCGTGATGCGTGCGGTTAAATTCGCTGCACTCGTGCGTCCACAAGCGCAAAACCCGCGAGCGTTCCCATTCCGAGGTGAACGTCGCGGTTTGTTATCAGAGGGCGCGAACGATAAAAGAGTTCGGGCCTTGACCAGTTCATTACTGAAATCGGTTTTGGGGCGGCCCCCGGTACCGAGATGTGGCGCGTAATAGGGGGAGTCGGACCCAGTGTCAACAGTACAGCTGATCCGTTCCACATCAGGCCGTTTCGCGCTGGAACCAAAGCTCATCCAGTCTTACCGCCCGTTGCAGGAACAGGTCCGTGCAGGCATAGTCAGCCCATTGGTCTGGACCACGGATGAATCATGCAAATACTTGGCCTGTGTCGTTTTTCCTATCCCGCCCATGGCGGCTTTCAGATCGAACACGAAACGATCGAGGACCGGCGCTCCTATCTGTATCAACCTGACCGGCTGGAAGAGCGGTTTCGCCTGTTTGAAACTACTAGCCTGCCCTGCATAAAAGAGCAAACCGACGAGGATTTTCAGTTTCTCATCGTGATCGGTGAATGCCTGCCAAACCCGGCACGCGAACGTCTTTACGACTTAACAGCGGGCATGCCTCAGGTACAGATCATCGCGCGCGAACCAAAGCGTCATCGCAGGGTCATGAAAGAAATCCTGAATTCAGCACGCACCAAACCGGACGCCCCCTGCATCCAGTTCCGCCACGATGATGACGATGCGGTTTCGGTCGATTTCGTTGAGCGCTTGCGCATCGCCGCAGATGAGGGTCAGGGCTTAATGCGGAACCACAGAACCGTTGCGATAGACTACAATCAGGGGTTCCTGGCCCGTTTCGGTGCTGATGGCATCAGGGCGGCACAGGTGTATCAACCTTTGCTGGGGGTCGGCTTTGCGATGTACTCCGACGGGGGGAGCGACTTGACGATCATGAATTTCGCACATCACCGGATCGGAAATTTCATGCCCGTTATCAGCTATCCGGACGCACCTATGTGGGTCCGCACGCTTAACCAGTTCAACGATTCTCCGCATGCGCGAAACAGCAAGACCGAGCTGTCCCCCCTAACCTCTGAACAGGAAGGCGAATTCATCGCACGGTTCGCCATCGACCAGGACGCCGTTCGCCGCATTCATTCGGCAGATTGACGCGTCCTTTCACGGAACAGCATGAACATTCCTGCCCCAACCACTAAGGCCGCGCCCGCCATCGTAATCCTGTCGGGCCAGTCCCCAAATACGGCCCAGCCCAAACCCAACGCCCAGATCAGACTGGAATAACGAAACGGCGCGATAAAGCCGATCTCACCAGCGCGCATGACAATGACGCTGAACAAATATCCCGTCAGAACAAAGACTGCAGCACACGCTACCATCGAACCGGCGGCTGCCGGAACCGGAACCCAGCCCGAGACAGAGGTGACAAGAACCGCCGTCAATGTAATCGTCGCGGTTGTTGCCAGCGTTACTGCAAGTGATGGCACATGCACTGACATGCGTCGCGTAATCAAATCCCGGGCAGTTACCGAAGCAACTGCGATCAAAGCATATATCGCGTAGATGCTAAAACCGTCCGTGCCCGGGCGAACGATCAGCAACATACCGGCGAACCCGAAAACGATGGCAAGAATCCGACGCCAACCGATATGCTCTTGAAAAAACAACGCGGCTCCAAGTGTTACGGTCAATGGCAAGGCCAGCAGAATGGCAGTCACGTTTGCCAGCGGCATATGAAGCAGCGCGACCAAAAAGAAAATTGTCGCCAACAATTCGGCGAGACAACGTGCCGCGACCAACCACTTGTCATGACGCGGAAAGTTCAGATGCAACGCCCCATAGTACCGTGCCAGAAGATACACCAGAATGGTCGCCAAAACCCCGCGGATGGCAACCATCTGAAACAGCGGTAACTGAGCTCCGGCGGCCTTGATCAAAGTGTCATTGATGGTGAAGGCAGCCATGCTGCCCATCATCAGCAAAGCACCCTTGAAATTCGGCGTCACTCTTTCTGAACTCCGCATTTGGCCACGAGGTGCATTTGGCGGCGTTCAAGAAAGAGATGTCAATATGGCTCCGCCCGCCAATGCTCTGCTAGCATGACATTTCCAATGGCGCTTCATGCAGAGCCACACCCGAGCCTGAAATGAAAAGGCCCCGCGAAATCGCGGGGCCTGATCTTTGGAATTTAGGATCGCTTATTCGCGGCTTTCCGGTGTTTCCACCAGAACATCCAGCTCATCCCCGACCATATCGTCATCCATCATCGGCGCAGCCAGAGCAGCGGCGGCTTCGGCCTCTTCCCGGCGGGCTTCGATGACAACGTTGTCACGCGACTGCGCGACGCGCTGTACGCTTTGCGTTGCGCCACCGGTACCGGCAGGGATTAGACGACCGACGATCACGTTCTCTTTCAGGCCAACCAGCTTGTCTTTCTTGCCCTGAACCGAAGCCTCGGTCAGAACCCGTGTGGTTTCCTGGAACGACGCCGCCGAGATGAACGAACGCGTCTGCAGCGAGGCTTTGGTGATCCCCAAGAGGATCGGCTCGCCCTGAGCCGGACGTCCACCGCGGGCGAGGGTCTTCTCGTTGGCCGCGTCAAACTCCTGCTTGTCGACATGCTCGCCTTTCAGCAGGGTGGTGTCACCTGAATCCAGGATCTCCCACTTCTGCAGCATCTGACGCACGATGACTTCGATGTGCTTGTCGTTGATCTTCACGCCTTGCAGACGGTAAACATCCTGCACCTCGTCGATCATGTAATCCGCCAGCGCTTCGACACCCATGATGGACAGGATGTCATGCGGAGCCGGGTTACCGTCCATCAGGTATTCACCCTTCTGGATGAAGTCGCCTTCCGCAACCGGGATATGCTTGCCCTTGGGCACCATATACTCGATCGTTTCCATCGACTCGTCCGCCGGCTCAATGCTGATACGGCGCTTGTTCTTGTAGTCGCGGCCAAAGCGCACGTAACCATCGGCTTCTGCGATGATCGCGTGATCTTTCGGGCGACGGGCTTCGAACAGTTCGGCAACACGCGGCAGACCACCGGTGATGTCCTTGGTCTTGGCACCTTCACGCGGGATACGCGCGACAACTTCACCAGCTTCGATCTGCTGACCGTCTTCGATCGACAGGATCGCATCCACCGACATCGGATAGTGAACCGGGTTGCCCGCATCGTTACGGACCGGTTCGCCATCTTCGCCAACCAGAATGATCTCCGGCTTGAGGTCGCTGCCTTTGGGGGCCGCGCGCCAGTCGATCACGATCTTCTGGGTCATGCCGGTTGCATCGTCGGTCACGTCGCGGACAGCAATGCCCGAAACCAGATCAACATATTTCGCGGTACCGGACTTTTCGGCGATGATCGGCAGGGTGTAAGGATCCCATTCGAACAGCTTGTCGCCACGGTTCACCTTGGTGCCATCCTTGACGAACAGCTTCGAGCCATAACCCAACTTGTGGTTGGCACGCTCTTCGCCATGTTCGTCTTTGATCACCATCTTCATGTTCCGGCCCATGACCAGGCTTTCGCCCGCGGAATTGACCAGGATCTGCGGGTTCTCGAACGAAACGACACCGTCGTGGCTGGCTTCCTGGAACGACTGCTGACCACCTTGCGCAACACCACCGATGTGGAAGGTCCGCATTGTCAGCTGCGTACCGGGTTCACCGATGGACTGGGCGGCGATGATGCCGACAGCCTCACCCGTGTTGACCATAGTACCGCGTGCAAGGTCACGACCGTAGCAGGTTGCACAGACGCCTTCCTCGGACTCACAGGTCAGAGGCGAACGGATGCGCATCGACGCAACAGCGGCCTCATCAATGATATCAGCCATACGTTCGTCGATCAGCTGACCCGCAGCGACCAGAACCTCATCGGTACCGGGACGCAGAACGTCATCGGCAGAGACACGGCCCAGCACACGTTCGGCTAGCGAAGCAACAACTTCACCGTCGTTTACCGCGGCTTCCGCAGTGATCGCGCGCTCGGTTCCACAATCGAGCTCACGCACGATGCAGTCCTGTGCCACGTCCACCAGACGACGGGTCAGGTAACCCGAGTTCGCCGTTTTCAGAGCGGTATCCGACAGACCCTTACGGGCGCCGTGGGTCGAGTTGAAGTATTCAAGAACGGTCAGACCTTCCTTGAAGTTCGAGATGATCGGCGTCTCGATGATGTCACCGTTTGGTTTGGCCATCAGGCCGCGCATACCGCCCAGCTGTTTCATCTGAGTGACCGAACCACGCGCGCCCGAGTGGGCCATCATGTAGACCGAGTTCGGTTCCTTTTCAGACCCGTCCTCTGCCCGATCCGAAGATGAGATCGTGCTCATCATCGCTTCGGTTACACGATCGTTACACTTCGACCAGGCATCAACAACTTTGTTGTACTTTTCACCCTGAGTGATCAGGCCGTCCATGTACTGCTGTTCAAAATCCTTCACCTGACTGCGGGTTTCATCGACGATGCCCCATTTGTCATCAGGGATCACCATGTCGTCCTTACCGAACGAGATACCGGCGCGGAACGCTTCCTTAAAGCCCATCGACATGATCTGGTCACAGAAGATGACCGACTCTTTCTGACCGCAGTAACGGTAGACGGTGTCGATCACCTGCTGCACTTCTTTCTTCCGCAGCAAACGGTTGACCAGTTCGAACGGCGCCTTGTTGTTCATCGGCAGCAGAGCACCCAGGCGCACTCGGCCCGGAGTGGTTTCAAACCGCTGTTGAACTTCATTGCCTTCACTGTCGATCTGAGTAATCCGCGCAGTGATCTTGGTGTGCAGATGCACTTCACCGGCGTCCAGCGCGTGCTGAACTTCGTCGATCGAGCCAAAGACCTTGCCTTCGCCCGGCATACCTTCGCGTTCCAGTGTCACATAGTACAGACCCAGGATCATATCCTGCGAGGGAACGATGATCGGCGCGCCGTTTGCTGGCGACAGAACGTTGTTTGTCGACATCATCAGCACGCGGGCTTCCAGCTGGGCCTCAAGGCTCAGCGGGACGTGAACGGCCATCTGGTCACCGTCGAAGTCGGCGTTAAAGGCCGAACAGACCAACGGGTGCAGCTGGATGGCTTTACCTTCGATCAGAACCGGTTCAAACGCCTGAATGCCAAGACGGTGCAGGGTCGGCGCACGGTTCAGCATGACAGGGTGTTCGCGGATCACCTCGTCGAGGATATCCCACACTTCGGGACGCTCTTTCTCGACCAGTTTCTTCGCCTGTTTCACGGTCGAAGACAGACCCTTGGCTTCAAGGCGCGAGTAGATGAACGGCTTGAACAGTTCCAGCGCCATCTTTTTGGGCAGACCACACTGGTGCAGCTTGAGTTCCGGACCGGTCACGATGACCGAACGGCCCGAGAAGTCGACGCGCTTACCCAGAAGGTTTTGACGGAAGCGACCCTGCTTACCCTTCAGCATGTCCGAAAGCGATTTCAGCGGACGCTTATTGGCGCCGGTGATCACGCGGCCACGACGGCCATTGTCGAACAGAGCATCGACGGATTCCTGCAGCATCCGCTTTTCGTTGCGGACGATGATGTCAGGTGCGCGCAGTTCGATCAGACGCTTCAGACGGTTGTTCCGGTTGATGACGCGGCGATACAGATCGTTCAGATCCGAAGTCGCAAAACGACCACCATCCAGTGGAACCAGCGGACGCAGTTCCGGCGGAATCACCGGGATCACGGTCATCACCATCCACTCAGGCCGGTTGCCCGACTCAAGGAAGGATTCAACAACCTTCAGACGCTTGATGATCTTCTTGGGCTTCAGTTCACCGGTTGCTTCGGCCAGATCAGCACGCAGCTGTTCGGCTTCGGCTTCCAGATCGATCTGGGCCAGCATCTCACGGATAGCTTCGGCACCGATGTTCGCGGTGAACGCGTCCATGCCATAGGCATCCTGCGCGTCCATGAACTCTTCTTCGGTCAGCATCTGACCATAGGAGAGGTCGGTCAGACCGGGCTCGATGACGACATAGTTTTCAAAGTACAGAACGCGTTCCAGATCGCGCAGCGTCATGTCCAGCATGAGACCGATGCGGGACGGCAGCGATTTCAGGAACCAAATGTGTGCGACGGGCGCGGCCAGCTCGATATGACCCATACGCTCGCGGCGGACTTTCTGCAGGGTGACTTCCACACCGCATTTCTCGCAGACAACGCCGCGATATTTCATCCGCTTATATTTACCGCACAGACATTCGTAATCTTTGATCGGGCCAAAGATACGCGCGCAGAACAGACCGTCACGTTCGGGTTTGAACGTCCGGTAGTTGATGGTTTCGGGTTTCTTGATCTCGCCATAAGACCAAGAGAGAATCCGTTCCGGGCTGGCCAATGAGACCTTGATCTCGTCAAAGACCTTAGGCGGCGTCAGCGGGTTGAACGGGTTATTGGTAATTTCCTGGTTCATTTTGCGTCCTTACAAATTGGGATGGGATGAGTTTGGGGCGTTGCCGCCCCTACTCTTCCTCCGCATCCAGGAGTTCCATATTCAGGCCGAGGCCACGGACTTCTTTCACCAGAACGTTAAACGATTCCGGTACGCCCGCTTCAAAGTTATCCTCGCCCTTGACGATCGACTCGTACACTTTGGTCCGGCCGGCGACGTCATCCGATTTCACGGTGAGCATTTCCTGCAGGGTGTAGGCGGCGCCGTAAGCTTCCAGAGCCCAGACTTCCATCTCACCAAAGCGCTGACCACCGAACTGCGCCTTACCACCCAGCGGCTGCTGGGTAACCAGGCTGTAAGGCCCGGTTGAACGCGCGTGGATTTTGTCATCCACAAGGTGGTGCAGTTTCAGCAGGTACTTGATGCCCACGGTCACCGGACGTGCAAACTGCTCACCCGTACGACCGTCGAACAGAACCGACTGACCGCTTTGCGAGAAGCCCGCGCGCACCAGAGCGTCATTGACGTCTGCCTCTTTGGCGCCATCAAAGACCGGAGTCGCGATCGGAACACCACGGGTCACGTTGCCCGCAGCCTCGATCAGGTGACCCTCGTCCATGCCAGTGATGCCTTCTTCATAGACATCGTCGCCATAGGCCAGCTTCATTGCTTCGCGAACCGGGGTCAGGTCGCCAGAGCGGCGATATTCACCCAGCGCGTCGTCGATGTTCAGACCCAGACCGCGCGCGGCCCAACCCATGTGGGTTTCAAGGATCTGACCAACGTTCATACGCGAAGGAACACCCAGCGGGTTCAGACAGAAGTCAACCGGCGTACCATCGGCCAGGAACGGCATGTCTTCCATCGGAACAACCTTGGAAATTACACCTTTGTTCCCGTGACGACCGGCCATCTTATCGCCCGGCTGCAGCTTGCGCTTCACGGCGATGAAGACTTTGACCATCTTCATCACACCCGGCGGCAGGTCGTCGCCACGACGAACCTTCTCGACCTTGTCTTCGAAACGGGCGTCCAGAGCACGCTTTTGCACTTCGTACTGCTCGTTCAGAGCCTCAACGATCTGTGCGTCCTGCTCATCTTCCAGCGCCAGCTGCCACCACTGACCACGGGTCAGGGTTTCCAACAGGTCCTCGGTGATCACCGACCCTGGCTTGACGCCTTTCGGGCCTTTGACCGCGGTTTTACCCATGATCAGGCCTTGCAGGCGCGCATAGATGTTGCGGTCCAGGATCGCCAGCTCATCGTCCCGGTCACGGGCCAGACGTTCGACTTCTTCCCGCTCGATCTGCAGCGCACGCTCGTCTTTCTCGACGCCGTGACGATTGAAGACGCGGACCTCAACGACCGTACCGTAATCGCCCGGCTTCACGCGCAGCGAAGTGTCGCGCACGTCAGATGCTTTTTCGCCAAAGATGGCGCGCAGCAGCTTTTCTTCCGGGGTCATCGGGCTTTCGCCCTTCGGAGTGATCTTGCCGACCAGGATATCGCCCGGTTCAACATCCGCGCCGATGTAAACGATGCCCGCCTCGTCGAGGTTACGCAGCGCTTCTTCACCGACATTCGGAATATCGCGGGTGATCTCTTCCGGACCCAGCTTGGTGTCACGGGCGGCGACTTCAAATTCCTCGATATGGACCGAGGTAAAGACGTCGTCACGCGCAATACGTTCCGAGATCAGAATCGAGTCTTCGTAGTTGTAACCGTTCCACGGCATGAACGCGACGACCACGTTCTTACCCAGGGCCAGTTCACCCATATCAGTCGACGGACCATCGGCAATGACCTCGCCCTTCTGGACGGTGTCACCCACCTTGATCAGCGGACGCTGGTTGATGCAGGTGTTCTGGTTCGACCGCTGGAATTTGCGCAGACGATAGATGTCAACGCCAGCGTCGCCCAGTTCCAGATCCTCAGTCGCGCGGATAACGATACGCTGGGCATCGACCTGGTCGATGATACCGGCGCGTTTCGCCTGAATTGCAGCGCCTGAGTCAATCGCAACCTTTTCCTCGATCCCGGTACCAATCAGCGGCGCCTCGGCCCGCAGCAGTGGAACCGCCTGACGTTGCATGTTCGAGCCCATCAGAGCGCGGTTAGCATCGTCATTTTCAAGGAACGGGATCAGCGATGCAGCAACCGATACCAGCTGTTTTGGGCTGACGTCGATCAGGTCCACATTCTCGCGCGGGGCCAGAGTGTAGTCACCTGACTGGCGGGTCGAAACCAGATCGTTGATGAACTTGCCATCCGTATCCAGTGTCGCGTTCGCCTGTGCCACTGTGTGACGCATTTCCTCGGTCGCGGACATGTAGTGAACCTCATCAGTCACCTCGGCGTCTTTGACGACACGGTACGGTGTTTCGATGAAGCCATACTTGTTCACACGGGCAAAGGTCGCCAGCGAGTTGATCAGACCGATGTTCGGGCCTTCCGGCGTTTCAATCGGGCACATCCGGCCATAGTGTGTCGGATGAACGTCGCGCACCTCAAAGCCCGCACGCTCGCGTGTCAGACCACCGGGGCCAAGCGCCGAGAGACGGCGTTTGTGAGTGACTTCCGACAGCGGGTTGGTCTGGTCCATGAACTGCGACAGCTGCGACGAGCCGAAGAATTCGCGGACAGCAGCAGCAGCCGGTTTCGCATTGATCAGGTCCTGCGGCATGACGGTGTCGATCTCGACCGACGACATACGCTCTTTGATCGCGCGCTCCATGCGCAGCAGGCCAACGCGGTACTGGTTTTCCATCAGTTCGCCGACCGAACGCACACGACGGTTGCCGAGGTGGTCGATATCGTCGATGTCCCCTTTGCCGTCGCGCAGTTCAACCAGCGCCTTGATGCAGGCCACTATGTCTTCGCGGCGCAGGGTGCGCAGTGTATCGGGCGCATCCAGAGCCAGACGCATGTTCATCTTTACACGGCCAACGGCGGACAGGTCATAGCGCTCGCTGTCAAAGAACAGCGTTTCGAACAGCGCCGAGGCCGCTTCGACGGTGGGCGGCTCACCCGGGCGCATGACGCGATAGATATCCATCAGCGCTGTGTCGCGGCCCATGTTCTTGTCTGCAGCCATGGTGTTGCGCATGTAGGGGCCGACATTGATGTTGTCGATATCCAGAACCGGAATATCGGTGACGCCCGCGTCGATCAGCTCTTTCGCGGTGCCTCCGATCAGCTCGCCGTCTTTGTCGTATTCCAGCGTCAGCTCATCACCAGCTTCGACATAGATCGCGCCGGTTTCTTCGTTGATGATGTCCTTGGCGACAAACTTCCCGACGATGTGATCGAACGGAACCAACAGCTCGGTGACGTTGCCTTCATCGATCAGCTTCTTGACCGCGCGCGGGGTGACTTTCTTGCCCGCTTCGGCAATCACCTCACCGGATTTGGCGTCGATCAGGTCATAGGTCGGACGCGTACCGCGTGCACGCTCGGGGAAGAACGGTGCAATCCAGCCCTTCTTCTTGTCCAGCTTGTACGACACCGTGTTGTAATAGGCGTCCATGATCGCTTCTTGATCCAGACCCAGCGCATACAGCAGGGTTGTCACAGGCAGTTTGCGGCGACGGTCGATACGGGCGAACACGATGTCCTTGGCGTCGAACTCAAAGTCCAGCCAGCTGCCGCGATACGGGATGATGCGGCAGGCAAACAACAGCTTGCCCGAGGAATGGGTCTTGCCCTTGTCGTGGTCAAAGAACACACCGGGCGAACGGTGCATCTGGGACACGATCACACGCTCGGTACCGTTCACAATGAACGTCCCGTTTGGTGTCATCAGGGGCATATCCCCCATGAACACGTCCTGTTCCTTGATGTCTTTGACCGACTTGGCGCCAGTGTCCTCGTCGACATCAAACACGATCAGACGCAGAGTGACTTTCAGCGGCGCGCTGTAGGTCATGTCGCGCTGCATGCACTCTTCGACGTCGTATTTGGGTTTTTCCAAATCGTATTTCACGAACTCCAGAACGGAGGTTTCGTTGAAATCCTTGATCGGGAAAACCGACTGGAACACGCCTTTGATGCCTTCGCCGTCTGTCGGCACATCTGCATCGCCGGAGCGCAGGAATAGATCATAAGAAGATTTTTGTACCTCAATGAGGTTCGGCATCTCCAGCACTTCGCGGATTTTGCCGTAATATTTCCGAAGACGTTTCTGGCCAAGGAACGATTGAGCCATGTCAGATGTCACCTTTCGATGTTCTCAGCGGACAAAGACACCGTCGGGCCCCGGTGCCTTGCACATTAGAGACAACACGTCCGGATCAATTCGTGGCCACCGTCCCGAATGGCGGCCTCCCGATCCATGAACCGCGTCTTAGAAAACACCCCAATCCATGAGGTCCTTTCTAAGACAGGTTCGGCTGGACCCGGATTTCTCCGGGACCAGCCAAATTTCCGGTGCATCTGCGATGCACCAAAAGACTGACTTAGGCCAGTTCGACCTCGGCGCCAGCTGCTTCCAGCTTGCCTTTGATGTCTTCGGCTTCGTCTTTCGACACAGCTTCTTTGATCTTGCCGCCAGCTTCGACCAGCTCTTTGGCTTCTTTCAGGCCCAGACCGGTGATGCCGCGAACTTCTTTGATCACGTTGATTTTCGAAGCGCCGGCGTTCTTCAGAACGACGTCGAATTCGGTTTTTTCTTCCTCAGCTGCGCCACCGGCGTCGCCACCGGCTGCCATGACAACTGCGCCGCCTGCTGCGGGCTCGATGCCATATTCGTCTTTGAGGATGGTTTTCAGTTCTTGTGCTTCCAGCAGGGTCAGACCCACGATGCTTTCTGCGAGTGCTTTCAGATCAGCCATTTTATCAGCTCTTTCCGTTTACAGTGTGTGTTCCAACGTCAGGGTGACTACCCTACGCAGATCATTCAGTGCCAACCGCTTACGCAGCTTCCGCCTTCTCTTCGATGGTGGAAAGGATGCTTGCGATGTTGCTTGCAGGTGCGCCAATTGCGCCAGCGATGTTCGAAGCAGGTGCGCCCAGCATGCCCGCGATAGTAGCAATAAGCTCCTCGCGCGAAGGCATTTTGGACACGGCTTCAACGCCGGCACGATCCAGAGCGTTCTCACCCATTGCACCGCCAAGAATTTCGAACTTTTGGTTCTCTTTGGCGTAGTCCTGGGCCACTTTGGCTGCTGCCACAGGGTCCTCAGAATAGGTCAGAACGGTCATCCCCGTCAGCAGGTCGGCAATGCTTTCACATGGCTTTCCGTCGAGGGCGATTTTGGCGAGCCTGTTCTTGGCAACACGCACGGCACCACCCGCGTCACGAGCACGTGCGCGAAGGTCCTGCATCTCGGCAACTGTCAGACCGGCGTAGTGTGCAACCACTACGACGCCAGAGCTTTCGAAGATTTGGCCGAGCTCGTCGACCACTTTCTCTTTCTGGGCTCTATCCACAGTTTTCTCCAAGTTAGGGGTGATATCTCACCCCGGCTCATATTTGCCGCAGCTTACGCTCCGGCGTTCAGGTCCGTTGTTACGGGATTAGCCAAAATTCGCCCGAGGATCGAAGCCCTCAGAATTCTTTGGTCTTACCCGTCTCAGGCAGGGAATTAAGGGGTCAGATGACACCACCCACCGTCTTGGACGAAACAAAATAAAGCGCACGACGAATCGCACGCTTTACTTCGCAGCTCTCTTTATGGCAGTTACGCCGGGTTTCCAAGGGGTAAATTGGGCCGAAACCGGAAATGATCGAGCAGCGCAGCCGGCATCGGAACAGTGTCCTAGATTGACATGTTCCATACGCTGAGGTCCAGTCTGGCTAAGCCCCTTTCTTCTTAGGTATCCATCCCTGAATGCTGACTCTCACCACAGACGAATACGAACGCGCGCGCGGCTTTGTTCAGGAGTTCCTGGATCAAACGCCAGAGGATGGACCGGCGGGTTTCGAGTGCGTCTATCGTTCTCATGATTTTGCGGGCTCGCGTATAGTGCTCAGGGTCCGAGGTGCGCGCCAGGACTATGCCCTAAAGGTCGATACGGAATCGCCCGGGACGGGACGTTTGCGCGATGAGTTTGATATGCTCAGAAAGCTGACCGACCACTTTGCGCAGTACGAAACCGCGGGGGTTGTCGATCCAGTCTATATTTCACCGGGTGAGGCGTTTTTTGTGACGCAGTTTATTGACCGCCCCACCGCTGCGGATCTTATCCATAACAGCCTGGATGACGACCAGATCGGCCGCATCTATCGCCGCGCCGGATCGTGGCTGAACGAGCTGCACAGCTTTCAACCCATCAAGACCTATGATTTCCGCCCTAGCTGGATGATCGACAGGCTTCAGGCTTTGCTACGTCTTGCCCCGGACATAGCACAGCCCTGGGGGCGGAATATGGTACAGCATCTGACTGACGAGGCATTACAGCTAAAAGGCACCCCTGAACTGCTGGTCCTTGCACACGGAGATTGTCACAGTCAAAATCTGATCGTCGGGCAAGGCGAAATGATCGGCCTGGATTTTACCGAAACGCGGGAAAAGCTGGCTGTATATGATATTGTCGACTTTCTAAAGTCCGATATCTTTCGTGATGGCACTGGTGATCAGATTGATCCAAGCGGCATCCTGAAAACGAACAAAGACATGTTCTTTAGCAAATATCGCCATCCAATTCAGATGGACGTTTTGGATATGTGCATGCGCGCACGTCTGGCGATGGATTGGCTGGACCTATGGCGATTGGACAGAACCTGCAGCGAATACGAGAGCTTTCGCAGAGACCGCCTGAACCTGCGCCTGCAAGCCGTGTATGAGTGAGGGCTGAAAAAGAAAGACCCGAACAGCCTTCACCGTTCGGGTCTAATCATTTTAGCTGTAAGCTAGGGGCTTACTCGCCCGCAGCAGCAGCCACATCCAGAGTCACGCCTGGGCCCATGGTCGAGCTCAGCGCGATTTTCTTCATGTAGGTGCCTTTGGCGCCTGTTGGCTTGGCTTTGGCAACAGCGGTCACAAATGCACGAACGTTTTCTGCCAGCTTGGCTTCGTCGAAGGACGCTTTGCCAACGCCAGCGTGCACAACGCCGCCTTTTTCAGCTTTGAACTGAACTTCGCCGCCTTTAGCTGCTTCTACGGCCGCTTTCACGTCCATGGTCACAGTGCCAACCTTGGGGTTCGGCATCAGGTTGCGGGGGCCCAGAACTTTACCAAGACGACCAACGATGGGCATCATGTCCGGGGTTGCTATGCAACGATCGAATTCAATGGTGCCGCCCTGAATGGTTTCCATCAGGTCTTCTGCGCCGATGATGTCCGCGCCTGCTTCTTTCGCTTCGTCAGCCTTGGGGCCACGAGCGAATACAGCAACGCGCATTGTTTTACCGGTGCCATTCGGCAGGCCAACAACGCCACGAACCATCTGGTCCGCGTGACGGGTGTCAACGCCCAGGTTCAGAGCGATTTCGATGGTCTCATCGAATTTCGAAGTTGCGTTGGCTTTGACCAGGGCAACTGCTTCTTCGACCGACAGGTTTTCCTTGCCAGCGACAGCTTCGCGCGCAGCGCGGGTACGTTTACCGAGTTTTGCCATCTTACTTCACCTCGATGCCCATAGAGCGGGCCGAGCCCAGGATGATCTGCATTGCGCCTTCGACGTCGTTGGCGTTCAGATCTTTCATTTTGGCTTCGGCGATTTCGCGAACCTGCTTCGAGGTCACGGATGCCACGGTCTCACGACCTGGGTTTTCCGCACCACGGGGGCGATTACGCTTGCCAACCGGCTTCAGGCCAGCTGCTTTCTTCAGGTAATAAGACGCTGGTGGCGTCTTGATGTCCATGGTGAAGGACTTGTCCTGATAATAGGTGATCACGGTCGGGCAAGGCGCGCCTTGCTCCATGTCTGCGGTCTTGGCGTTGAACGCCTTGCAGAATTCCATGATGTTGATGCCGCGCTGACCCAGCGCCGGACCAACTGGCGGCGACGGGTTCGCCTGACCTGCAGGAACCTGCAGTTTCATTGTACCAGCAAGCTTCTTGGCCATTTGGTTTTCCTTTCAACTAAAGTGAAACGCGTTTCACCCAGATTATGTTGCGTGGTCCGATCCGGGATCGCGATCCCGGTAATCTCCCACGAGAGAATCTCGCCCAAAGACGATAGAGGCGGCATTTACAGGGGAACGGAAGTGTTGGCAAGGGTTTGAATCACGGCCTGAAGCAGCCACATCGAACCCAAACCGACCCTCGCACAAAAGCTAAGCAACAGCAAACCAGCATCTGTCATCGCCCAATGAGATTGCACCCGCTACATGCACAACCTTGCGCGCTATCAGAGCAACTTAGCAGCCGCCATAGTTCTTGTTTCCACTCGCCGTGATTGTGTAGGTTCCGCCTCTTGGACCCGTGTAGCATCGTGAGGTCACGCGCCTAACGCTGGCAACCGGTCGGCGGTACGAAGATACTCTCCTGATCTGAGCACCCCACTCACACGCGAGACCATCGCCATCAAGATCCATATTATGTGGATCAGATACAGGTCCACCAGAGGCTAAGAAGAACCTTTGCGCTGCTGCGCCATTCGGAAAGTCATCACAATACTAGTCACCCCCTGCTGCCTCGGATGAAAACGGTCGCTCGTAGGATTTGGTCCCAGCTGTAGACAGGCTGTACTGACCATAATTGCTATAACCACATTGGTTCACTTTTCGAGCAGCCAGCTCTGCTTCGATCATCAGTTTCCCCCGCAATGTCGTACTTGGGAGCCGATATGCGGAACACAGCTCTGCGGACGATGCGCGCGCTACTTTCGAGGACAACACTTCGGGTGACAAAACATCAGCGGTACACGCAGCCAAAATCAAGAAAACAAAATAGATGAACGCACGCATGAAAAACGCCTTGTGGTCACTTTTCGAAAAAAACATTCGGTCAAATCAATAGGGCAGTTTTGTACCAACCCAGATCATCAATGTAAACGTTCAGCCAGCCAAGATCCTGCACTGGCTAGGGCAATGCGACGCCTCAAAATCCACCGAATAAATTTTGCCTCCTGCCTCTGGTCATCCACGCCCTCGACCATCCCGTCGAAATCCACGAATGGACCAGAGTAGGCCGTGATCTACTCGCCGATTTCGAACGAGATCATCAGCTTGGGCGCTTCGCCGCCTCGCCGAATGATGTAGAAAACCTGGTGCACCTCTGCCTTGCTTGCCAGTTGTCGCGCAAAGGCTAATCAGGACTGTGTGATTGCCAATATCCCAAGCGCGATCAGGCAGGCCCAGCCGATGCGGTGAAGAAAGCGCGGCTCTTTCAGGACGAGCGCGGCAAGGACTACGGATACCGGAATCGAGGCCTGCCGGACCGCGCTGACAGGTGCGGCCTCGGCGCCTAACTGGAAAGCTTTCAGGATAAAAAGGTAGGATAGATAGGACGCAATCCCTGCGAATACGATCCGCCACGGGGCGAGTGTCCAGCCTCGTACCACGCCTAGAAATGGGGTCGACATATGGCGATCTTCCCAGGCCCGGATGCCGGCAAGGGTCAATGTCACCAGGATATAACAGTAGAACAGGAAAGGCGCGGGGGTTGTTTTTTGCATAGCGCCTGCATCGCTCAGCGAATAGGCGGCCGAGCCAAGCATCGCCATGACAGCCAGCGCAAAAGCCTTGTGATCATGCAGCAATCCGCCCGGAGATTTCTGGATCATCAGGCTGCCCATCAGGACCAGCGAAATCCCTACAAGGATGAGCCACGAATACTGCTGATCCAGCGCAAGCCAGCTAAAGGCAACGATGGCAATCGGCGAGGAACGGATGATCGGATAATACACCGAAAGGTTGCCCCGGCGCAGGGCTGAAAGCGTGCCATAGTAATAAAAACTCAACCCCAGGGAAGAAACCAGCACCAGAGGCCAGACCTCGCGGCTGACGGTCAGGGGCTGGCCAACCAGTCGAGCGTGAAGCGCCGCAAGAATGACCCAGGTCAGCGCTACACCGACATAACAGGACACCGGATGCGCCGTGTCTTTCAACAACAGATCCCGCAGCGGATGTGTCGCCGCCGAAATCAGAACCAGAACAATCAGGCCAAGTTCCATATCTCAGGTCTGATGAAGCGGATTGCGCTGCAGAAAGGTGTTATAGTGCACAGTCATCTGGTCGTCCGCAACCTGCACAACTCCATAGGCTGGCGGTTCATCACAGAATTCCCCGTCAACGCTGTCGGCAGTCAGAGGGATTTGGTGATTGAGGCTGGGCAGACTGGTGAACGGGATGCCACGCCAATTCACATAGGTCATGCGATGGACATGCCCATAGAAGACGTGGCGAATGTTACGCCCGTGACCGAGTGTTTCAAAAAACACTTCGGCTTCGACCAGGCGGATGTCGTCCACATAGGGAATGCCGATGTCAAAAGGCGGGTGGTGCATGAACAAATAGCAGGGCTTATCCCCCGCCGAGATCAGCTGTTCTTTCAGCCAATTCAAACGCAAGGTGCACAGCTGGCCTTCATGCATATCCGCACCGTCTTTTGTCGTATCCAGAAAGATAAACTTTCCCGCGTCGGTCTCGATGCTGTGCTGAACAAAGCCATTTGAATCCACATGGTCATCCGTAAAGACCGTTCTGAAAACCTGACGATCATCATGGTTGCCGATCATCAGGTGACAAGACAGCGGGAAACCGTCCAGATGTGACTTGAGCACCTGATAGGCTTCAGCCCTTCCAAACTCGGCCAGGTCGCCGGATATCACGCAAAACGCTGCATCCGAATGCCATTTGGCGATGTCCTCAAGGCAACGGGAAAATTGGGTCGAAGGAACGCAGCCATTCAGGTGCCCGTCTTGGTCAACAAGGTGTATATCTGTAATATGTATGAATTTCATCTACCTGCCCACTTGCCTTGTATGGTTGTCCAAATATGCCAGGCGGCCGGGTTCCATCCCCATTGGTTACGACAAAGATTATCCCGATTTCGACAGATCAGTTCCGCCCTGATTTGCCCGGGTCTGATAACGGGCTGAAGGCTCCAAAACAAGAAACGCCGCAGTGCCCAGGGCAACGCGGCGTTGTCAAATTTCGCTAATTGGAAATTAGCTTTGTTTGGTGACCTGAGTGAAGTCCAGCTCGACCGGGGTTTCTCGGCCAAAGATCGAGACCGAGACCTTCAGCTTCTGGTTATCGTCATCCACACCTTCGACCATGCCGTCGAAATCTTCGAACGGACCGTCATTCACCTTGACCTTCTCGCCAATTTCGAACGAGATCATCAGCTTGGGCGCTTCTTCGCCCTCCTGGACACGGTTGAGGATCTGGTTCACCTCGGCATCGCGCATCGGCATCGGGCGGCCTTGCGGACCCAGAAAACCAGTGACCCGGTTGATCGAGTTGACCAGGTGATACCCTTGATCCGACATTTCCATATGCACCAGCACGTAACCCGGCATAAAGCGACGTTCGGTTGTGACTTTCTTGCCCCGGCGCACTTCGATCACCTCTTCGGTGGGCACCAGAACTTCGTCAATGTCATCCTCAAGGCCCTGCTCGGCCACCGACGTGCGGATCTGCTCTGCGATCTTCTTTTCGAAATTCGAAAGAACGCTGACCGAGTACCACCGTTTCGCCATGAACCTGTCGTCCTTGTTTGCCTTCGGCTGCATTCCATCTACCGGAAAAGCCGTTATTGAAAATCTGTCGCGTCACCCGGAATAAAAAGCGGCGCACAGCCCGAATCGCCGCACGCCCATTCCGAATAGTACCGCGTCACCTACTCTGACATCGCAAGCTGTGCAAGGGGGCAGCGACGTTTCCGACCTGCCCGGCCCGGTTTAACCGAACATGCCCAGAATCAGCTGCAGGCCACCACGAATACCAAGATCGACCAGCGCAAAGAACACAGCCGTCAGTGCTGCCATGATGAACACCATGACCGTGGTCAGCAACACCTCGCGGCGGGTTGGCCAGACGACCTTTGAAACCTCGGCACGGACCTGCTGAATAAACTGGATCGGATTCATAGTTGCCATTTGGCTTTGTTCTCTCTGCTAGCGGATGGGCCGGACATAACCGGGCATTGAGGCAATTTCAAGGGGGCCGTCAGGGCTTGGGCTTATCGTCCCATTCGTCGCTTAGAATGCGGCGCGCATCGCCTTCAGGGTCGTCATACTGGTTCGACCGAACGGTATAGATGAACGCAAACAGGCCAACCCCTCCCAAAAGCAGGGAAATCGGTATGAGATAGGCCAGAACTTCCATTCAGATCACCTTAGCCGCAGCGCGTTCAGAGAAACGGTAATGGACGAGGTCGACATTGCCAATGCCGCGATCAGCGGCGTGGCTAGGCCCGCAACCGCCAGCGGCACTGCAATGATATTATAGATGGTTGCAATACGGAAGTTCTCGCGAATCCGTTTCGTTGCCTTAACCGCGGTATCGCAGGCACCCGCAATCGGCGACAGGTCGTTACCCAACAGCACGATATCGGATGCCACGCGCGCAGCATCTAGCGCCGAGGCCGGTGAAATCGACACATGCGCCGCGGCCAGCGCCGCCGTGTCGTTCAGCCCGTCACCAACCATCAGGACGTGGCAGCCTTGATCCCGCAAGCTTTGCACATGGGTTGCCTTGTCCTGCGGCAGGGCCTGCGCAATCCATGTCTCAATCCCCAGCTTACCGGCCAGCATCTCAACCGCGCCTTGCGTATCGCCCGAGATCAAAATGACCTTTTTCCCCTCATCGCGAAACGCCTGAACCGCCTCAGCCGCACCGGCGCGCAATTTGTCCGAGAACAAGAACACTGAAGGCGCCCGCCCTGCTGACGACAGCCAGGCCGCAGTTTGTTCAGCCTCTTGCCCACCGGTCCATTCGGCGCGTCCCAGACGCACGGGATGGTCCTGAAAGATGCCTTCGGTGCCGTACCCCGGAACTTCAGAGATCCCCTCGACATTTGCGGGCGTGACCCCCGCTTGACGGGCAGCCTGCGCCAGCGCAACAGAGAGCGGGTGCGACGAGGCCTCGGCCAGTGCCAGTGCAATTTCCAGATCTCCGGGCGCATGATCCGCGAGATTGGTCAGCTCCGGCGTTCCCGAGGTCAGTGTTCCCGTCTTGTCGAACACAACCGTATCCACCTCGGCCAGGCGTTCCAGCGCTGTGGCGTGTTTGATCAGCATCCCCTTGCGGAACAACCGGCCCGAGGCCGCAGTCGTCACCGCCGGCACGGCCAGACCCAGCGCACAGGGGCAGGTGATGATCAGCACCGCTGCTGCGATATTCAGCGCGGTGCGGATATCGCCGGAATAGATATACCAGCCCAGAAAGCTCAGCGCCGACAGGATATGCACGCCCGGTGCATAAAGCTTGGCTGCCTTATCCGCCAGCGAAGTATAACGCGACCGCCCAGATTCCGCGATGGCCACAAGATCGGCCATGCGGTGCAGCGAAGTATCCTCACCCACGGCTGTCGCCCGTACGGTCAATGGACCCGTTAGATTTACCTCGCCAGCACTGACCGTCAGACCGGTTTCCGCAAATACTGGCAAGGTTTCACCCGTCAGCAGCGATCGGTCGAGCTCGGATTGCCCGGAAACGATTTCGCCATCCACCGGCATTCGGCCTCCGGGACGTACCAGGATCAGATCTCCCACGCTCAGCGTTGCGACGGGCACCTCAACTTCTTGACCATCGGCCAGCCTGATCGCGCGCGGAACTTCCAACGCGGTCAACTCCTCGGCTGCGGATCGGGCGGCGGCGCGGGTACGGTAGTCCAGATAGCGACCGGCCAGCAGAAAGAACGTCAGGGTCAGGGCGGCGTCAAAATAGGCGTGCTCACCACTCAGCGCGGTTTCCCACAGCGATGTGGCCAATGCCAACAGGATTGCCAACACGATTGGCACATCCATATTCAGGCGACCGACGCGCAAGGCGCTCCAGGCATTGGCAAAGAAGGGCTGCGCCGAAAACGCGATCGCAGGCAAAGCAATCGCTGCCGAAATCCAGTGGAACATGTCGCGCGTTGCATCGGTTGCCCCTGACCAGACAGAGACAGACAGCAACATTACATTCATCGAGGCAAAACCAGCCACCGCCAACCGCATCAACAGGTCGCGACCGGCTTTGTCGGACTGCGTGGCAGACAGGGATCCAGGGTCCAGCTCGTGCGCCTCAAAGCCTACGCGTTCAAGCACCGTGATCAGATCGGCGGCCCGCAGATCGGGCGCGGCTTTGACCATCGCACGTTTCAAGGTCAGGTTCACGCGCGCGTCTTCGACCCCGGGCTGGGCATTCAATTCACGCTCGACCGTGGCAATACAGGCCGAGCAGTGAATTCCCGGCAATGACAGCGCGATCTGCACATCCTGCGGGATCGGCCTTGCGGGCTCTGCCGGGGCGGCGATACAGCCGGGGCAAGCTGCGGTGCCAGAGGACATCTGCGCAGACATCCCCTAGCCTTTCACATAAAGCGGCACGCGCTGTGCAAACTCGGCCCCGCTGTGATCTTTGGCAACCAGCCGAATGTTCCAGTTGCCCGGACCCAGCGATGCCGGAGTCGCATATGCAGTCCCGTCGAATATGAAATCAGGAGCAAAATCATCTTTGACATGGGTCGCGCGGCCCACAACGGCCTGCAGGTCAGCCACCTTGACCGGTGCGCCCGTCTGATCGGTTATATGCAGGATCAGCAATCCGCCCGAAATCTCGGCGCGGATAAACCAGCCCAGCGCCTGATGTTCCTTCAGGCGTTCGTTGAATTCCTGGCTGGCGACATAGGAATTCTTGACCTCGAGCCCCGGAAAGGTCTTCACCGCGCTATAGGCCAGAACCAGGTTCACCGTGATGATCACGCCAAAGGATGCAACGAACACAGCCAGCGCATGTTTGCCGGTGAATTTACGTTCAGCCATGTTCAGTTCCCTCGTCCGTTAAACGTGGTGTCCTTATAGGCGCGCTCACCGCTCTGCAGGTCTTCGACCCAGATGCGGACCGGCGTCGTATCCAAAGTTGCTGGCCCGGTGTCGCCCGATGCGACGATGTAAACACGGGTCAACTGTGCCGTATCCGCCGTCACATTGACAGTCTCACCTTCAACCCCCTCGATCTGTATCTTCAGGGCCGGATCACCGGACAGGGTCAGTTGGAATGGGCGGTCCTCGCCATGTTTGTTCCGCAGTCGTACATCATAAGTGTTACGGATAGTTCCGTCAGAAAGGGTTACAAATGTCGGGTTTCGCACCGGCGCTACGGTCAGATCAATGTCAGACCGGATGAACAGGGCGAACAAAAGCGCGAAGCCAACCGCAGACCACATACCCGTATACATGATGGTCCGAGGCCGCAGGATGTGTTTCCAGACATTCTTGGGCGGATGACCGGCGCGTTCACTCGATTCGTCGCTCAACGCCATGTAGTCGATCAAGCCACGCGGCTTGCCAATTTTGGCCATCATGTCATCGCAGGCGTCGATGCACAGCGCACAGGTGATACATTCAAGCTGCTGACCGTCGCGGATGTCGATACCGACAGGGCAGACATTCACACAGGCCATGCAATCAATGCAGTCCCCAAGATCGGAATCCGCGGTCCGCTTGCCTTTGCCGCGCGGTTCACCGCGCCATTCGCGATACCCAACCACCAGAGTATCCTCGTCCATCATCGCGGCCTGAATGCGCGGCCAGGGACAGGCGTAAATACAGATCTGCTCGCGTGCGAACCCACCAAACAAAAAGGTCGTCCCCGTCAGGATCAATATGGTTGTATAGGCGACCGGATGTGCATCTCCGGTCACTAGGTCACGGACCAGCGTTGGCGCATCCGCGAAATAGAACACCCAGGCACCACCCGTTGCCAGGCCAATAAACAGCCAAGCGACCCATTTGGTGACACGCAGCCTTGCTTTGTGGAAATCCATCTTTTTCTGACGATGCAGGCGCAGACGGGCGTTTCGATCACCTTCGATCCAGCGCTCGACCAAGATATACAAATCAGTCCAGACGGTCTGCGGGCAGGCATAGCCGCACCACACGCGCCCCAGCGCCGATGTAAACAGAAACAGGCCCAGACCGGCCATGATCAGCAACCCGGCCACGAAATAGAACTCGTGCGGCCAGATCTCGATCCAGAAAAAGTAAAAGCGCCGGTTGGCCAGATCCAGCAGCACCGCCTGGTCCGGGAGGCTGGGACCGCGATCCCATCTGATCCAGGGTGTGACGTAATAGATCCCCAGCGTGACCGCCATGATGAACCATTTCAGGTTGCGAAACGGGCCGGACACGCGGCGGGGAAAGATCGGTTCGCGCGCTGCGTATAGGCTGGGGGCGGGGTCGGAATCGCTCACGGGCTGGCTCCAGATGTAGCTGTTCTACGGCGTCTTCTTCCAGATCATACGGGCAGCCACTTTGACATGGGTCAAAAGCGCATCGTAAAGACACCTTTTGTCACATCTTACCAGCTTGCCGCCTGAGCCACCTGATAAATATCTTCACCCCAGGACGAAGCGGCATATTTCCGGTGACAATATGGTATCCGCGCCCGTCGAGTTCGCGGAACAGTTCGACCAATCGACCCGCAATGATATCCGCTTCGACAAAATGCCGCACGGTGGCCGTCACACCCTGCCCGGCGCGCACTCCCTCAAGCAGCAGGTTTCCCGGCAAGGCGATGCGGCCAGCGCCGGGGCTATGGCCCACGCCGTGACGGGCCAGCCATTGCGTTGCCTCCGTTGTGCCGAACTCCTCAAGCCAGGGCAGACGGCTGAGTGCTTTAGGTGTCACAGGTGCCCGCCCAGTCAACAGGGATGGCGCGGCGACAATCACGATCGGACTTTGCAACAGCAGTTCGGCCGTCACATCGGGCCAGTCCCCTGCCCCATATCTGATCGCCAGATCCACGCCGCCCGGGCGCAGATCGACCAACCGGGGCGAGGGATCCAGCGCAAGGTGAATGCCTGGATGCTCGGCCTGAAATGCGGGCAAGCGCGGCATAAGCCATGAAGCTGCGAAAGAGGCCGTCAGCGATACGTGGACCGGGCGATCCTCGGTTGCACGCTTCAGGTCAGTGACCGCCGCACCTATGGCCCCAAATCCCAAATGCAGGGCACGCGCCAGAACCTTGCCCTCGGCCGTCAGGGTCATGGATTTACCGGATCGGTCCAGAAGGGCCAGATCCAGGTGTTTTTCAAGCGCACGCAGTTGTTGGCTGATCGCTGCGTGACTGACATTCAGCGACGCCCCTGCCTGAACAACATTTCCAGTCTCAGCAAAGGCAGAAAAGGCGCGCAAAGCCGCAAGCGGCGGCATATCCATCCAGTTCATCTGTAAGTCCTACTTACATATTGGAATGGTAATTGAGTCGCATTTATCAGGCTAAAGATCAATCCTGATAACAGCGGCAACACAATCCAGGAGGGATCAGATGCTTGCGATACTGGCACGAAGTTTCATGGTAGCCACCAAAACAGAGGCTAACGGCAAAGGCACTGGCACAGATAGCCGCGACCTTGCGCGCGGCAGTTGGCTGCCGGACCATCACTGGTGGATTGAAAAGTCTGGCCCGCGCGAAAAGGCGCATCTGGACTGCACCAATGGGGGCCTGTAGTCTGAAAATAGTAGCACCGGCTGTTCAGGAAACGCGCGAACAGAGAGAACAGCCGGTGCCTTAACCTTCGGGCGGCGAACCGTCCGAAGGTATTCTTTTGGCCTTACTGACCGCCACCCAACTGGTGGACATAGGCCGTCACAGCGCGGATCTGCGCGTCGGTAAGGCGGTTTTCCCAAGCAGGCATTACACCGAAACGGCTATTGGTCACGGTCTCAGTCAATGCCTCTGCGTCGCCACCATAGAGCCAGATCGCATCGGTCAGGTTGGGTGCGCCCTGAAAGACGTCACCAGTGCCATCCTCGCCATGACAGGACGAACAGTTATCTTCGAAGACGACCTTGCCTGCCTGCGCAGCTACGTCATCAGTCTGCGCATTGGTCAGGGACATCACGTATTGAACCACTTGGGTGATCTCGTCATGTTCCAGGATTTCGCCAAATGCAGGCATTTCGGAATAGCGCGCATCGTCGCTTTCCTCGTTGCGAATGCCATAGGCGATTGTGGTCTCGATATCCTCAAGCGAACCGCCCCACAGCCAGGCGTCATCCAGCAGGTTCGGGAATCCTGGTGCACCCTGCGCGCCTGAGCCGTGGCATTGCGCACACCAGGTACGGAACACCGCGCCCCCGGCATTCGCCGCGTATTGCTGCAGTTCGGGATCTGCCGAGATATCTTCAAGCGATGTTTCCACAAGCTTGGCGTTCCAAGGGGCATTCGCCTCTTCAAACGCAATCATCTCTTCTTGTACCAGAGCGCGAGAGGACCAGCCCAAAACGCCAGCAGTGGCGGATTGAACCAAGGGCCATGCGGGATACATGATCGTATAGATCACCGCCCAGAAGATGGTGGCGTAGAATGTCCACAACCACCAGCGCGGCATCGGGTTTTCGAATTCTTCGATACCATCCCAGCTGTGGCCGGTTGTACTCGGATCACCCGGCTGTTTTTCAGGTGTCTTGCTCATTGCCGCGCCTCCTTGGATGTGGCGGGATTGTCGTCGCCCCGCAGGGGCGCTGGTGCATCATCATGCCGAAACGGGATATTCGCGGTGTCCTTGTATTCCTTGCTGGAACCCGGGCGAAAAACCCAGATTATGATCCCAACAAAGAAAACAAAGAGCAGCAGCAACATCCAGCTATCCGCGAATTGCCGTAAGAGTGTATATTCTTCCATCACACCCTCCTTTACCGGTTCGCGTCTGGGGTGAAGGTCGAGAAATCGACCAGCGTTCCCAGCATCTGCAGATAAGCGACCATCGCATCCGCTTCGGTCAGCTCGGGCTGACCATCGAAGTTCCGCACGCTGACCTTGTCACCATAGCGTTCCAGCAGGCCGTCATAGTCACTGTCGGGATCGGCCTGCGCCCGGAAATCCGCCACGGCGTTCTCCAGCATCTCTTCGGTATAGGGCGTGCCTACCAGCGCATTCGCCTTCATGACATCACCGATATACTTACCGTCAATCTTGCGATGCTCGAGGAAGCCGTATTTCGGCATTACAGATTCAGGCACCACCGACTGCGGGTTGCGCAGGTGATCCACATGCCACTGGTCAGAATAACGACCACCGACACGGGCCAGATCAGGGCCGGTGCGTTTGGACCCCCACTGGAACGGATGATCATACATTGATTCAGCCGCCAGCGAGTAGTGGCCATAGCGCTCGACCTCATCCCGCATCGGGCGGATCATCTGACTGTGGCAGACATAGCAGCCTTCGCGGATATAGATGTCACGGCCCGCCATTTCCAAGGGGGTGTAAGGGCGCATGCCCTCCACCTTTTCGATGGTGTTCTCAAGATAGAACAGCGGGGTGATCTGCACGATGCCACCGATGGTCACGACCAGGAAGCTGAAGATCAGCAGGAGGGTCGCGTTGGTCTCGAGGATCTTATGTTTGTCGAGAATTGCCATTGCTCCGGCCCTCCTTATTCAGCCGGGACCGCGACGGTCAGGCTGGCCTCTTTGGCCGGCGCTTTCCGCACAGTCATCCACAGGTTGTAGCACATGATCAGCGCCCCAGCGAGGAACATGACCCCACCCAGAGCTCGCACCACATACATCGGGAACTTGGCAGCCACGGTGTCGGCGAACGAGTTCACAAGGAAACCGTTGGCATCCACTTCGCGCCACATCAGGCCTTCCATGATACCTGTCACCCACATCGACGCGGCGTAGAGCACGATGCCGATAGTGGCGAGCCAGAAGTGCCAGCTGACCATCTGCAACGAATACAGACGCTCACGCTTCCACAAGACGGGCACCAGGAAGTACAGCGCACCAAAGGTGATCATGCCGTTCCAGCCCAGCGCACCCGAATGCACGTGACCAATGGTCCAGTCGGTATAGTGGCTCAAAGAGTTAACCGCTCGGATCGACATCATCGGGCCCTCAAAAGTGGACATGCCATAGAAGCCGACCGAAATCACCATCATCCGGATCACCGGGTCCGTACGCAGCTTGTCCCACGCACCCGATAGGGTCATCAGGCCGTTGATCATGCCACCCCAGGACGGCATCCACAGCACGATCGAGAACACCATGCCGAGTGTCGAGGCCCAGTCGGGCAGCGCTGTATAGTGCAAATGGTGCGGACCAGCCCAGATATACAGGAAGATCAGCGCCCAGAAGTGGATGATCGACAGCTTGTAACTGAACACCGGACGTTCGGCCTGTTTCGGGATGAAATAGTACATCATGCCCAGGAAACCGGCAGTCAGGAAAAAGCCCACAGCATTGTGGCCGTACCACCACTGGATCATTGCGTCCTGAACGCCTGACCAGACGATGACAGATTTCGAACCCCAGATGCTGACAGGGATAGTCATGTTGTTGACCAGATGCAGCATGGCGACGGTAACGATAAAGGCCAGGTAGAACCAGTTCGCCACATAGATATGAGGCTCTTTCCGCCTGACGATTGTTCCCAGGAACACGGCAAGATAGGCCACCCAGACGATGGTCAGCCACAGATCGACATACCACTCCGGCTCGGCGTATTCCTTGGACTGGGTTCCGCCCAGCACATACCCGGTCGCAGCCAGCACAATGAACAGCTGATAGCCCCAGAAAACGAACCATGCCAGATTGCCGCCCCACAGGCGCGCGGCGCTGGTCCGCTGGACGACGTAGAAGGACGTAGCGATTAGTGCGTTGCCGCCAAAGGCAAAGATAACCGCCGATGTATGCAGCGGACGCAATCGGCCAAAATTCAGATATCCTTGTGCCCATTCAAAGTTCAGCACCGGATAGGCCAGCTGAAATGCGATGAATGTCCCGGCAAGAAAACCAACCACGCCCCAAAAGGCCGTCGCGATTACGCCGTAACGGACCACATCGTCCATGTATTCGCCTGAACGATCTATGAGGATATCTGGCTCATCCGTGTTTCTAAGCGTCCAGATGAACAATCCCGCGGCGATCAACATCACCAGAATTGCATGCACCTGATACGCCAAATCGCGTGCATAATTGGTCCCGATCGCTGCAAACAGCACGATCAGACCAAGCACGATCAGCTTGATGTAATTTGACATATTGCGTCCCTTTGCCATGCTCCGCGCGATTCATTTTTGTCGCGGAACCCATTTGACTGGTCGTTGTTTTGTCCGAGGACAGCCCAAACTGCTTTGATCTGTATCAAGACAGAATAGCGAATATTGTGACAAGGCTACAGAAATGATTTGGCCGGAATGTCGCGGACGGAACGGCCCTGGAGGCAAGAGGTCAAGATGGCGTATAAATCCCTTCTCACAGTTCTAACGGAAACGGAACAATCGGCCCCGGCGCTGGCACAGATGGCAGCTCTGGCCACAGCCCAGGATGCGCATGCCGAAGCCCTGTGCTTGGGGGTCGATCGCAGTCAGACTGGTTATTACTATGCTGGCGCCAACGCGCTGATTCTGCAGGAGACCCTGTCCCGCGCCAAAGCAGAGGCCGAGGACACCCTGCACTATGCTGAGACCTATCTGAACAGTTCCGGCGTACGCTGGTCTGCAGAAAGCGGCGTGGCCCAGATTGCCGATATTGGTCGCCACGTCGCCCATCGGGCGCGGTTCTCGGACCTTGTTATTCTGCCGCAACCTTACGGAAAAGACCGCGGCGTCGAAGCAGAGCCTATCGTCGAGGCAGCCATGTTCGAAGGTCACGCTCCGGTTCTGGTCATTCCCGAAAACACGACGCCTTTTGACAAGCCCGGTACTGTCTTGGTCGGCTGGAACGAAAGCGTCGAAGCCATGCGCGCAATTCGCTGCGCCCTACCCTTCCTGATCGGGGCCGATCAGGTGCGGATCGTGGTGATCGACCCACCAACGCATGGGCCGGATCGCTCGGACCCCGGTGGGTTGTTGTCCCAGATGCTGTCGCGCCACGGAGTTAAGTGCGAAATCGACGTGCTCAGCAAAACAATGTCGCGTGTATCGGACATCCTGAACCGCCATGCGACGGATACCGAAACAGATATGATCGTCATGGGCGCCTATGGGCATTCCCGATTCCGAGAAGCCATCCTGGGCGGCGCGACACGTAATATGCTGGAACAATCGACTGTTCCAGTGTTCATGGCACATTGAAACGGCAGAGCCGCCCAGCGGGCGGCTTTTACCCGCGTTTCACAAGGCCGATCAGGAAAAGCAGAATGATCGCCCCGATGGTGGCGAAAATAATGGACGAGACCAGACCGCCGCCAACGGCAAAGCCAAGGGCCGGGAAAATCACCCCCGCCAGAAATGCGCCAACTACGCCGACGATGATGTTGCCAATCAGGCCGAATCCCCGACCTTCCATGATCTTTCCGGACAACCATCCCGCGATGGCACCAATAAGCAGCATGGCCAAAAGGCTGCTGAATCCCATGACTTACTCCTGACGCAGTTTCACTGGTCCCACTAAACCACGGTTAAGACAACGGGTCACGCCGTATGTGAATCACACCAGATATCCGCCATCGGAATCGTCGCCTGCCTCTTCCATCAACCGGCCCATATCCGGAACAGATACACGGCGCTTTCCTTCTAGCAAGATGATCTCGTCTTTCTTCAAGGCGGATATCTGACGGCTGACAGTTTCCAGTGTAAGGCCAAGGTAGTCTGCCATCGCCTCGCGCGTCAGCGGAAGATCAAAAACGATTGGGCTGGAACTCCCGTTCTGCCCAATCGACGCATCCCGGCGCGCGATGATGGACAACAGGCTTGCGATTTTTTCGCGCGCAGTCTTGCGTCCCAGCACCAGCATCCATTCACGGGCAGCGTCCAGCTCATCCAATGTCATCTGAAGCAAACGATGCGCGATATGCGGAGTCGCACCCATCAGTTCTTCGAACGGCTTCTTACGGAAACAGCACATGACAATGTCAGTCGTTGCCACGACGTCGTAAGGCGCTGAATCTCGACCTGGACGACCGACGAAATCGCTGGGCAGCAAAAGGCCAACCATCTGCGTGCGCCCATCTTCCATGGTCTGAGTCAAAGAAGCGATCCCCGACACGACCGAGCCCACGAAATTCATCTGATCACCGGACCAGATGATTGTCTGCCCAGCCTCGAAGCTGCGATAATATTTAATACCTTCAAGAAGCTCCAGCTCATGAACATCGCAATGCGCACAGACTGCTCTGTGGCGGATTGGACAATCTTCACAGTTTGTATGATCGATTTTGAAAATCTGTGTCATGCGCGTTCCCACTTGATCTCTATCAAGGTTGCTAGGCGTGCCGTCCTCTAACGGTATCGCCATGATAGTTAAACCACAACTTGCAAAGCTTGGACTATTTGACGCGAAAGTACCGCGCTACACAAGCTATCCAACAGCCCCTCACTTCAACAATGATGTGGGGGTAAACCTTTACGAAGACTGGATTACCGGCATTAAACCCGGCAGCTCCGTCTCGTTGTACATACACGTGCCCTTCTGCCGCAGGCTGTGTTGGTTTTGTGCCTGCCGAACACAGGGGACGCAAACTGACAACCCGGTCATCGCCTATGTCGATGTCCTCAAGGCCGAGCTTGATCTGCTGGCCGCGCGCCTGCCTCAAGGCGTCACCCTCTCGCGTCTGCACTGGGGCGGCGGCACACCAACGCTGTTGAATCCCGATCTGATGCGAGATCTGGCCACACGCATTCTGGATGTTATCCCGCTGGGCCCGGGTGCTGAATTCTCGGTCGAAATCGACCCGAACGAGATTGACCAAGCCCGACTGGACGCGCTGGCCGAAGCGGGCATGAACCGTGCCTCGATCGGCGTGCAGGATTTCGACGATGAGATTCAGAAAACTATCGGTCGCGTCCAAAGCTATGACACCACGCGCGCAGCTGTGGACATGATCCGTGCCCGCGGCATTACCAGTCTGAACGCAGATATCCTGTACGGTCTGCCGCATCAGACCAAATCAAGGATGACTGAAAGCGTACAGAAACTGCTGTCACTGAACCCCGACCGCGTTGCGCTGTACGGATACGCCCACGTGCCGTGGATGGCCAAGCGGCAACAGTTGATTCCTTCGGACGCATTGCCCACGCCCGAGCAACGTCTGGAGCTGTTCGAGACGGCGCGTCGACTGTTCCTCTGGGATGATTACGCCGAGATCGGAATTGACCACTTTGCCACGCAGGATGATGGTCTGACACATGCGCTCAGGACCGGGCGACTGAAACGGAACTTTCAGGGTTATACGGATGATCAGGCCGAGGTGCTGATCGGTGTGGGCGCAAGCTCGATCTCGCGGTTTCCTCAGGGCTACGCCCAGAACGCACCGGCAACATCGGCCTATACGAAAGCCATCCGCGAGGGGCGCTTCGCAACCTCGCGCGGACATTTGTTCAAAGGGCAGGACATTTTGCGCGCACGTCTGATCGAAGCGCTGATGTGTGATTTTCAGATCAATTCGGCTGAGATTCTGCGTGACCACAACATATCCGCCCAAGAGCTGAACGAGATGTACCAGAGGGCCAATGCCGACTTCAACAATCTGCTACACGTCACCAAGGATGGCCTGTTCATTCCACCCGAGGCCCGGCCGCTGACCCGAATGATTGCCCGCAGCTTTGACGCCTATGACCTGAGCAAGGCTGGCCACAGCTCGGCGATCTGATTGCTTACAGGTGGGCCCGGTTGTGCGGCCTGCCGCTTAGATACCAGTACAGGGGCTTGACGCGAGCCTCTGGTTGTCTTCACACTTGGGCGGAACGATCCGAACCCTGAGGCAGGTGAATTCGCAGTCAGTCCTCGCCCACGCAGCCGTGTGGGTCGGCCCTTTTCGTGCAGGTATTACTGCAACCTGAAAAGAGGGACATCACTCATGCGCGTATTCACCGTCCTCGGCCCCAGCCAATCTGGCAAGACAACCCTGGTCGAGGCCATAAGCCGCCTCGACAACCGACCCACCACATTCGATGTCTCCGGAACCGTGCACTTGCACGGTTTTTCTTACTTGGACGAGCCCTGGTGCGCGATCGATGTGGACGGGGGCAGCGACAATCTGGGTTATGTCGGACCAGCCATGGCGATTTCGGATGCGGCGGTTGTGGTTGTCCCGCCGGACCCAGACGCGGCTGTCTTGTGCGCGCCCTATCTGCGGCTGGTTGAAGAGGCGGGCATTCCCTGTTTCCTGTTCATCAATCGGATGGATGCCCCAAATGGCCGTATCCGGGATATCATCGCCGCGCTACAGACCTACTGCACCCACCACATCGCCCTACGTCAGGTCCCTATTCGCGACGGTGAGACAATAGTCGGCGCGGTCGACCTGATCTCGGAGCGGGCTTGGAAATATCAGGAAGGCCAGCCCTCGGCCCTGATCGAACTGCCGCACTCGGTCGAGGACCGCGAACAAGAAGCCCGCACCGAGCTGCTAGAGACGCTGTCGGACTTTGACGATCACCTGTTAGAGCAGCTGATCGAAGACAAACAGCCCGCAAGTGCCGAGATCTACGATCTGGCCGCGCAGGTTTTGCAGAACCACCAGTTGATCCCCGCCTGTCTGGGCGCGGCCAGCCATGGCAATGGCCTGACCCGCCTGATGAAAGCCCTGCGGCACGAAGCCCCTGAGTTCAACCTTGCCGCCAACCGCGATGAGGCCACCGAGACTGCCCGCGCCATTGCGGGATTCGCGGACGTGAAGAAACATATCGGCAAGATCATCGTCCTTCGTGGCTTGGGAGATGGCGTGCGTGCGCATGAAGCTTTGGGAGGTGAGACGGTCGGCAATCTGACGACACTTGACGCCAAGACCCAGATTTCCGGGCTGGAGGCAGGTCAGATCGGGCTGGCCGTGAAATCCGATCACCTGATCCCCGGCAATATTTACGACAGCAAATCCGAATCTCCGTTGCCGGAATGGGCATCATCACATCCAGTCGCCCAACGTCAGATCGTATCACCCGCGCATGAGCGAGATGACGTGCGCCTGTCGAACGCTCTGACCCGTCTGGTCGAGATCGACCCCGGTCTCCATCTGGAGCAGGATGAGCTGAGCGGCCATGCGGTGCTGGGCTCTCAAGGCCCGCAGCACATGCGCCGGATCACCGCCAAACTGGCCGAAGATTTCGGGATCGAAATCGTGGCCGACCCGATCGAGACCGCCTATCGCGAAACCATCCGTGCGCCCATCGAACACCGCCACCGTCACCGCAAGCAATCCGGTGGTGCGGGTCAGTTTGCAGATGTCGTGATCTCGGTCACGCCCATGCCGCGCGGATCAGGGTTTCAGTTCGAAGAGATCGTGAAAGGCGGTTCGGTGCCGCGCAACTATATTCCCTCAGTTGAACACGGAGCCAAGGACGCGCTGGAGCAGGGGCCTGAGGGCTTCCCTGTTGTTGATGTCAAAATCACGCTGAGTGACGGCAAACACCACAATGTGGACAGTTCCGATTATGCTTTCCGCACCGCAGGCAAGAACGCCGTACGCGAGGCGCTGCCTCAGGCCAAACCGGTGGTCCTGCAACCCATTCTGAACGCAGAGATTCACCTGCCATCCGATTTTGTCGGCGACCTTGTCCCCACGATCAGTTCCTTACAGGGTCAAGTGCTGGGATTCGAAGGCAACCCCAACGCTTCGGGCTGGGAGATTTTCAATGCCCAACTCCCTGCCGTGGCCGAGGATGAGTTGCATCGCACCCTGGCCAGCGCCACGCGCGGCACCGGTTGGGTAAAGTTAAGCTTTGATCACTATGAAGAACTGCGCGGCCCGATACCGAAAGCGACAACACGGGAAACCGCAAACGCGTGAAAAACACGGAGAGCGGGCTTCAGCCCGCTGCGGCAATCAATTCGCGGGTGTAATCTGTCTGCGCGTTTTCGAACAGGTCTTCGGCAGCGCCCATTTCAATCACGTCACCGTTCCGCATAACGATGACATTATGTGACATCGCCCGGACAACTTTTAGGTCATGGCTGATGAACAGATATGCCAACCCGTATTTCCGCTGCAGATCTCGCAGCAAGTCTACGATCTGCACCTGAACCGTCATGTCCAGCGCGCTTGTCGGCTCATCCAGCACCAGAAGTTTGGGACGGAGCACCATCGCACGTGCGATGGCGATACGCTGCCGCTGCCCGCCCGAGAACTCGTGCGGATACCGGTCCATCGACGCCGGGTCCAACCCCACTTCCGTCATCACATCCGCCACCAGATCGCGCGGGGCGCGGTGTGGATCAACCTTGTGGATTGCCAGACCCTCGGCGATGATTTGCATACAGGTCATGCGCGGGCTCAGGCTGCCAAACGGGTCCTGAAACACAATCTGCATATCCTTGCGCAACCGGCGCAATTCGCGTGTGGACCAACGGCGCACATCCTGGTCGCGAAATGTGATACCACCCTCGGACGCGATCAGCCGCATGATGGCCAGCGCCAACGTGGTCTTGCCCGACCCGCTTTCGCCCACGATCCCCACGGTTTCGCCGGCGCGCACGCTGAGGCTGGCGTCATTCACCGCCTTAACATGGCCGACAGTTCGCTTGAGAAAGCCGCGCTGGATCGGGAACCAGACTTTCAGGTGATCGGTGCGGGCGACCTCTTCTGCATCCGCGGCGACCGGATCGGGTTGGCCCGACGGTTCGGCCGCCAGCAATTTCCGGGTATAGGGATGCTGAGGGTTCTCGAAGATGTCCGCGGTTGCACCGGCTTCGACAATCTCTCCGTCCTTCATGACGCAAACTCGGTCGGCGATCCGGCGCACGATGCCAAGGTCATGGGTGATGAACAGCATTCCCATGTTTTCGGCTTTCTGCAGGTCTGCCAGCAACTCGAGTATCTGTGCCTGAATGGTCACGTCCAGCGCCGTGGTCGGTTCATCTGCGATCAGAATGTCCGGCTTATTGGCCAGCGCCATGGCGATCATGACGCGCTGCCGCTGTCCGCCCGAAAGTTGGTGCGGATAGCTGTCCAACCGATCCTTCGGATCCCGGATACCAACCTTCGTCAGCAACTCGACAATCCGATCACGGGCCGCGTCGCCCACCACCCCCTGATGCAGCGCCAGCGATTCTGCCATCTGCTTCTGGATCGTGTGCAACGGGTTCAACGATGTCATCGGTTCTTGAAAGATGAAGCTGATGTCGTTGCCGCGCACATCCATCAGATGTTGCTCGGACGTCCCGATCATCTCTTGCCCGTCATATTTCACCGAACCTTCGACAATCGCGCTGTCTCCCAACAGCGAGACGGTCGACAAGGCGGTCACAGATTTTCCGGACCCGGATTCCCCTACCAAAGCCACGGTTTCCCCACGATCCACCGTGAAGGACACGCCCTTGACCGCCGCACTGACCTGCCCGTCCTGCCGGAACGAAACCTTGAGGTTGTTTACATCCAGCAGGCTCATGAGAAGGTCTTTCTGGGATCAAACGCATCGCGGACGCCTTCGAAAATGAAGACCAGAAGCGACAGCATGATGGCAAAGGTGAAAAAGGCGGTAAAGGCCAGCCAAGGGGCCTGCAAGTTCTGTTTTGCCTGCAAGGTCAGCTCGCCAAGTGACGGAGCCGAGGACGGCAGGCCGAAGCCCAGAAAATCCAGCGAGGCCAGCCCGCCAATCGTTCCGGTGACGATGAAGGGCATGAAGGTCAGCGTGGCGACCATTGCATTGGGCAGCATGTGGCGAAACATGATCGTCCTGTTGCTGACGCCCAACGCCCGTGCCGCCCGGACATATTCAAGGTTTCGCGCCCGCAGGAACTCAGCTCGAACAACGCCAACCAATCCGGTCCAGCTGAACAGGATCATAAGCAACACCAGCAACCAGAAACTGCGCCCTAGAATAGCGAACATGATGATGATCACATAAAGCGATGGGGTGGCCGACCAAATCTCGATGATCCGTTGAAAGATCAAATCCAGCCAGCCGCCAAAAAAGCCCTGAATTGCGCCTGCGAAGATACCGATCAGGCTGGCGACACCTGTGACCATCAGCGTGAACAGAATGGACAGACGGAACCCATAGATCACCCGTGCAAGCACATCGCGCTTGGTGTCATCGGTGCCCAACAGGTTCTGACCATTGGGCGGCAGCGGGGCGGCGCCCGGCCGATCAACGCTGGTTTTGAAAGAGTATGGGATCAGCGGCCAGATGGCCCAGCCGCGCTCGAACCCGTCGGCGGCAAAGGATCCGGCCTCGATCTGTTCGATAATGCCGTCAGGATCGTCAAAGCACTGATCCAAACCGCCACTGTCTATCAGACAACGCACTTCGGGGTCGCGATAGATTGCTTCGGTTTGGAAATCACCGCCAAACTCGGTCTCTGGGTAGAAATTGAAGATCGGCGTATAAAGCTCACCGCGGTATTTCACCAGGATCGGTTTGTCATTTGCGATAAATTCAGCAAATAGCGACAGGCCGAACAGGATCGAGAAGATGATCAGCGACCAGAACGCCCGGCCATTGCGACGGAAGTTGCGCCACCGGCGCTGATTCAGGGGGGAAAGCGCCATTTACCCCTCCCGCTTTTCAAAGTCGATGCGCGGATCAACCAACACATACATCAGATCACTGATGATGCCGACCACCAAACCCATCAGGCCAAAGATGAACAGCGTTCCAAAGATAACCGGGTAATCGCGCGCGACCGCCGCCTCGAACCCAAGGCGACCCAATCCATCCAGCGAAAAGATGGTTTCGATGATGATTGACCCTCCGAAAAAAACACCGATGAAGACGGCCGGAAAACCCGCGATTACGATCAGCATCGCATTGCGGAACACGTGGCCGTACAGCACCCGGCTTTCGCTCAGGCCCTTGGCGCGGGCGGTCATGACATATTGCTTTTTAATCTCGTCCAGAAACGAGTTTTTGGTCAGCAAGGTGAGCGTTGCGAAGGCCGAGATGGTCAGCGCCAGGATCGGCAACGCGATATGCCAGAAGTAATCGGCAATCTTGCCAAATACACTCAGGCTGTCCCAGTTATCCGAGGTAAGCCCCCGCAACGGAAAGATCTGCCAATAGGACCCACCGGCAAATAGCACCAGCAGCAAAATAGCGAACAGAAATCCTGGGATGGCATAGGCCACGATGATGGCGCCACTGGTCCAGGTGTCAAAGCTTGATCCGTCCCTGATCGCCTTGCGAATACCCAGAGGGATCGACACCAGATAGGCAATCAGCGTCGACCAAAGCCCTAGCGAAATAGACACCGGCATCTTTTCCAGCACCAGATCGGTCACACTGATCGACCGGAAATAGCTCTCGCCAAAATCCAGAGTCAGGTAATTACCCATCATATTCAGAAACCGTTCCAAGGGCGGTTTGTCGAACCCGAATTCTTTTTCCAGTTCTTCGATGAATTCAGGCGGCAAGCCACGCCCGCCGATATAGCGGTCATTTGTTCCGCCGGTCTGCTGCTCAATATCGCCACCACCGCCAGCGATACCTTCAAATACATCTCCACCACCCTCCATCTGGGCGATGATCTGTTCAATCGGGCCGCCTGGCACAAACTGCACAAGGGTGAAGTTGACGATCATGATTCCCAGCAGTGTGGGAATGACCAGCAGCAGGCGTCTTAGAATATATGCTCCCATTTGGGCGGATTACCTCAAGGCGCCGGAGGATTTCAACTGGGCTTCCTGCTCGGCGTTGATCCACCACAGGTCTTCGACTCCCAATGAATAAGGCGGCAGGTTTTCCGGGTATTCATACATGTCCCAATAGGCAACCCAGTATTTGCCCAAATACCAAGTGGGCACCATGATCCGCTTGGCCCGCAGAACACGGTCCAGGGCGCGAACATTGGCAAACAACTCTTCGCTGTTGGTCGCTGCCACGATGTTGTCGATCAACGGTTCAATATCCGGGCCGTGCGCGCCGGACGGGTTGAATACGGAATACGAGGCCGCCTCGGTTCCGAATTGCTGGTACAGTCCCGTCGAAGGTTGCAGCGAACTTGGGTACCCGCCGAAAATCATGTCGAAATCCCGGTCACGGCGGCGCAGGGTGAATTGCGCATTGTCCACACGATTGTAGGTTGCATCTATGCCCATCGTCCTCAGGTTAGCGACAAATGGCTGGATTATACGATCAAGAGTCGGCTGGTCTGACAGAAATTCTATGGCCAGAACTTCACCGTTTTGATTTCGGCGGATACCGTCTTCGCCCACCTGCCAACCGGCCTCATCCAGCAGCTTCATCGCGGCGCGCAGATTGCGACGATCATTCTGACGCTCAGCGCGGGATTCATGGGCAACGACCGGTTGGTCGGTCAGTACCGCAGGGTCCAGCGCATCGCCCAGGCTTTGCAGAACCTCCAGTTCACGCCCCTCGGGCAGCCCCGTCGCCTCTAGGTGAGTTCCCTGCCAGAATGAGTCGCGCTGCTGAAACAGGCCATATTGCAAGCTTTCATTCGTCCATTCGAAGTTGAACCCTAACTGGACGGCTTCGCGCACCTTGGGATCCTGAAATTGCGGCCGGTCCAGGTTCATGACAAAGCCCGAAGCGTTGGGGACATCCCCGTCTTCCAGCTCTACCCGAACCACTGTTCCGTTTGCTATGGCAGGAAAATCATAGGCCGTTGCCCAGCTTTTCGAGTTGTTTTCCTGGCGCAGTGTGAACGTGCCCGCCTTGAACCCTTCCATCGCAGCAATCGAGTCCGCGAAATATTCGATCCGGATGGAGTCATAGTTGTTGCGGCCAACATTCACATTAACGTGGTCGCCCCAATAGTCCGGGTTGCGCTTGTAGACGATGCGCCGGTTGATGTCATAGCTGTCCAAAACATAAGGTCCGGATCCGATACCGGGCTCAAGCCGGGATTTGTCGAGCCGCCGGTTTTCGGGGTCTGCCTCAAACCAGGCCTTGGAAAACACAGATGTCCCGGCAACCTGACTTATTAGGCCACGGCGCGGGATATCCGGTGCGAAGTAGAATTTAACCCGATGATCATCCAGCGCTTCGGCACGCGGAATCATCTCGCGGACGGCGTCGGCATAGGATTTTAACCCCTGTTCCAGCAGCAGATTATGCGAAAACACAACATCTTCGGCAGTCACCGGGGTTCCATCGGAAAACCGCGCCTCAGGTCGCATGTTGAAGATGACCCAATCCTGGCTTTCCGGGTATTCAAGGCTTTCTGCCAGCAGACCGTAGTAAGTGGCCGTTTCATCATAGGACGCGACCATCAGGGATTCATACTGATCCGCCGAACGCGCACCCGCGCGGCCCTGCCGCGTGTAGGGGTTGAAACTGTCAAATGTCCCTTGCGCTGCATAAGACAACTCTCCGCCGCGCGGCGCATCAGGATTTACATAATCGAAATGGGCAAACCCTTCAGGGTATTTCAAATCGCCAAATTCCGAGAATCCGTGGCTTTTGATGATGGTCTCTTCGGCAAACAGTTGAGAGGTCATGAGCGCAAGCAGCAAAAAGCCGGTAATCGGTATGGTCAACCAACCTCTGAAATCCAATGCACGTGCCTGAACAATCTGTCGGTTGGATTCCATTTGGCTCATCCCCTGTTGCGTCACTTCTTATAGTCTTGCGCCTGAACGAAGCTAAAGGTCCAGCGTTGACTGATTCAAGTTTAGAATGCGTGAGCGCATTGTGAAGGTTTCTTCATACAAAAAAAGCCGCTGCACGGGGCAGCGGCTTTGAATTTCAGATGTGCCGGTCTGGCATCAGTTGCCGATTGTCTGCAGATAGGCAATCAGATCGGCACGGTCCTGCGGTTTTTTCAGGCCAGCAAAACTCATGGATGTGCCCGAGATATAGCTGCTTGGCTTGGTCAGGAAGGCATCCAGTGCTTCGGGTGTCCAGTTGCCGCCATGGGCCTGCATCGGTGCCGAATAGCCGGTAAAACCGCTGGCCGTTGCGACAGGGCGGTCAACGACACCATACAGATAGGGGCCTGTGCCGTTTGCACCGTCTTCCAGCTTGTGACACGCGGTACACTTGCGGAAAACTTTGGCGCCTTTTTCAACGTCGGCGGCGGCCAGCAGCTCTTCAAATACTACCTCTTCACCGTTGGCGCTTTCGCCTGCGCTTTCGGTTTCGATGATGTACGAAGCCGTCTCGCCATGGGCATCGGCGTGGTAAAGCTCTTCTGCGGCCCATTTGGCCAGAAGCAGCACCAGGAAGGTGCCAAACAGGCCTGCTGCGGCCTTGGTAACTGTCATCGTGTCGAACATTGATCGCGAGTCCATTTCAGCTGTCTGCGGGGTGTCTAAGGCTTCCCCTTACAAGAGGCAAGGTATAGACACCGCGACTAAACGCCCAATTCTGGAACTTGTTGCACGGAATCGACCAAATGACAAAACGTATCGCATTTCAGGGAGAACCCGGTGCCTATAGCCACGAGGCATGCCGAAACGCTCGTCCCGATATGGAGGCCCTGCCCTGCCGCACATTTGAGGATGTGATCGAATCAGTTCGGTCCGGCAAAGCAGACCTGGCGATGCTTCCGGTCGAAAATACGACCTATGGGCGGGTGGCCGATATTCACCGCCTGCTGCCCCATAGCGGGTTGCATATCATCGACGAAGCTTTTGTTCGCGTACACATCAATTTGTTGGCCGTCCCCGGTGCCAAGCTGAGCGACATCACCGAAGCGCATTCGCATCTGGTACTGCTGCCACAATGCGCTGGGTTCCTGAAGCAGCACGGCATTCACGGACGCGTCAGCCCGGACAATGCCCGCGCCGCGCGCGAGGTTTCCGAGGCTGCCGAACTGCATTCTGCCGCGCTGGCCAGCGAGTTGGCCGGAGAGATCTATAACCTGAACGTCCTTGCCCGCCATATCGAGGACAGCGACGACAACACCACGCGTTTTTTGATCATGTCACGCGATGCGGACCTGTCGCGGCGCGGGGCGCATGGGATGATCACCAGCTTTGTGTTTCAGGTCCGCAACATCCCGGCCGCGCTGTATAAGGCGATGGGCGGGTTCGCCACCAATGGTGTCAACATGACCAAGCTGGAAAGCTATATGGTCGACGGGTCGTTCACGGCCACTCAGTTCTATGCGGATATTGTCGGGCACCCGGACGATCGCAATGTGCAACTGGCCCTGGAAGAGCTGGAACATTTTACCACCAATGTCGAGATTCTGGGCGTCTATCCGGCAGTCCAGCCGCGCGGCTAGCTCAACCCAGCCGGTATTTCTTGCACATCGCCCCTTCATGTGAGCGGTAATCGACAAATCCCATGGCCGCGTAATAGGCCAGGCCTTCGGCATTTTGCGCGCCAATGGTCGCGTCTATTGCAGGCAGACCTGCGGCGCGGGCCGCCAGCAGCGTTTCCTGAAATAGGGCCCGCCCGACCCCCATGCGCGCGACTGATGGACGTATATGTGTTCCGATGATGCCCCAACCGGCTGTTACGCCATAAGGGTTTCCGTCGACGGCCAGTTTCAGCGCCTGAAAGCCCAATACCTGTGAACCCTGCACCGCCACGGTGCATTGGATGCTGCCGTGGTGGCTGATGTAATGCTCTTTGGCAAAACCCTCATCGCTGGGTTTGGTGCGCTTACCGGCGGTCACGATCTCTTGCAGGACCTCGGAAATACCTTTGGCGTCATCCACAACAGCGCTGCGCAATATCACATCAGACATTCAGGGCCTCTTGTCTCGGAATTCTCAAGAACCGTGCAGATGACGTTCTTCCATTTCCCGCGCGAATTCGCTGAGGCGGGCCTGAAACTGTCGCCGGAACCGCGACTGACCCAATCTGAGCGATTGCAGCAACAGCCGTGCAGGCAGGGATTTGGCCGATAGCGACATATCCACGGTCAGCCGGGTTCTACGTTGCGACAGGGCCAGAAACTCGACCCTGGTTGAGCCATTCATTCCCTTGCTTGCCGCCTCGAACCGCATATGGGTCGGTGGATCACATTCGGCCATATTGATTTCCACGCGCCGAGGCTTTCCGCGCATACGGAACTCGGTCTCCCAGGATGTACCGGGCACAACGCCCATATGCCCTGACAAACGCCGGACCTCGATCCCGCGGCGCATTGCCATCCGCTCGAACCGTTCGAAATCCGCAAACATTTCGAACACTGCGTTGACGGGGGCCTGAATATCTTCACGTGCGGAGAATTGCATGGTGGGTTATCGTTCTCTTGCCTATTCGCCCAGTATTTTGTCAGTCGAGCGTATCTGCAAGCCAGTTTTGCAGCAGAAAATGCGCAATCGCGCCTTTGCGCGCTGGCAGAAGGCTGGGATGTTCCCCAGCAAAGACCTGCATCATTTCAGCCTTATTCACCCATATCGCATCTTCGATTTCAACCGGATCTATAGTGATTTCTTGCGACAATGCCTCGCCTGCACAGCCAAACATCAGTGACGCCGGAAAGGGCCAGGGCTGGCTGGAAAGATAGGTTACTTGCCCGACGGGGACACCGGCCTCTTCCATCACCTCTCTGCGCACCGCCGCTTCCAGCGTTTCTCCGGGTTCGACAAATCCGGCCAGTAGCGAATACATCCCTTCAGGCCATCCCGGGGATCGCCCCATCAGCACCGAATTCCCATATGTGATCAACATGATGACGACCGGGTCGGTGCGTGGGAAATGCTGCCCCCCACACGACGGGCAACTGCGTTGCCATCCTGCTTGCGACATCTCGCTGGCGGCGCCGCAACGGGCGCAAAACCTATGGGTTTCATGCCAGGCGATGACCGCCTTGGCGGAAGCCGAAAGTTCGGCATCACGTGGGGAAAGGCGCGCCATGATGCGGCGCAATTCGACAAAAACCTGACCTTCAGGCAAATCCGGGTGCTGTTGCTCTGATCGGTCGAAGAATGCCCCAAGCTCGGACAGGTCAACGCCCTCGGGCATCCAATCGGATATATCAAAGGCAAAAACCGGAACTTCATCCGAGAGACCAAGCAATACTGGCGCTGGGACGATCCCACCGGGACCATTTGCGATCAGCTCATGCAAGACAGGTAACAAGCAGAGTTGATCAAGGGCCTCTCCTTGAACCAGCAGCTTTCCGCGCCACAGCAACAGGCATTTCGCTTTCGGATGTGCTCGCGCTGCTGCCATCGTGTCGACGTCTCCGCGAAGATGTGCGGCACGATCCAGCCCTGATCCACCAAACGTTACCTGTTCCGCGTTCTTCATTTAAATTCCTCTGGTTCGCCTGCACAGGGCTGCCATGACAGCTTCGGTGTTGCAACGACAATTCCACGACCGAAAACCGAGGCGATCCCGTCAAATTACCGCAAGTGCATAAAAAAATTTGCACTTACTATGCTTTTTGTTGAAGTTGTTATTCATAAAACTGCCAAAAGTAGAGTATTAAAAACAATTTCGCATTTGTCTGATCAGTCTGTAGGTATCCGGATTTTGGCGACCACCGATCTGCACATGAACCTGTGCAGTTTTGATTATTACGCGGATCAAGACGAACCTACGATCGGATTGACCCGAACGGCCAGCCTGATCCGGCAGGCGCGGAACGAGGCTGAGGCAGACGGAGATATCGTCTTGCTCTTCGACAACGGAGACGCTCTGCAGGGTACACCGTTGGGGGATTGGGCTGCCGATCCCGCCAATGCGCCGCACATCCTGATGCAGGCCTTCGGCAGCCTGGGATATGACGCGATTGGCCTGGGAAACCACGACTTCGGATTCGGGCTTCAATTCTTACAGCACGTTATCTCTGACGCCCCCTGCCCTGTGCTCAGCAGCAACGCCTTGCGCACGAATGGGCCTCAGATCTGGCAAGATCATGTCATTTTGCACAAAGAGATCCCTGGCTCGCCGACACCTATGGCCTTGAAAATTGGGGTTTTTTCGGTCCTCCCGCCTCAGACAGCGCAATGGGAGGCGCACAAGCTGCACGACACCCTTACCACTCAGGACATCCTGACTTGTGCGGCAAACAAAGTCAGAAAGCTCCAAGACGAAAATTGCGACCTGATCATCGCGCTGGCCCATACCGGTTTCGGACCGGACAGGTCACAACGGAATATGGAAAACGCGATTATTCCGCTGGCCGAAATCGAAGGTATCGACGCAATAATTGCTGGTCATTCCCATTTGACCTATCCCGTCAAGGCCGGCTCTGAAAACACTCTGGTGCATGGCAAACCAGTTGTCTTACCCGGAACGGCCGGATCACATCTGGGGGTGATCGACTTGAAACTTCACTCGGCAGAGCGCGGCGGCTGGACCGTTGGCGAAGCCCGGGCGGCGCTACGACCGATATCTGCAGGGCGTCCCGACGAAATGGTATCACTGGCGCCCGAAGATCCGGAATTGTTGCATCTGTTTTCCTCTGGTCATGCCGAAACCCGCAGGCGAGCGGGCCAGCCGGTCGGCCGCACCCCGCACCATCTGCACAGCTATTTCAGCTTTTGCGCCGAGGACCGTGGGCTGAGGCTGGTCGCCGCCGCCCAGGCTGCCGCGTTACGTCTGTGTATGTCCGATACCGACCTGGCAGATATTCCGATTTTATCGGCGGTTTCACCTTCGAAATTCGGCGGTCGGGCCGGGCCGCGATTCTATACGGATGTTAAGCCTGGCGAGATATTCCTGCGTAACGTGGTTGACCTGCATGTTTTTCCAAACGAATTGCAGGGTGTCATTGTATCCGGTGACCAAATCGTGGACTGGCTTGAGATGTCCGCAGCTGTTTTCAACCAGATTTCGACCGGATCTGCATCCGAACTTATTTGCGAAAATCGGGTGGGTCACAACTTTGATGTGCTATACGGGCTGTCCTGCAGAATTGATCTGACACAACCTCCGCGTTTCGACGATATGGGCACCTTGATCAATGCCGAAAACCGGCGTGTTTCAGAGGTTCTGGTCGGTGCCACCCCCATTGCACCGGATCAGCAATTTGCCGTCGCGCTTAACAATTATCGCGCCAGCGGGGGCGGGCATTTCCCATTTGCGGGTAATGCGCAACGTATCGACATGCCCATCCTGCCGGTCCAGCAAGCCCTGCTGGATTATCTGTCAGGCACCTTGGTCAGCGATCCGCTGGAAGAGGCCCAGGAACCCTTCAGAATCACTAGTAACACGGGTACGCAGGCGATCTTACGCACCGGTCCAAATGCCCACCGACATCTGCAGGACATTCAGGAATTTGATCCACAAGTCCTTGGAACTGACGGAAATGGCTTTTTACGGATTCTTCTGACCTTCTGACGGGTTGTGTTTTTCCGGCCAACTGCCTATATCCACCCTCGAGAGGTTGGCGCGGGCGAGCGCCTCGCCAACCTGGTCAGATCCGGAAGGAAGCAGCCACAACGAGCCCCGCTTGGGTCGATGTCCAACCTCTCACTTACGCGCAACGACTGCCGCAGGAGGGACTTTATGATTGTAGCAATGACCCTTCGGGCAGAGCGTTTCCGGGACTAACCCCCGCTTTTGCCTGAACACGTTACCGATGGGTGCGCGCCTGCCACCCTGATGGTTTCCTGTATCTGAACACAGGCAGAACAATGTCCAAAACACTTTCGGACCTGGGATGGTCCTCTCATTTTGCAGCCCAACATGCTGTGAACCCTACCTGCACACCGCATCGCATCAACGCCGTCCATCGTGATCGCCTGATCGGCCTGAATGCGCTTGGCGGCACATCTGATCTGACCCCTGACCGATCAACCGGCGAATTTGCGGTTGGCGATTGGGTCCTTGCGGATGATCAAAACCGCATTCGGCATCTTTTGGAGCGCAAAAGCCTCTTGCAACGCCGGGCCGCAGGCACCGGTGCGCAGGTTCAGCTGATCGCGGCGAATGTGGATGTGCTGTATATCGTCAGTTCCTGCAATGCCGATTTCAATCTGGCACGGCTTGAGCGTTATCTGGCGCTGGCGCATCAGGCCGGGTGCTATCCGGTTGTTGTCCTGACCAAGGCCGACAGCTGCCCTGACCCAGAGAGCTATGCCAGTCAGGCCAGTTCGCTGGCTCGGTTTCTGACCGTTCTAACCGTCAACGCGCTGGAGGCGTCAGAGATTCATCCGATCCTGTCCTGGTGCCCTGCCGGGCAAACTGCTGCTTTGGTCGGCTCATCCGGTGTCGGCAAAACCACATTGGCGAACGCCATGACTGGTCAGGCCGGGGCAACGGCGGGGATCCGCGAGGATGACGCACGGGGTCGCCACACCACGACCCATCGTGCGCTTCACCCGATGCGAAACGGGGGGTGGCTGATTGATACGCCAGGAATGCGCGCCCTGCGTTTGATGGATGCCCAAGACGGCGTGGATGAGGTTTTCTCAGACCTTCTGGAATTGGCTGCGACCTGCCGGTTTTCAGATTGCCAGCATCAGGCCGAACCCGGTTGCGCCGTGCAAGAGGCGATTGCCGATGGCCTGCTCTCGCCGGACCGGCTGGTACGCTGGAACAAGCTGCGGCGCGAGGATCAGAGGAACTCTGAAACCCTTGCGCAATCCCGGGCGCGCGACAAAGCCTTTGGTAAAATGGTGCGGTCTGTCATGCATGACAAAAAGTCTCGCAACAGACCCTAACGGGGACGGAAAAGCGCGTCTTCAGGCAATCAACCGGGGCCAAAGCGCCTGATTTCTGCGGGCAAAGGCACCGATATGACCGATCTCGGGCACTCCGATCTCTTTCGGAGACAGCAGATGCCGCCGCGCCTTTGGTCCATACAGATCGGCAAGCCGCCAGACAGCGTCTGGCGGCACCATCTGGTCGTCCTCGAAGGTGAACAGGTCCACCGGCGTATTCGATTGCGCCCATCTCGCTTCGGGCAGAGCGTCACCGATCTGCGGCACATAATTCTGCGGCGCCGTGCACCAGCTACGCCATTGCCAATAGACCGGACCAGGCAAATCGGCACCGATCCCCACCGCTTTGCCCGGCAGATAGCCCAGCGCATTCACTGCCAGACGCCCATGCACATGCCAGAACATCCACGCCAGCCCGCGATAGGGCCAGGGATGGTCGGACAGAGTAACCAGCCCCGAACATACACAGATCATCCGGTCGATCTGATCAATGTCTGGCTGCACCGGCCCCAGCAAACCACCAAGGGAATGACCGATGCTCCACTGCAAAGCGTCCGGGAACCGCCTGCGCATCTCAGCCCGTGCGGCGGGCATGTCGACCAAGGCCCAATCCGCCATGGTCACCTCGGAGGTTTTGAGTTTGTCGCGCAGCGAATGCCCGAAATCGCTGTAGTCATAGGTCAAACAGGCAATACCCTGTTCGGCGGCCAGCCAACGGGCAAAATGCTGGTAATATTCGCGCGGCACTGCAGTTGCGCTGTGAATCACCACGGCGACCTTCGGCTCGGTTTCAGGCAGATACAGCCGCGCCGACAGGCTGGCAGAGCCTGAGGCAAAATCAAAGTCCTTAGTCTGGACGCAGGGCGTGGTATCAAGCATGGCGCTTCCGACAAATTCTGAACTACTCGGTTCACTCAACAATCGGCCCGATTTCGGCCACCAGAGTCAAGATTTCATCAAGATGACCAAACGTCCGGTTTGAACCCCAACAGGTGGCTTGACTCGGGGTCTGCATAGCCGCTAGCGATGTGGTGATGGTTCTTGCCCCGGAATTGGGGCGGGATGAAAAGGGAACACGGTGCGGTCTGCCCCGGCGATGCCGGAAAGGGCCAACTCCGCGACTGCCCCCGCAACTGTAAGCGGTGAGCAATGCCGAAATACCACTGGCCCCAGGGCTGGGAAGGTCGGCAAAGCGACGACCCGCAAGTCAGGAGACCTGCCATCGTATCGAAACCGAAACTCGGGCGGGGTGTCCGGGCAGGTCGTCAGCGCGCTGTCACACCTGATCCTCACCCTTCGTCCTGCGCGCGGAGGGCGCATTATGATCTGGAAGACAAAGACACATGAATTCACCGCAACCGTCTGTCAGAGGACCGGGAAACCCTGCCCCGCCCTGGCCCGAATGGCACGCGCCATGGCCGAGGCGATGGCGACGGCAACGCCTGCAGCATCCAAAACATTCGAGGTCGAAGGCACTAGCGATCTGACCCATTGCACCGAAGGCTGCACGGCCCGTTTTCGGGCCCAATCAGAACAGATCAGGGTCTATTGCGGCACCAGTACGGACACGCCGACAGAAATGCTGGACGCCTATGGCGACATGATGTTCGGGCCGGAGTTCATCCAGAAATCCGCTGGTTTTCTGTCAGAACCACCCTGTGCGATGCTCGACGTTTCGACCCTGCCGCCGCGCAGCGACAGTATTCCGTATCAAGTGTCTGCCTGAATCAGGGAAGGGTTCGGGCCGGCAACCCGGCCCAGTCCTTTTGCGCGTCGGTTTCCACCGCGCAGGGCCGCACCGCACGCAACCGCCGAAGCGCTTGGCCAGGCGCTTCGCCGCATTCCACCATTAGCCGCATCACAACCATCCCCGAGCGACCGCACCCACCGCGGCAATGCACCAGCACCTTGCCACCGCTGGCAAGGACATGTTGGGCCGCCTCACTGGCTTGCGGCCAAAGCGCCTCAACCTCAGGCGTGGGGACGCCGAAATCGCGGATTGGAAGGTGAACCCAGGCAATCCGTTCGCACTGCAGGTCCGCCTCGAATGACAGCCCGCCGGAATGCTGGAACTCATCCGAGGTCGTCATCGAGATGACCAGGTCCGGCGCCCAATCCCGGATTACTGCGAAATCCCCAGCATAATCGCCCGTGACACCCGGCAGTGGGCACAGAGCGATCTGCCCTTTGCCCAATCCAAGAGGGTGAATTGCAAAACTCTCCAACACAGCTCCTTTTCCTGCATCACCACATGGGGCTGAAGCCCCTCATGATTTACCGGCTCTGATGCAACTTGCCAAAACGAAATTCCTTTTCGCGCGCGGTGGACGCGGACGGCGGGGGTCTCTACGCTGCAAACCTGACACGAATCCAACAGAGCAGACATGACCGACACGCCCAGCCCCGCCTATCAGGTTCTCGCGCGGAAATACCGCCCGGAAACTTTTGCTGACCTCGTCGGTCAGAACGCAATGGTGCGCACGCTGAAAAACGCGTTCGAGGCCGACCGGATTGCGCAAGCCTTCATCATGACTGGCATCCGCGGCACCGGTAAGACGACCACGGCCCGGATCATCGCCAAGGGCATGAACTGCATCGGTCCTGATGGGCAAGGCAAGCCCACGACCGAACCTTGCGGCCAGTGCGAACATTGCGTCGCCATCATGGAAGGCCGCCATGTCGATGTGATGGAGATGGACGCCGCCAGCCGCACCGGCGTAAATGACATTCGCGAAATCATCGACTCGGTGCGCTATCGTGCCGCCAGTGCGCGCTATAAGATCTACATCATCGACGAAGTTCACATGCTTTCGACCAGCGCGTTCAACGCGCTGCTCAAGACGTTGGAAGAACCTCCTGCGCATGTGAAGTTCATCTTTGCCACGACCGAAATCCGCAAAGTCCCGGTGACTGTTCTGTCGCGGTGCCAACGATTTGACCTGCGCCGGATCGAACCCGAGGACATGATTGGCCTGCTCAATAAGATCGCAGCGGCTGAGAAGGCGCAGATCGCGGAGGATGCCCTGGCGCTGATCACCCGCGCGGCCGAAGGGTCGGCGCGCGACGCAACTTCGCTGCTGGATCAGGCAATCAGCCATGGGGCCGGTGAAACCAGCGCCGATCAGGTGCGCGCGATGCTGGGTCTGGCCGACCGGGGCCGGGTATTGGACTTGATGGAAATGATCCTGCGAGGGGATGCAGCAAGCGCGCTGACTGAATTGGGCGGGCAATATGCCGAAGGGGCCGATCCGCTATCCGTGCTGCGTGACCTGGCCGAAATCACGCACTGGGTTTCGGTTGTGAAGATCACGCCAGACGCAGCCGAGGACCCGACGGTTTCCCCTGATGAACGTGCCCGTGGTCAGCAAATGGCCGAGGCCCTGCCAATGCGCGTTTTGACCCGGATGTGGCAGATGTTGCTGAAAGCGCTGGAAGAGGTATCGGCCGCGCCAAATGCCATGATGGCTGCTGAAATGGCCGTTATCCGCCTGACCCATGTTGCCGACTTGCCCAGCCCCGAAGAGCTGATCAAGCGCCTGCAGGACAACCCGCCACCGCCTCCGAATGGTGGTCCGGGCGGTGGTATGGCCGTGCCCTCTCAGGCTCCGGTACCAGCGGCATCATCTTCTTACGTGTCCGCAACTAGCAGCCCTGCCGGCGCGCCGTCGGCCGCTCTGGCCCATGATATCCAATCGGCGCTGGCACGGTATCCGAGTTTTGACCACGTGGTTGAATTGATCCGCACCAATCGGGATGTGAAACTTCTGGTCGAGGTCGAAAACGGGGTGCGGCTGGTTTCTTACCAACCGGGGCGGATCGAATTCACCCCGACACAAAACGCACCCACAGATCTGGCAGCGAGACTGGGTTCGTCGCTGCAACGATGGACTGGCAACCGCTGGGCTGTGTCGATTGTAGCCGATGGTGAGGTTGCGACCATCGCCGAGATTCGAGACGCCGCCGAGCTGGCGTTGAAAGCAGAGGCTGAGAAACACCCGTTGGTTCAGGCGGTGCTCATGCAATTTCCGAAGGCACGCATCAAGCGGATTGAAACACCGGAAGAACGTGCCGCCAAAGTAGAAACCGAGGCGCTGCCCGAGGTCGAAGACGAATGGGACCCGTTCGAGGAAGACTGAAACCGTCCCATCTGACCCAACTGGAAACCTCCCGGGCCCAACGGGAGGAAAGGCCTTGACGACGGGCGGGAGCCAGCTCGGCCCTTGTGCCGCGCCGACCGCGCCCGTATTTAGGCGTCAAACCGGATATTAGGAGAATACCGATGCTCAAAGGACTCGGCGGCCTGGGTGACATGGCCAAGATGATGAAATCCGCGCAGGATCTACAGACCAAGATGACGGATATGCAGGAAGAGCTGAATACCATCATGGTTGTCGGCGAATCCGGTGCAGGGCTGGTCAAGGCAACAGCCACGGCCAAGGGAGAGCTGAAAGGTCTCGATATCGACCCGTCAATCTTTAACGGCGACGACAAGGAAGTGGTCGAAGATCTGATCCTGGCCGCCGTCAAAGATGCTCAGGCCAAGGCCGCAGAACGGTCGCAGGCTGAGATGGCTAAGCTGACCGAAGGTATGGGCCTGCCCGCAGACATCAAGCTGCCGTTCTGATAGGCACTCCTGACGAAATACCGGCCGGGCCCAACTGCCCGGCCCTTATGCAGGAGCAAGCGCAGTGAGTTCGAACAGCGATATCGACAATCTGATCGACCTGATGGCCAAACTGCCAGGCCTCGGCCCACGTTCGGCCCGTCGCGCAGTGCTGCATTTGATCCGCAAACGCGCCCTTCTGCTGACACCGCTTGCGGACGCGATGCAACAGGTTGCCATCACTGCCCGTGAGTGCCTGAATTGCGGCAATGTAGGCACTTCGGATATCTGCGACATCTGCGATAGCGAAGTCCGCGCGACCGGAGAGCTGTGCGTCGTCGAAGACGTCGCCGACCTTTGGGCGATGGAACGCGCAGCGGTTTTCAAAGGCCGCTATCACGTGCTGGGCGGCACCTTGTCGGCATTAGATGGAGTCGGCCCGGATGAGCTGCGCATTCCTCGCCTCAAGGATCGGGTCACAGCCGAGGGGATCACCGAAGTCATTCTGGCGCTGAACGCCACTGTCGATGGCCAGACCACCGCGCACTATATAGCCGATCAACTGGACGGGCAGGTGCGCCTGACCTCGCTGGCGCAGGGCGTGCCGATTGGCGGCGAGTTGGACTACCTGGATGACGGGACGATTACGGCGGCGCTGAGGGCGCGGAAGGAGTTGTAGTTGAGCTTCGACACTTGGTCGAATTCAAATATCAAGTTTACACAAATACTGTATCCAGCCTAACATTCTACGCATCGATTAAGCAGATTTAGAATGCGTTTTTCATATGTTGAGATATATATTGAAGGCCCTGTTCGAATCATCGCGCAAACGATCCAGGGTGGTGCCCTTCCAACCAACTAAACGACCTGCGATCACCGGAGCACGACCGGTTCCGTCAAAGCAGCCGCCCTCGGCTTATCCAACCACACGGACTCTCAAAGGCAAGTGCCACGTAATCGACGGCGACACGATCGTGATAAGCGGCACCAAGATCAGGGTTGCCGGAATCGATGCGCCCGAGCTTGAGCATCCCTGGGGCAAGAAATCCAAGTTTGCGCTGATCAAGATGTGCAAAGGCATGATGATCACAGCCGAAATCAAAGAAGAGGTTTCCTACGATCGGATCGTCGCCAAGTGCACGCTTCCAGATGGTACTGATGTCGCCGCAGAATTGGTTAAACTTGGACTGGCTCTGAACTGGCCCAAGTTTTGCGGCGGTGAATACGCGCATTTAGAGCCGGGCGATGCGCGAAAGAAACTCTGGCGGGCAGCCGCACGCCAAAAGGGAAACATGCGCGCGTTCCATTCCGAAGTAAAACCGAAACGCAATTCCGACTAGCTTTATGGTATCGCAGTGGCCCTGAGGACTTTGGAATAGCAAGGTAGGCCTTAGCCTCGGCACGATCTGGCTATTGAACAGGATGCGGTGGCAACAACGTAGAAGTTGCGATTACCCACCATCTCGCCTTTACCGCAAACCCTAACGAATCGGATCAAAAAGCGCGTCTTTGGCCGCGCAGTCCTTGATCACATCCCGGCCACACGGCACCGGATCAAGTTCGCGCGACAGGCACAGGCGCACCTCTTCGATATAGCCTTGTTTGCAGGTGACGGTGATCATGTCGCGCTCCAGGCCCGGATTGGCCTTCAGAAACGCCTCTTCCACGACCGATGCGGGCAGCTTCACAGATGTGTCCAACTGGCGGAACACCTTTGGGCGCTCCACCGACCTATAGGCCTGCCGCGACAAGATGTAATAGTCCGAAGCGCTCAGGCCCGAGCAGGTGCCGTGCTTCTTCCACTGATGCCAGGCAAGGCCGGAACTGCCCTGAATATCTTCCATTTCACGGGTCATGGTCCGCGTCGGCGGGGCCTCAGCCGTTCGACAATAAGATGGCCAGCCCTGATGGAATTGCGGCCAAAGCCCGTGTAGAATCCAGCCGTGATCATGCCGTACAACGCATTGATCGGACCCACGCGCGTCGCCTTCGCGCGCACACCAGTTCGGCGACCAGCTAAGTGCCAGGACATAGTAGTCGAACTCACCCGGTTTTTCACCCTCGGCCAGCGCCGTCATTGCACTGAAAACCCATAGAACCAGCCAGCGCATTCGCCTCTTCCCTTCTTGCCCTGCCGCGACTATATACAGCCCAAGTTCCCCGACAACGGAAACCTGCCCCAAGATCACGGGGCCGCCGAATTCCGGCGACGGGAAAGATGTATGCATAGGAGACGGGCTGATGGCAAAACCGCTTATGGCCAAGGCAACAGCCGTATGGCTAGTAGACAACACAACGATCAGCTTCAAGCAGATCGCGGATTTCGTAGGAATGCACGAGTTGGAAGTGCAGGGCATCGCCGATGGCGACGTGGCCGCTGGCGTGAAAGGGTTCGACCCGATCGCCAACAACCAGCTTACGCAGGAAGAGATTGATGTGGCGCAGGGCAACCCGCTGCACAAGCTGAAGCTCAAGTTCAACCCCGCTGCCAGTGGCGAGGAAAAACGTCGTGGCCCGCGCTATACCCCGCTGTCCAAGCGTCAGGACCGTCCGAACTCGATCCTGTGGCTGGTCAAGTTCCACCCCGAACTCAGCGACGGTCAGATTGCCAAGCTGGTCGGCACCACCAAGCCGACCATCCAGTCGATCCGCGAGCGGACGCACTGGAACATCTCGAACATGCAACCGATTGACCCCGTCGCTCTGGGCTTGTGTAAACAGTCCGAGCTGGACGCAATCGTGCAGAAAGCCGCCGCCAAGAAAGCCGCTGAAGGTGGCGTCATGAGCGATGATGAGCGCCGCAAGCTGGTTTCGACCGAGCAGTCACTGGAAATGGACGCAGCGCCCAAAATTCCAACGGCGATCGAGGGTCTCGAGACCTTCTCGCTGTCTGATGACTCCCCCGAGGAGAAAGAAGAGCCGATCATCGACGCCGACAGTTTCTTCAACTTGCCCAAAGGCGAGGCCGAGGATGAAGACGAAAGCGATCCGCGTTTCTGATACGCAGACAGCCCCGGTCAAACTGGCCGGGGCTTTTTTGACGAGACTCTGATGCTGAACATATTGTCTGCCATTTTTGGCCCACACCGCGCCGTGACAATCTATGCCTTCCTAAGAACCTGGGGCCTGCTCGTGTTCGGTGTCGTAGGCGTTATCGCGGTTGCCGCAGCCCTGCTGTTGCTGAACGACAACGGCACGCATGAACACGAAGCCTTCATGACCGTCCCGGTTCTGTCCGCCACCGCTATCAACGGCGACCTCAAGAACGGGGTGATTGCCTCGGTACGTTTACCCGACGGATCCGCGACGTCGATCACTTCGACCGAGGCCCCGATTTCCCAGACCGTCGGCCAAAGCGCCTGTGTCGAAAAGCGGGTCTATGTGGAATCCGGAGAACCGAGGTATCGCTTCAAACTTCCGCGTTATTGCGAAGCAAGCTGACAAAGCAAAACCGCCCGGTGTCCACACCGGGCGGTTTTTCCTTCAGATCATCTGAAAGATGATCCCTGCGATCACTGCGCCGACTATCCCCAGGCCCAGATAGGTCGCAAACACTTTCGGCCTGACCAGCGACCATACCGCAGCCATGGCCGGGATCGAGCTGACCGCACCCGCGATCATAAAGGACATTGCTGCCCCGGCGCTCATCCCCTGCTCCATCAGACCTGCCAATAGCGGCGGCGCGACGTATGAGTTCAGATAGGCCGGCATCCCAACAAGTGCCGCGATGATTATGGGCAACACGCCGTCTCCTCCGACCGCGCGTGCGATCAGATCAGCGGGTACATAATTGATCAGCAACGCCTCGAGAACATAGGCAAGCGCCAGCCATTTCAACAAGAACAGGCCGTTCCGAAAAAACTCGCTACGAAATCTATTCCGGCGCGCAGGGTCATGCCAGAATTTCCAGACCGGTTTGTCCTCTTGCTTAGGTCCACAACTGCCGCATCCAGCTGGTTGGTAGTTCCGCAAAGGTTGGGTCAACACACCGCTGCGCGTCATGGTGCGCACGACGAATCCGCCAAACAGGCCAAGTGCCACTGCGGCTAAGGCTTTTCCGATAGCAAAGGGCCATCCCAAAGCGCCAGCCGTAATCAACAGCGTCGGCGGGTCGATCAGCGGAGAGCTGAGCCAGAACGCCATAACCGCAGACAGTGGCGCCCCAAGCGCCAGTAAACCAGCAATGAACGGGATGACCTCGCAGGAACAGAATGGGGCCAACCCGCCAAATAGGGCAGCCAAAAGGATCATCCGCGTTTCGCGGCCTTCAAAGGCTCGGGCCACCATGACTTCGGCACCGGTGGCCTTGAGGTATGACAACAGCAGCACAGCAAACAGAATATATTGGCCGGTATGGGCCAGTGCCTTGCCGGCAAATGTTATCACTTCCGTTAGATTCCCTGGGTCGAGTATCGCCACCGCGATCAGAATGGCGACAATCACCGCCCATGGGGTTTTGATCAGGTCGAAGACAGCTTTGAACGGGGCCCGAGGGCTCTGAGTAAGGTCAGCCATCGTTTGCCGCCTTTCCAGTTTCGTCCGCACAACATTCCGACAGAATGAACTGCGCGAGGTTTCTGAGATGGTCATACCGGGCACGGTTGATCGTGGTGCGCCCGATCTTTTCCTGTTCGACAACATCACCGGCCGCAAGAAACCGGAGGTGATGGGCCAGCGTCGACGGGGCAATGCCGGTTCTCTCCTGGATTTCACCTACGGTGAGCCCGGCCTCTCCGGCGCGAACGAGTGTCTTGAGGACTTTCAGTCGCGCCTCTGACCCCATCGCCGAAAATCCTGCTGCAGCGGTTTCCCACATATCCACAACTCCAATAAACTAGATTTCTAGTTATATAGAGATGTCGAAAGCTGCCGTCAACAAATTCTGATCAGAATTCGTGAAAAGAGCGTGAGTCCAGATTGCTCAATCAATAAGGCCACTCTATAAGGTCTTATGGGGATATCAGTTGATACGTTCTTTCTAGAGCTGAATGGGCAAGGCACCTTGCAGGCCCAGATTCAGCAGATGATTGCAGAAGGCATCCTGTCAGGCCGTTTCCATGTCGGAGAAAAACTGCCCTCGTCGCGTAAACTGGCCACGCATCTGGGTGTCAGCCGGATCACCGTGACATTGGCTTATACCGAGCTGTTGGCCAATGACTACCTGACCGCCCGGGGCCGATCTGGGTATTATGTGTCGGAAAATGCGCCAGTACCGCCTAAATACACGCCCATCCAACGGGGCACTGAGACCGTGGATTGGGACAAGGCGCTGGCCCGCCGGTTTGTAGATTCGGATGTGTTGCCCAAGCCCTGGAATTGGCGGGACTATACCTATCCTTTTATCTATGGTCAGGCGGACCGAACCCTGTTCGATCATGCCAACTGGCGGCTATGTGCAGTGCGGGCATTGGGGCACAAGGATTTCGAATCGCTGACCCGCGACTATGTCGATCAGGACGATCCCTTGCTGATCGAGTTCATCGCCCGCCACACTCTGCCCCGCCGTGGAATCTCGGCCCGCCCCGAAGAAATATTGATCACACTGGGGGCTCAGAACGCACTTTGGCTGGCGTCGCGCATTCTGCTGACTCACAATCACACCGCCGTCATCGAAGACCCCTGTTACTATGCGCTGCGCAGCCTGTTGAACCATTGGGACTGCGCGGTCGTACCCATTGGCGTGGACAAGGATGGCCTGCCACCCGAGGCGCTGCCCGATGAAACGGATGTCATCTTCACCACGCCCAGCCATCAGAGCCCGACAACCGCAACAATGCCGATCACCCGTCGCCGCCAACTTTTGGATCGTGCCCGGGATCTGGACGCAATGGTGGTCGAGGATGACTATGAATTCGAAATGGCGTTTCTGGGGGCGCCCTCACCCGCGCTGAAGTCCATGGACCGGGATGGACGTGTCATCTATGTGGGCAGCTTCTCAAAATCGCTGTTCCCTGGATTGCGCCTTGGTTACATGGTTGGATCCGAGCCGTTTATCCGCGAGGCGCGCGCGCTGCGCTCTTTGGTGCTGCGCCACCCGCCGGGCCACATTCAGCGCACGGCAGCGTATTTTCTGTCTCTGGGACATTACGATGCACAGATCAGGCGCATGTCCAAAGAGCTGTCCAAGCGGCGGGAGGCAATGGACAAGGCTATCGACGAATACGGGCTGTCGGTGGCGGGGCGCGGTGTGATGGGCGGATCTTCGATGTGGATGTCCACCCCCGAACATGTCGACATGTCCCAGCTGGCACGCAGCCTGCAAAACCAAAGCGTTCACATCGAGCCTGGTGCACCGTTTTTCGCAGGGCCGGATAGGCCACAGAACTTCTATCGGCTCGGATACTCATCCATCGCGCCCGACCGCATCGCTCCGGGCGTGAAGCTGATCGCGGATGCCATCCAAACGCAGTAGCCCGCGTCTGGACCTAATCCGCATTTCGTTTTGGACCTAACGCCATTCCGTCCCTTGGGCCACAACCGTACCCAAAGGCTGGGCTGATCGTCCGGCTTCATCCACAAATCCGCGGAGACAAATCAGATGAAAATGACCACCGAAGAGGCCTTTGTAAAAGTTCTGCAGATGCACGGGATCGAGCATGCGTTTGGGATCATCGGTTCGGCGATGATGCCGATCTCGGATATTTTTGGAAAAGCTGGCATTACGTTCTGGGATTGCGCACACGAAGGCTCGGGCGGGATGATGGCTGACGGGTACACACGCGCCACCGGCAAAATGTCGATGATGATCGCGCAGAACGGACCGGGGATCACCAACTTTGTTACTGCCGTCAAAACCGCCTACTGGAACCACACCCCGCTGCTGCTTGTGACCCCTCAGGCCGCAAACAAGACCATGGGTCAGGGCGGTTTCCAAGAGATGGAACAAATGCGCATGTTCGCGGACTGCGTCTGCTACCAGGAAGAAGTACGCGACCCTTCGCGGATGGCCGAAGTTCTGAGCCGCGTTATCACCAAGGCCAAGCGCGCCTCGGCACCGGCACAGATCAATGTTCCACGTGATTTCTTCACTCAGGTTGTCGATATCGAACTGCCTGCCGTAGTTGAATTTGAACTGCCTTCTGGCGGCGCATCAGCCGTTACCGAAGCCGCCGCGCTGCTGTCGGATGCCAAGAACCCTGTCATCCTGAACGGTGCGGGCACGGTTCTGTCTGCGGGCGGCATCGAAGCCTCGAAAGCACTGGCCGAGCGTCTGGACGCCCCGGTTTGTGTTGGCTACCAGCACAATGACGCCTTCCCGGGCTCGCACCCGCTGTTTGCTGGCCCGCTGGGTTACAATGGCTCGAAAGCCGGTATGGAGCTGATAAAAGAAGCAGACGTGGTTCTGTGTCTCGGCACTCGCCTGAACCCGTTCTCGACTCTTCCTGGCTATGGTATGGAATACTGGCCGGCGAATGCAAAGATCATTCAGGTTGACATTAATCCCGACCGCATTGGCCTGACCAAGAAGGTATCTGTCGGTATTGTTGGCGACGCAGCCACCGTTGCAACCAATATCCTGGCACAGCTGTCAGACACCGCAGGTGACGAAGGACGCGATGCACGCAAAGCGAAAATCGCGGAAACCAAGTCACGCTGGGCGCAGGAACTGACTTCGATGGACCACGAGCAGGACGATCCGGGCACAACCTGGAACGAACGCGCCCGAGCAGCCAAGCCCGACTGGATGAGCCCGCGCATGGCGTGGCGCGCCATTCAGGCAGCCCTGCCGAAAGAGGCGATCATCTCGTCCGACATCGGCAATAACTGTGCCATCGGCAACGCCTACCCATCCTTTGAAGCGGGCCGCAAATATCTGGCCCCCGGGCTGTTCGGCCCCTGTGGATACGGATTGCCATCTGTCATGGGTGCCAAGATCGGTTGCCCGGATGTGCCCGTCGTTGGATTCTCGGGTGACGGCGCCTTTGGTATTGCTGTAACCGAACTGACCGCAATCGGCCGCGATGAATGGCCCGCAGTCACCCAGATCGTTTTCCGCAACTATCAGTGGGGTGCTGAAAAGCGCAACTCGACCCTGTGGTTCGACGACAACTTTGTCGGAACCGAACTGGACACCAAAGTGTCCTATGCCGGTATCGCTCAGGCCTGTGGCCTGAAAGGTGTCGTGGCCCGCACACAGGACGAGCTGACTGCAGCCCTGAATCAGGCCATCGAGGATCAGAAGAATGGGATCACCACGCTGATCGAAGCCATGATCAACCAGGAACTGGGCGAGCCCTTCCGTCGGGACGCAATGAAGAAACCGGTCGCGGTGGCAGGCATCAGCAATGACGACATGGAACCGCAGGCCGGGGTATAATCCGCGTGAAACCGCTGCGCGCCATTCTCGGGACGGCCAGCGCGTCGGACAAGATCATCGCCCTGTCAGAGGGCGATGATCCCCGCGTCGTGGAAGGTGCGGTCAGGGCCGTAAAAGAGGACGTTGCACGGATCATCCTGATCGGCGACGGGGCCAAAATTTCGGCCCTTCTGGATGCGCATGAAGGATTTGATCCCACTCGGATAGACATTCTTGACCCGGCGCATTCCTCAATCACCCCGGAACTGGCTGAAGCGCTGTTTAATCGCCGCAAGCACAAGGGCATGACCCTTGAAGAGGCAGGGCAACAGATCACCAACCGGCTGACCTTTGCCGCCATGCTGGTGCATCAGGGTATCGCTGACGGCACCGTGGGCGGAGCGGTTGAAACCACCTCTGACACAGTTCGCGCGGCGTTGCAGATCATCGGAACAGCGCCGGGTACAACAATGGTATCCAGCTTTTTTCTCATGCTGTTCTGCCAGGATCATCACGAGGTCAAAGGCGCGCGCATCTTTGCCGATTGTGGCCTGGTGGTGGATCCAAACGCCGAAGAAATGGCGGAAATTGCCCGCGCATCAGCCGCATCCTATTCAGCTTTGACTGGAAACACGGCACGTGTGGCAATGCTGTCTTTTTCCACCTCGGGAAGCGCCGAACACCCAAAAGTATCCAAGGTCGTCGAGGCAACCCGGATCGCACGTGAAAAAGATCCGAACCTTCTGATCGACGGAGAGCTGCAGTTCGATGCCGCCTTTGTCCCCGAGGTTGCGGCGCAAAAGGCGACGGATTCGCCACTGAAGGGCGAAGCAAATGTCTTTGTCTTCCCCAGCCTGAATGCGGGCAATCTGGGCTATAAGATCGCACAGCGCATCGGAGGGGTTGAGGCAATCGGGCCAGTCCTACAAGGCCTGGCCAAGCCGGCAAATGATCTATCGCGCGGCTGTACGGCAGAGGACATCCTTCACATGATCGCCGTGACTGCTGTTCAAGCACAACATGGCGAAAACGGAATATAAGTCTCGACAAGTCCGTGAAAAACAAATTTTATTCCGGTTCCCGGCAATACTCGGGGGAATACCGGTCTGCAAACTACAGGGGCGCCTATGAACCAGCCAGTGATTGACACCTCGCCCAAAGTCTCGGACGAGATCCGGCAGACCACCTGTTACATGTGCGCCTGCCGCTGTGGCATCAACGTTCACATGAAAGACGGCAAGGTCGCCTATATCGAGGGCAACCGAGACCACCCAGTGAACAAAGGCGTTCTGTGCGCCAAAGGGTCCGCGGGCATTATGCAGGTCAACGCGCCGTCGCGCTTACGTAAACCGCTGCGCCGTGTCGGCCCGCGCGGATCGGGCGAGTTCCGCGAGATCGAATGGGACGAGGCAATCAGCACCGCCGTCGGCTGGATGAACGAGTTGCACGAAACCGCACCGCACAAGCTGGCCTTCTTTACCGGACGCGACCAAAGCCAAAGCTTCACCAGCTTCTGGGCACAGAATTTTGGAACCCCAAACTATGCCGCCCATGGCGGGTTCTGTTCCGTCAACATGGCAGCAGGGGGCATCTATACGATGGGCGGTGCGTTTTGGGAGTTTGGCCAGCCCGACTGGGACCACACCAAACTGTTCATGCTGTTCGGCGTGGCCGAAGACCACGACAGCAACCCGATCAAGATGGGGATCGGCAAGATCAAGGCACGCGGCGCACGGGTGATCGGTGTGAACCCGATCCGATCAGGCTATAACGCTGTGGCCGATGACTGGGTCGGGATCACCCCCGGCACCGATGGGTTATTCATCCTATCGCTGATCCATGTGTTGATGAAGGCGGGCAAGATCGACCTGGATTACCTCAGCCGTTATACCAACGCGCCTGTTCTGGTGAACGCATCCGAAGGCCCCGAGAGGGGTCTGTTCTTGCGCGATAGTGACGGCAAACCGCTGGTGGTCGACCGGGCCACAGGCGAACTCACTGCGTTCGACAAGCCGGGCGTGCGCCCGGACTTGTCGGCTACTTACGAAAAGGACGGCGTCACCCATCGCCCGGTTTTCCACCTGATGGCCGAGAAATACCTAAGCGACGAGCACGCCCCTGAGGCCGTGGCTGACCGCTGTGGCATCCCGGCCAGTCGCATTCGCGCCATCGCGGCGGAAATCGCCCGCGTCGCCTTTGACGAGGCGATCGAGTTGGATCAGGAATGGACCGATTTCCGCGGCGAATCCCATGCTAAGATGATCGGTCGCCCGGTCAGCTTCCACGCCATGCGTGGCATCTCGGCCCATGCCAACGGGTTCCAGACCTGCCGCGCGCTGCACGTGCTGCAGATCATCCTCGGCACGGTCGAAGTTCCGGGCGGTTTCCGCTTCAAACCGCCCTATCCCAAACCAGTCGAGGCGCACCCTACCCCGCATGGCGACCGCCGCCCCGGCAGACCCCTGGAAGGCCCCCATCTAGGCTTCCCCCGCGGGCCCGAAGACCTGTTGCTGGACGACTGCGGCACTCCCCAACGGATCGACAAAGCATTCACATGGGAAAACCCGATGTCAGCCCATGGGCTGATGCATATGGTAATCTCAAACGCCGCCGCCGGTGATCCCTACAAGATCGACACGCTGTTCATGTATATGGCGAATATGTCGTGGAACTCCTCCATGAACACTAAAGGTGTGATGGAGATGCTGACCGCCAAGACCGAAGACGGCAAATACGTCATCCCAAACATCATCTATTCCGATGCCTATTCCTCGGAAATGGTGGCCTATGCCGACTTGATCCTGCCCGACACCACCTATCTTGAACGGCACGACTGTATCTCGCTGCTCGACCGCCCGATCTGCGAGGCAGACGCCGCCGCCGACGCAATCCGCTGGCCGGTGATCGAGCCCGACCGCGACGTGCGAGGCTTTCAGTCGGTGCTGGTGGAACTGGCCAACCGCATGAGCTTGCCAGGCTTTACCAACGAAGACGGTACGCCGAAGTGGAAAGACTACGCTGACTATATCGTTAACCATCAGCGAAAACCCGGTATTGGCCCGCTGGCCGGGTTTCGAGGCGAAAATGGCGACAAAGAAGGTCGTGGCGAGGTCAACCCCGACCAGCTAAATCGCTACATCGAAAATGGCGGCTTCTACGTCGCGCATATCCCCGAAGGGGCGGATTACTACAAACCCTGGAACGCTGCCTATCAGGATTGGGCAGTGGGGATGGGTATCTACGACAGCCCGCAACCCTATCTGTTCCAGCTCTATTCAGAACCGATGCGCAAGTTCCAACTGGCCGCCGAAGGCCACGGGGACCGGCAACCGCCGGAAAATCTGCGCCAGCGCCTCAAGGACACCATGGACCCGCTGCCGATCTGGTACGAAACCGATCAGCAGGGCAATGAAGGTTTCACAATCAATGCCCTGACTCAGCGCCCGATGGCGATGTATCACTCATGGGGCACCCAAAACGCCTGGCTGCGCCAGCTACACGGGCGCAACCCGCTTTATGTGCCAACCAAACTGATGCGCGAACACGGGATGCAGGACGGCGACTGGGCCAAAGTGACGTCTCCGCACGGGGAAATTACTGTTCCGGTCATGGAGATGGCCGCGCTGAATGAAAATACTGTCTGGACTTGGAATGCCATCGGCAAACGCAAAGGTGCTTGGGCCCTGCAGGAAGACGCACCAGAGGCCACCAAAGGCTTTTTGCTGAACCACCTGATCCACGAACTGCTGCCGTCAAAAGGCGATGGAATGCGCTGGGCCAATTCTGATCCGATTACAGGTCAGGCGGCTTGGTTCGACCTGAAGGTCAGGATCGAAAAGGCGGCGCCACCTTCGGATGCAGAAAGCCAGCCCGAATTCAAACCGATCAAATCACCGGTCGGCACCGGACCAAAAGATCTGGCGTGGAAGGTAGGAAAATGACCCAACTCCCCCAATCCACAGACAAGAAAATGGGTCTGGTCATCGACCTGGACACCTGTGTCGGCTGCCATGCCTGTGTGATATCCTGCAAAGGCTGGAACACCGAAAACTACGGGGCGCCCCTGTCGGATCAGGACGCTTATGGCGGCAACCCGTCCGGCACCTTCCTAAACCGGGTACATTCCTACGAGGTCCAACCCGAACAGGGTCACGCCCAGCTGATCCACTTCCCCAAATCCTGCCTCCATTGCGAGGACGCGCCCTGCGTCACCGTCTGCCCCACCGGGGCCAGCTATAAGCGGGTCGAGGACGGTATCGTATTGGTCAATGAAAGCGACTGTATCGGCTGCGGGCTTTGCGCCTGGTCCTGCCCTTACGGCGCGCGTGAGATGGATATGGCCGAGGGCGTGATGAAGAAATGCACCCTCTGCGTGGATCGCATCTATAACGAGAACATACCCGAAGTGGACCGCGTGCCATCCTGTGTGCGGACCTGCCCCGCCGGAGCCCGCCATTTCGGTGATCTGGGCGACGCAGATAGCGATGTCAGCAAATTGGTCGCCGAACGTGGTGGCATGGATCTGATGCCTGAAATGGGCACCAAGCCCGTTAACAAATACCTGCCACCTCGCCCTAAAGATCAGATCGAGGACCAGGTCGACATTCTCGCGCCCCTTCTGGCCCCGGTAGCCGAAGAGCCCAAGGGCTTTCTGGGTTGGCTCGACAAGACACTGGAGAAGCTCTGATGCATCCGGCCCCATCTGTCATTATCTTCACTACCTTGTCCGGTCTGGGCTTTGGGCTGCTGTTTTTTCTGGGCCTTGGGATGCCGGATGTCACCGGGTGGGTGGCCTTCGTATTCTATGCCATGGCCTTTGGCCTGTCGGTGGGCGGGCTGATGGCCTCGACCTTTCACCTGGGCCATCCTGAACGTGCGTGGAAAGCATTCACCCAATGGCGGTCAAGCTGGCTCAGCCGTGAGGGTTGGTGCGCAGTGATCGCCTTGATTCTTCTGGGCTTCTACGCGCTGGGCGCCGTCTTCTTTGGACAGCGTTGGGGTGTTCTGGGCGTCCTTGGCGCGTTGTTTTCGCTGGCAACAGTTTTCACCACCTCAATGATCTACACCCAGCTCAAGACAATCCCACGTTGGAACATGAAACTGACACCAATCATGTTTCTGAGCTTCAGCCTTGCCGGTGGCTCGCTTCTGGCCGGTCAGGTCAGCCTTGCCGTCCCTCTGTTGGTGGTCGCTGCCGTTGCGCAGACATTTTACTGGTGGCAAGGGGATAAGGCATTTGCGAACTCAGGAACAAACCTTGGCACCGCTACGGGTTTGGGGCAGCGCGGGGCAGTGCGTGCGTTTGAGCCTCCACATACAGGTACAAACTATCTTCTGCGCGAATTTGTCCACGTGGTTGGCAGGAAACATGCGGACAAATTGCGGGTCATCTCGTTTGTGCTGGCCTTCCTATTGCCGGTCATCCTGCTGATCCTGCCGTTCAACCACTTCTTCGCTCTTCTGGCTGCGCTGTCGCATGTGGCCGGCGTTGCAGTTTCGCGTTGGCTGTTCTTTGCGCAGGCCGAGCATGTCGTGGGTCTGTATTACGGCAAACGGTAAAGAAGGGTTACAGCAGACCTGCGTGGTTCATGGCTGCGTCAATGGCTGATTTGGTGCTGTCGTCCAACGTGGTCAGCGGCGAGCGAACTTCTTCGCTGCACAGGCCCAGCTTGCTGAGGGCGTATTTGGCCCCGACCAGACCGGGTTCGATAAAGATCGCCTCATGCAGAGGCATCAGGCGGTCCTGATAAGTCAGCGCTTTGGCATAATCCCCCTGCAGGGTGGCCTGCTGGAATTCGGCACATAGCTTGGGCGCAACATTCGCCGTGACCGAGATACAGCCCACACCACCATGCGCATTGAAACCCAGCGCCGTGGCGTCTTCGCCCGACAGTTGGCAAAACTCAGGCCCGCAAGAGGCGCGCTGTTGGCTGACACGCCCCAAATCTCCGGTTGCGTCTTTAACCCCAACGATCCTCGGCAACTCGGCCAGCTCACCCATCGTCTGGGGCGTCATGTCGATGACGGAACGGCCTGGAATGTTGTAGATGATGATCGGAATATCAGAACAATCATGTAGTGTGCGGAAATGCTGAATTAGGCCCTTCTGGGTCGGCTTGTTGTAATACGGGGTCACCACCAGAGCGGCATTCGCGCCGACTTGCTGCGCAAATTGAACGAATCGGATCGCCTCGACAGTGTTGTTCGAGCCCGCACCAGCGATCACCGGGACACGACCGGCTGCGGCATTGACAACTTCTGCCACCACCGTTTCGTGTTCTTCATGGCTTAGGGTTGGGCTTTCACCGGTGGTCCCCACCGGCACCAAACCGGTCGAGCCTTCCTGAATTTGCCATTCCACCAAACGTTTGAGCGTGCCCAGATCCAACTCGCCATTCGAAAACGGGGTAACGAGGGCTGGCATCGAGCCTTTGAACATGACACGCTCCTTGCTGTGCGGTTAGCAATTTTTGCGCCTTGGGCAATCACATTCCTAGCAATGTGTGTTGATCCCGCCGGCGCAAGGTTTATCCTAAATGGCTCTATCCTTGGTTGGTTGGGAAATGCAAGGCATGACACGCGTTCTGGCGCTTTTGACAGCGGTGATTCTGGCATCCTTCGGGCCGGCCCAAGCCGACTCGGTGGGCGATCTGCGCGCTGGCATGTATGAAATGCGAAAGGGCGATTGGAACGCAGCGCTGCAAGAGGCAGGCCCGCGCGGATCTGTGTCACGTGACATCATCGTATGGCATTGGCTGCGCGAGGGGTTCGGAAGCTCGGGCGATGTGCTGGTATTTCTGAACCGCAGGCCGGATTGGCCGGGGCTGGCATGGTTACGGCGCGAAAGCGAACCCGCCTTTACCGGGGCGGACCCGGACCGGGTGTTGAAATTCTACGCCGACACTGCCCCGCAAACGGCGGAAGGGGCGCTGAATTTCGCCGTAGCGCTGAAGGCTAAGGGACGGCAGGGTGATGCGCAGGCGGATATCGTCACCGCCTGGCGTACGATGCCGATGGGATCGGGCCTGCAGAAAGACTATATCGAGAACTTTGAAACATTGCTGAAACCCCACCACGCGGCGCGGCTAGACCGGATGCTGTGGGACGGTCATCTGATCAGCGCAGGACAAATGCTGCCATTGGTGAATGACGATCAGCGCAAGCTGGCCGAGGCGCGGATTGCATTGCAAAAACGTGCGCCGGGTGTTGATGCCAAAGTAGGGGCGGTTCCCGATTCCGTGGCCGGATCGGCGGGGCTTGCCTTTGACCGCTTTGTCTGGCGAGACAAAAAGGAACTGGATGACAGTGCGATTGATCTGATGCTGGCGCGGTCATCCAGCCCGGATGCTCTGGGCGAGCCAGACAAATGGGCCGAGGGCCGTCGCCGGTTGGCCCGGCTTGAGATGCGCAACGGTGATATGAGCCGCGCATACAAGATTGCCTCTAGTCACCATATGACGCCGGACATGGGCTATGCCTATGCCGATCTCGAATGGCTTTCCGGGTTCCTTGCCCTGCGTCGGTTGAATGATCCCGCAACGGCTGTACGGCATTTCCAAAACTTCTCGGGCGCGGTGCAGTCACCGATTTCCAAGGGACGCGGCGGGTATTGGCTGGGTCGGGCCTATGCCGCGCAGGGGGATGCGGAAAAGGCTTATGAGGCCTATGCCATGGGTGCTGATCACCAGACCTCGTTCTACGGGCTTCTTGCCGCCGAACGGATAGGGCGCCCCTTCGACAGCGATCTGGCAAACCCGCGAAGGGCACCGCACTGGAAACAAGCGGAGTTTGCCGATTCCAGCGTTCTGGAAGCGGGGCTATTGCTGTTGCGCGCAGGTGAGGCAAACCTATCTGAGCGGTTCCTGACCCATCTGGTTGAGGGGCTCGACCCCGTTCAGGCAAGCCAACTGGGCGATCTGGTCATCGAACTGAACGAACCACATCTGGCGGTGATGATCGCCAAGCGCGCCGCGACCACCGGCGTTGTTCTGCCCGCCGCGTATTACCCGGTTCATCCAGTGGCAGATCTAGGCCTACCTATGGCAAAGGAAATGACGCTAGCAATCGCCCGGCGCGAAAGCGAGTTTGACCCGGTTGTCATCAGCGGCGCGGGCGCGCGCGGGCTTATGCAGGTAATGCCCGCGACGGCGAAAGTTGTGGCCCGGAACATGGGCATTCTAAGCAGCCACCAAACCGGAAAACTGACTTCGGACTGGCGATATAACGCCAAATTGGGGGCGAATTACCTGTCCGAGCTGGCAGCAGAATTCAACGGCAATGTGGTGATGATGGCGGCGGGGTATAATGCCGGACCGGGCAGGCCGATCTCGTGGATGAAACGCAATGGCGACCCGCGCCGGGGTGAGGCCGATATCGTCGACTGGATCGAATTCATACCCTTTAGCGAGACCCGCAACTATGTCATGCGCGTCGCCGAAAGCCTGCCTGTGTATCGCGCACGGTTGGGGCAGCAGGCGTTGCCGGTGCCATTTTCCGAAGAACTGATCGGGTCAACTCTGGCGTCGTTCGCGCCATAAGGTGAACAGTCCGGCGGCAATAACCAATGTGGCCCCTGCAACAACCGCGGGTCGCAAGCTTTCACCAAAGACCGAGATTCCCAGAATGGCGCTCCACATCAGGTGAAAATAGGCAAAGGGCTGCACGGCGCTGGCCTCGGCCATTTCGTAGCACTTAATCAACAACCAATGTCCCAGAACTCCGGTCAGGCAGAGCAGGCACATCCAAAGCCAGTCACCGCCCTGCATAGGCTCCCAAAACCACACGCCCACGGCCGTCATGGCAACCGCCCCGGCGATGCCGGTCCAGAAAAAACTGGTGGCGGTAGTGTCGCGCCGCGCCGCATAGCGGGTCAGCAGGCCATAGACGGCAAACATCAGGGCCGAGATCAACGGGATCACCGCCCACGGATTGAACACTCCCACCCCGGGCTGCAAAATGATCAGAACACCAATACATCCCACGCCGATGGCCGACCACCGACGCCAGCCGACCTTCTCGCCCAGAACGGGTCCGCTGAGCGCCGCCACCAGCAGCGGATAGCAGATGAAAACGGCCTGGCTTTCAATCAGGCCCAGGATGGTAAAGGCATAAACCGCGACGCAGATCTCTCCGGCCAGAAGCACCCCGCGCAGGATCTGCAGCCCAAGCTGGTTGGTGCGGGCCGTGGCCGCGATACCGCCGGGTGCGCGCAGCGCCTGAGCGACGACAAACGCAGCGAAGAACCAATAGCGGATCATCACGACCATATAGGTGTTATAAGTCCCGGCCAGATGGCGCGAGATACCGTCCTGCAGCGCAAACACCACGGTAGCCGCGATCATCAGCGCGATACCGGCGCGGGTGTCGTTCTGTTGGGTCATGGCTTGACCGCCCGAGTCATGTGGCGCTTGCGCCCATAGCCCGGTACGCGGGTGACGGTGAACCCTGCGTCCTCGAGCCCGCGCCGGACGAACCCGGCGGCGGTATAGGTGGCCGCAGAGCCATTGGGCGCCGTGTGATCGGATACCTGCTGCATCAGCTCTGCGCCCCAAAGTTCGGGGTTCTTGGCCGGAGAGAACCCGTCCAGAAACCAGGCATCGGCCTGCCCCGACCATGCGGACAGGGTGGACCGCGCGTCGCCCTCGATAACCTCAAGCTGCAGGGTGCCCAGATCGCAGGTACCGCCCTGCCATTGGGACAGGAACCGGTCGGCCCAAGGGGACAACTCAGGAAAGGCGGCCAGAGCACGCGTCATGTCGTCTGGCGCCATTGGATAGGCTTCGAAACTGGTGAATGTCAGCGGGGTCGTTTGGCCAGCCTTTTCCCATTCGGACCAGACAGTCAGCAAGTTCAGGCCGGTGCCAAAACCAAGCTCGGCAATATGAAACCCCGGCGCAAACTGCGCGGGCAGGTCATTGCCCGCCAAAAACACATGCCGCGTCTCCTCCAGCCCGTTCTGCAACGAGAAATAGGGGTCGTCGAAACGGCCTGAGACAGGTATCTGCCCGTCTTTCCAGGTCAGTTCGGCGCGCTGGTCTGCCATCGGGGAATCCTGTAGCTAAGCGGCGCGACACTGAACAAGGAAAAGGGGAATGGCAATGGTCGATGTGACGGTGCGAGGCGCGGGCATTTTTGGCCTTTCGATCGCCTGGGCCTGCGCTAGACGCGGCGCAAAAGTTCAGGTCATAGATCCTTTTGGCCCCGGTGCCGGGTCCAGCGGCGGTCTGGTCGGGGCTTTGGCCCCGCATGTGCCCGAGAACTGGAATGCCAAGAAAGCTTTTCAATTCGAAAGCCTGATCATGGCCGAACCCTTCTGGAAACAGGTTGAGGCGACCGGAGGCGTCTCAGCCGGATATGCCCGGTTGGGTAGGCTGCAGCCCATCGCAGATAGCCGCACGCTGGATCTGGCCCATGCACGTACGGTCACCGCCGCAGAGCTATGGCAGGGGCGGGCCGAATGGCGCGTTGTTGCAATGGATGAGGTCGGGTCGTGGTGCCCTCCCAGCCCCACTGGCTTTGTGATCCACGACACGCTTAGCGCCCGGATGCACCCAAGGCGGGCATGTTCTGCACTGGTTTCGGCGCTGGCGGTGATGGGGGTTGAGGTCAAAACCGATGCGGCCAATCAAGGGCATATCATTCACGCCACCGGGCTTTCTGGCCTGCTAGAACTGAACGACGCCTTTGGCAAAACGGTCGGCAATGGCGTCAAGGGACAGGCGGCTTTGCTGCGGTTCGATGCCGGGGACGTCTCCCAGCTGTTTGCAGATGCCGTTCACATTGTCCCGCATGCAGATGGTACATTGGCCATCGGATCAACCTCGGAACGGGATTATGACAATCCGACCAGCACCGATGCGGCGCTGGATGATGTCCTGGACCGGGCCACACGGGCGGTTCCGGTCCTGCACGGTGCCGAAGTGATCGAACGCTGGGCCGGGATCCGACCCCGCAGCAAAAGCCGTGCGCCGATGTTGGGTGCACATCCGCTGTACGCCGGAGAATTCATCGCCAATGGAGGGTTCAAGATCGGATTTGGTATGGCGCCCAAAGTGGCAGAAGTCATGGCCGAACTGGTGCTTGAAGGGCGCGATGAAATCCCCGCAGATTTTCAACCCGAGGCTTCTTTGTGACCTCCCTCGACGACACCCCAGTTCGCCTGCAACCGGACGATCCGATGTTGCCACAGGTGTTACGCCTGATCCGCCACAGCTTTGCATTCATGGAGGGGCGTATAGACCCGCCCTCGTCAATGCATCGCCTGACCGAGGAAACGCTTAGGCAACAGGCCCGCGACCACGAGGTTTGGATCATAGGCAATCGCCCGGATGCGGTCGTCTTTCTGACACCCAAACAGGACTGTCTGTATCTGAGCAAACTGGCTGTGGACGAAACCCGACGTGGTCAGGGGCTGGCACAGCGTCTGGTCGATCTGGCATCCGCGCGGGCGGTTGAAACAGGTATTGCGACGCTGGAACTGAAGGCACGGGTCGAATTGGTCGAAAACCATGCCTCCTTTGCCCGGATGGGCTTTGTCAAAACGGCGGAAACGGCGCATCCCGGGTTCACCCGGGCGACCTCGATTACCATGCAGAAACATTTAGGCTGAGGCTTCGGCAATCATACATTGGCGCCCGTCTGCCGCACGTACCCACAGGGTATTGCCCCTCCGGCACAGGCTCGCAGTTTCGAAATGCATCAATGCCGAGGTTGCGCGGAAGGAAAACTGCGCCAATGGGCCCATCACATCTGCCGCAAACAACATCAGGTGCTGCGCCAAAAGCGGGCCATGCACGACCAGCCCGGCATATCCTTCGACATCACGGGCATAGTCGATGTCATAGTGAATGCGGTGTCCGTTAAATGTCAGGGCCGAGTAGCGAAACAGCATTGTGCTGTCGAAGGACAGCTCGCGATGTTCGGTTTCATCCTGCCTGGCCAGTGGTGCCGGAGGGGTGGCCGTATCTGCCGAGGGGTCTTGGCGGTAAACCAGATCCTGCCATTCGGTCAGGCGCAGCGCACCGCTCTGCCAAACCTCGTGGCGCAACGTGACAAAGCCCAAGGGGCCGGTGCGTCCCGATTTCGAACTCGAACTTTCACATAGCGATCGCCGTTCGGCTAACTGACCTGCTATCAGAGGCGCGAAAAACTCCAAGCGTCCGCCTGCCCACATTCTGCGGGGTAGGCCCATATCGGGGATCAGGCCCCCGACTTTGGGATGTCCGTCGCGCCCAAGTTGGCCGGGTGGCTGCGGAGTCCAGAAATACAGGTGATGAAAAAACGGCGGCAACGCAGTGCCGCCCCTCACAGTTGCCTGTTTCCCAAGCGCCACCTGCAACGCGCCAGCACGGGCTGCGTCCATCACATCTGTCTGAATTTCCATCGACATAGCGCAAGATTAGGCGGCCTGCCCCATACGGGCAAGCAAACCGGCAGTTTCAGAAACCGGCCTCTGACCGCAAGTTCTGCATCAAGGTCCGAAGGGCGTTTTCATAGCGTTCGTTAACCAGCTTGCCCTGCGCGTCGAATTCGTTCGAACTGTCGGCCAGATGAATTTCCGGCCCTTGCAAGATGCGCGTCTGGAACGGAACCATATAGCTGCGCAATATCATCTGTGCACGTTCCCCGCCCGCACGACCCGCAGCGGCAGACATCACCGCAACCGGCTTGTTCGCCCAGGGCTTATCCTTGGTGCGACTTACCCAATCCAGCGCATTCTTCAACACGCCGGACGGCGCTTTGTTATATTCCGGCGTCGAAATGATCACCGCATCCGCACGGGCGATCTGACCGGCCAAAACCTGAACGCCCTTGGGGATGCCCTCGCCTTCTTCAAGATCGCCGTCATAGAGCGGCAAGTTCAGGTCAGCCTCGATATGGGTGCCCGGCTCAAACAGCCGCGCCGCCTCGCGAAGCAGTTTTCGGTTGGTGGCATTTTGGCGCAGCGAACCTGACAGGCTCAGAAGGATCGGTTCGGACATAAAGGTCTCCGTTCAGGCGTTTTCCAGAAGGTAGCTCCTGATCACCGCCAGCCAAAGCCCACTTGACGCGCAGTCAATGTGCAAAAACGGGCACCTTGACGGTGCCCGGTCACATCATGTGTTGCCGTTGGGGATGATTTCGATATCAACCCGACGATTCCGCGCCTTCCCTTCGGGTGTGAGATTCGAGGCCGCAGGTCGGTTCTCACCCAAACCGATGGTGCTGATACGGGCCCCGTTCACACCATTGGCTTGCAGAACATCCGCCACGGACCTCGCCCGACGCTCAGATAGGGCCTGATTATAAGAGGCTTCGCCATCACTATCCGTATGGCCAATGACCTGAACGGCCGAGTTGGGATATCTCACCAAATTCTGACCCACCCGGACCAAATCAGAACGCAATGCAGGCCGCACGGTCGAGCTGTCGGTGTCAAAGGTGATGTCGTTGGGGACGGTAACAATCAGGCGGTCGCCTGCGTTGACGATTGTAATGCCGTCATTTGCCAGCTGCTGGCGCAACTCAGCCGCCTGACGGTCCAGTTGATTGCCGATAAGGCCGCCACCTGCTGCACCGATTGCTCCACCAGCCAGCGCACCCAAAAGCGGATCCGAGTCGTTCGCAATGGCCCCGACACCGGCACCAACCAACCCACCCAAAAGCGCACCCTGTTTGGTATTTTGGTTGGGGTCCGAGGGCAAGTTCAGCGTTCCGGGGTCGGTGCAGCCCGCCAAGAACAAGGCCGAGCAAAGCCCAGCAGAAACAACAAGCTTGGAAATCGTCATGATATCACCTTCTGCTCAGAGGCCCGTTTGCCGGGTCCCATTATTTGGCACAGTATATCGCGCTGCCCCCCCGCAGGCTCAAGCAACAATCAGGTGATATCGGCGAATACCCGCCGTTCAATGGGCCTCGGCAGGGGAACCCCATTGGTTCTGCTCCTGCCAGATCTCCCGCAGCGGCTGCCCTTGGCCGCAGAAATGATCGTCAACCATTTCGCAGGCCCAGACGCGATCGGTCCGAAAATGGCGAAAACCGTTGCGCAATTCGCACCACGCAACCAGCATCGTGCACTCGATATGATAGATCAGGGCAACCGGACGGACGACCCGTTCGGAGCGAACGTCTTGCGAGCTGACATATGTGAGGCGAAGCTTGCGCTCGTCCCGGATGGCTTCGCGGTAATTCACGACCGGGATACAGCCCTTGGCCGGATCATCAACCGGAGCCCCCCAAGGCGCGACCTGCAACCAGTCGGGACTTGCGCGCAGGCCTTCTATTTTCCGACAAATGCGTTTGGCGGCCTCCTGCAGGGTACTGTCGCCGGTCCGTGCCAGCATTGACAGACCGACCCAAAGCGCCTCGACCTCTTCAGCGTCGAAGTTCAGTGGTGGCAAGTCATAGCCCCGCCGCATCAGATACCCGACGCCGGCTTCGCCCTCGATCGGTGTGCGTTGGGCCTGCAGTGCCGCGATGTCGCGATACACCGTGCGCACCGAGACTTCGAGCTTTTGCGCCAGCATCTCAGCAGTAACCGGAGCGTCGGCGGCACGCAGAATCTGGATGATTTCAAACAGGCGGGACGAACGGCGCATGGCAAACTCCGGTTTCTCTGCTGACACCTTAGCACACCCCCCTGACAACGCGCTGTCAGGAGTGATGTGGGATGCTGGTTCAACAATTCACAGGAGATTACTGATGCCCAGCCTCGACAATCACGTAATGATGACACTGCAACTGGGACACTGGTCCCAGGACCACACCCTGCGCGCCTTTGAAATCGAACGCGAGATCATGGCCAACCGCCAGCCTTGCGCCCCAAAGAAACGCACCAGACGGTTTTCGCTGGGCAATCTCAAACTGCTTTGGACCAACCCCGCCTGAGCCTAGAACCCGGCCTTGGCGCGAAACTTCATCGACGTCCCGCTATCGGGGCTTTTCAGCCGCAATTCCTCGGAATGCAGCATGAGGCGCGGGAAGGCCCGTGCCTCACCTTTTGCATAGAACGGATCACCCAAAATCGGATGCCCTAGCGCCAGCATGTGAACCCGCAGCTGGTGCGAGCGCCCGGTTTTCGGGAACAGGCGTATGCGGGTAGTGTTGCCTTCATATTTGACCACGCGCCAACCCGTCACCGCAGGTTTGCCGGTCTCATGGCACACCATTTGCAGCGGCCTGTTGGGCCAATCCACAATCAACGGCAGATCAACGGCTCCGGTCTTTGCCTCGACCAGACCCCAGACCCGGGCGATATAGGTCTTGCGAGTTTGACGCTGTTCGAACTGCATGCTCAGATTGCGCTGCGCATGAGGGGTTTGGGCAAAAACCATCACGCCCGAAGTGTCGCGGTCCAACCTGTGTACAAGCAGGGCTTGCGGGAACGCCGCCTGCACACGGGTCAACAGACAATCGGCCAGATGCTCTCCGCGACCCGGTACGGACAAAAGCCCCGAGGGCTTGTTCACCACAATCAGATGCGCATCTTCGTGCAGCACATCCAGCGGTGTTTTCGGGGGATCGTAGGTCTCGCTCATGCGGGTCTGCCTATCGCAAGCGACAACCTCCCGCAACGTCGTGCTTGCCTGAACTGAATAGTTCAGCAAATCATGCGACAACTCGGAGGAGAAACAATGCACCCAACAATCGAACAACTCAAAGATGTCATCACAAAAGGCGATGACAGTCTGATTCACGAGTTTCTGGCCGAAGACGTGCGTTTTCTGCCGCCGACCTACTACAGCACCTGGGCCGGGCGCGAACCTGTGGCGGCTCTGCTAGGGCATGTGGGGCAGGTATTCTCGGACTTCAGCTATAGTCGGATCATGGGTGAAGGCAAAGACTGGGCGCTGGAATTTCAGTGCAAGGTTGGTGATCTGGATGCGGTTGGTGTGGACTTGATCCGGCTGAATGATGAAGGCTTGATCGAAAAGTTCGAAGTGGTCATGCGCCCACTTAAAACTATTGCAGCCCTGCGCACCGAGATGATGGCACGCGTGGCAAAAGACCCTCGCTTTATCAATTTTAAGGACGCTTTGGGTTGACCAAGCCTGCCCGGATCGGAGCTGATCAGTTTCTGAGACTACCGCTGTTGCCACTATTGGCGGCACAGGGGATTTCAGTTCGACGAAAGGCGCGGTTCCTGCCCGAACCGACCGGGCCGCGCGAAGGCCGTGAAGGGCGCGGCCCGCGTTTGCGGTTGCTAATCGCAGGCGACAGCTCGGCAGCAGGTGTTGGCGCTGGCACCCAGGCGCAGGCTTTGTCCGGGCAGTTGGTCGCACAGCTAGCAAAAAGCCACAGTGTCGAATGGCGGCTCGAGGCTATGACAGGGCATACAACGCTGGATACACTGAAACGCCTTGACGGTCTGACAGATCAATTTGATGCGGCCATCACGGCGCTTGGCGTCAATGACGTCACCCGTGGCGTCACTAAAAAGCGGTTTGTCGAACACCAATCCCGTCTGATGCACCTGATCACCGACCAGCTTGGAGCCCGGCGTGTCATTGTAACGGCCGTTCCCCAGATGGGTCGGTTTCCCGCCTTGCCGCAACCGCTTGCCTGGGTGCTGGGGCGTCAGGCAGCCCGGCTGGACCAGGGATTGCAGCAGGTCGCGACTGAATTCCCTCAGATCCGCCATTTGTCGATTGATCTGCCCGACGACCCGGCGCTGGCCGCCTCGGATGGGTATCATCCCAGCCCCAAAGCCTATGCGATCTGGGCGCATGAGGCCGCCGAATTGTTGCGTCAGGCCTGAGCGCGTATCTGCCGGATCATCGGGATCGAATAGACCACAAGTGCGGCCCAGATCAGCGGAAACGCAATCATGCGGCCACGGTCAATCTGCTCTCCAAAAACCGCGATGGCAGTCACAAAAATCATGGTCGGCGCGATATATTGCAGGATGCCCATCGTCGACAGGCGCACCAGCTTGGCGCCATTGGCATAGATCAACAGCGGCACTGCGGTCACCACCCCTGCCCCGGCCAGCAGCATGGTGTCGGTTGCGACCAGCCCGAAATGCCCCGTCCCGTTGACCCCCAGCCAAGTCACATAAACCAATGCGGGGATCAGAAGGATCAGCACTTCCAGCAAGAACCCCTGATTTGGCCCGATGGGGAGTGAGCGTTTGAAGAAGGCGTAGAACCCCCAGCTGAACATAAGCCCCAGCGCCGCCCAAGGCAGGCTTCCGGCCTCTACAACAAGAACCAACACCCCGGCTGCGGCCAACCCAACAGCAATCAGCTGCGTCCGGTTCAAAGGTTCGCGCAGCAGCACCGCGCCCAGCGCGATACTGAACAGCGGATTTATGTAATAGCCCAGCGCTGCGTCCAGCGCATGCCCACTGGCTATGGCCCAGACATAGATCGCCCAGTTCACCGATATCAACGCAGCCGTCAGACAGGCCATGCCCAGCATCTTGGGATCGCGCAAAGCTGACTTCAGATCCCGCGTCCGGCCCAGTGCGATCAGCAATAGCCCGGCCAAAGGCACCGACCAGATGATACGATGCGCCACAACCTCAACCGGCGCGATATGGGCCATCGCCTTCATGTATAAAGGCAAAAACCCCCACAAAACATAGGCCGTAACCGCCAGAACAAGGCCTTTTGGCGTATCGGCATTCTGTGTGGGTGTTGCGTTGGCCATTGCGGGTCTCCGGGGGGTACCGGTCGTCTTTACGGTAATCCAGACATGCTTGGGAACCGCGAAAACTGTGAAGCGGCCCATCAGGATATTTGATATGTGAGACCAGAACAAAGCCGGAGCGCCGCAGCGCTCCGACAATTTGATTACACTTTGACGCGTTCGGATTTCGGATCGTACATCGGTTTCAACGACGCCTCGGCCATTACCTTCACGCCGCACACGTCGATCTCATAGGTTGACCCCAGAACATCCGCCGCCTTCTCACCCTCGCAGGGCACATAGCCCATACCGATAGCGCCACCCAAAGTATGACCATAATTGCCCGAGCTGAGATAACCGACATATTCCCCGTCCCGCACGATCGGTTCATTATGGAACAACAGCGGTTCCGGGTCGGTCAGGCGGAACTGAACCAGACGGTTTTTGGGCCCGCTTTCCTTGCGGGCAATCACTGCTTCGCGCCCGATAAAGTCACAGCCTTTGTCCACCTTGATCGCAAAACCAAGCCCGGCATCCACGACGTTGTCCTCGCACGTGATGTCATGACCAAAATGGCGAAAGCCCTTTTCGATCCGGCAACTGTCCATCATGTGCATGCCACAGAGTTTCAGGTCCATGTCCTGACCGGCCTCATGCAGCGTTTCGAACACATGGCCCGCCATATCGGCGGACATGTAGATCTCCCATCCCAGCTCGCCCACATAGGTCACCCGATGAGCGCGGGCCAGGCCCATGCCGATCTCGATCTCTTGTGCGGTGCCAAAGGGGTTGGTCGCGTTCGAGAAATCCGCCGGCGAGACCTTTTCCAGCAAAGCGCGCGCATTGGGGCCCATCACGGCCAAAACGCCTTCGCCAGCGGTAACATCGGTTATGACCACGTTGAAGCTACCCACATGGCGCATCATCCAGGTCTGATCCGCCAGCCGCGTCGCCGCCGGGGTCACGACCAGATAGGCGGTCTCGGTCAGACGGGTCACCGTCACATCCGCCTCGATCCCGCCGGTGCGGTTTAGGAACTGGGTATAGACGATCTTGCCGTTCGGCACCGAATAATCGCCGCCCCCGATATAGTTCATGAACGCCTCGGCATCCGGTCCTTCAACGCGAATCTTGCCAAAAGAAGACATGTCGTACATGCCAACATTCTCGCGCACTGCGCGGTGTTCAGCAGCTGAGTTCTCGAACCAATTCTGACGTTTCCAACTGTACTGGTATTCGCGCTCCTGCCCCGGATTTGCGTACCAGTTTGCACGCTCCCAGCCCGCCAGTTCACCAAACACCGCGCCCTGCTCTTTCAGATGGTGATGGAACGGGGTGCGCCGAACACCGCGCGCAGTGGCTTTCTGGCGATAGGGGTAGTGGTCGGCATAAAGCAGGCCCAGCGTCTCTTTCGAACGCTCAAACAGATATTGCTTATTGCCCTGAAACGGCTGCATCCGGCTGATATCCACATCGCCCAGATCAAACGGTTTCTCGCCGCTATCCATCCATTCCGCCAGCGCCATGCCCGCACCGCCCGCAGATTGAATGCCGATCGAGTTGAAGCCCGCCGCGACCCAGACATTGTCCATCTCGGGCGCGAGACCGAGGTGATAGGCATCGTCGGGGGTAAAGCTCTCTGGTCCATTGAAGAATGTATGAATCCCAGCCTCGGCCAACATCGGCATCCGGTTACACGCAGCTTCTAGAATGGGCTCAAAGTGGTCGAAATCCTCGGGCAGCTGGTCAAACTCAAAGCTCTCTGGGATGCCGTTCATCCCCCAGGGCTTGGCATTGGGCTCAAAAGCACCCAGCAGGATTTTGCCCGCATCTTCCTTGTAATAGGCGCATTCATCCGGCACCCGCAGAACCGGCAGTTGGGACAGTCCGTCAATGCCTTCGGTGACGATGTAGAAATGTTCGCAGGCGTGCAGCGGGACGTTCACACCGGCCATCCGGCCGACCTCATGCCCCCACATGCCGGCGCAGTTCACCACCATATCACATTCGATATGGCCCGAGCCGCTGCCGTCATCGGCAACCCAGTCCACGCCCGTCACGGTACGGCCCTGTTTGGTGATGTCGGTGACCTTCACCCGTTCCTTGGTAATGGCACCGCGTTGCCGTGCGCCCTTGGCCAGGGCCAGCGCGATATTGGCCGGGTCACCCTGCCCGTCCAGCGGAAGATAGACCGCGCCCTTGACGTCTTCGACATTCAGATGCGGATACATTTCCTTGACGCGCTCATTGGAAATCTCTTCGACCTCAACGCCAAAGGCACGTGCCATGGCAGCCAGGCGATAGATCTCTTCACGGCGTTCCTCAGTCAGTGCCACGGTAATCGATCCACAGCGTCTAAGCCCGGTGGACACGCCGGTTTCCTCTTCCAGCGCGCCGTAAAGCTCCTGCGTGTATTTCGCCAGTTTGGTCATGTTGGACGAGGCCCGCAGCTGAGCGATCAGACCCGCCGCATGCCATGTGGTGCCGCTGGTCAACTGCTTGCGTTCAAGCAGCACAACATCGCTCCAACCTTTCTTGGTCAGATGATAGGCAACCGAGCATCCAATGACGCCGCCGCCGATGATGACAACTCGAGCTTTGTTTGGAAGATCAACCATCCTGAGGTCTCCGCTGAATCAGGTTTTGGGCACGTTGCCATGGAAGATCGGCAATAAATGCACCAAAAGCGTCATGTTATAGGCGATTTTCACCTATGTGACGCAGCCCGTCTTTCGCGCCTCAGAACAAAGGGCGTGACCCCGAAAAAGCTTTTGTAAACCGAGGAGAAACCGTTCGGAAAGCCGCAGGCCAGACCGATTTCCCGAACGCTCATCGTGGTGTTCAGCAGCAGGTTGTTAGCCTTCGCCAGCCGCATCTCGCGATAGAAACCGTTTGGACTGGTGCCAAAGAAAGCTTTGAATTTTCGCTCAAGCGATCGGTTCGAAAGATTTAATGCCTCGACAATCTGCTGGATGGGTAAGGGGTCTTCGATATTGGCCTGCATCAGCTTGATACATTGATCCAGCTTGGCGTCCCCAGTAGCTGTCAGTTGCGCCCCCGAGAAAGGCTGCATCGATGAAAAGTCGCGGATATTTTCGTGCAGCATGATATTGGCCACCGTCATCTTGGCAGGCCCCGAGATGTGGCGTCCGATCACGGACAAAGCAATATCGGTTGTCGCCTCCATCCCTGCGCAGGTCACGACCTGGCCCTGTTCTGTGGCTATCGACAGCTTCGCCTCGAACCGGGCCCCGCGTTCACTCAGGAAAGAGGCGTTTTCCCAATGGGTCGCCATGTCTGCGGTGCCAAATTCGTCAATATAGCGGCTGGCAGCTTCGGCCAGCAAAAAGACCTGAGCGCCTCGGAACGTATAGTCCGATACAACCCGTCCGATAGACAGATCGGGGTGGTCAGGGTCGGAATTTCCGATCACAAATAGATAATCCGCCTTGGGATGGGTTGATACGGGTTCAGTTTGGACCGTCGCATCGCTGCTGCTGGCAATGGGCCCACCTTTCAGAGACCGATAGGTAAAGCTGAAGGGCGGGTTGGGGCAGACGCGGTTTGCCAGCCTCAGAACCTCAATCAATGCGGCAAGCTCCAACAGCACATAGCCCGGCGCGACCAGAACATCGAAATGTATCTGCGCCTTGTCGGTCAAGCTATCTGGTCGTTGCCGCATCTTTACCCCCTTCAGACGATGCTGTGGCCAGCAGCGCACAGCCGATCTGCCAGTCGCTGAATGTGATCGGGACCGACTTCGCAGCATCCGCCGATGATAGTTGCACCCTGCGCCACCCACCCCATCGCCTGATCAGCATATTCATCCGGCCCAAGGTCGTGGCGCTGTTGCAGCGCATCGACGGTTGGGGCGTCTTGTAGAAATTCCTGGGTAATCCCGGTGAAGCCATTGGCATATGCCCCAAACGGACGCCCGAAGGTCGCGATAATATTCAGCGCAGCGGGCACCGCCTCGGGGCGCGAGCAGTTGATCAGCACGGCCTCAGGCGTAAAGCGATCAACCAAAGATGCTATTCCCGACAATGGCTCACCCGACCGAAGCCGCGTCCCATCATCATCCATCACGGACAGCGCCAGCCAGACCGGCTTGTCTGCCTGTTCCGTTCCACGCAACGCGCCTTCGGCCTCTTGCACCGACGACACGGTTTCGATCAGGAACAGGTCAACGCGATCTGCCATCATCGCCACCAGTTCGGAGAATTTCTCTGCCGCCTCTTCGACCTCTGGATTCAGGTCCGGCCGGTAAGAGGCGAGAAGCGGACCCAAAGCCCCAGCGATGCGCCTACCCGCGGGCCGCGCACGCTCGGCCTGCGACAGGGCCGCCTCGATCAGATCTGGCAGCTGATCACCCAAGCCGACACGGTCCAGACGCGACCGGTGAACAGCATAGGTATTTGTCGTGGCCACAGTCGCACCGCGTGAGAAATAATCCGCATGCACATCCCCGACCAACTCGGGATGGTCCATCATCACCCGGGTCGACCACAAAGGCGTCGGCGCATCACCGCTGCGTTTGACCAGTTCCTGTCCGATAGACCCATCCAGAAGGGTTATATCTGCCATCAATGAACCTCCTCAGGGAACCAGAACCAGTTTTCCCGGAAACGTTTTTGACTGAAAGTCCTCTTGCGCCGTCGCAATGTCTTTCAGCGGATAGGTTTTTGAAATCAGGGGCTTGATCCGCCCCGCATTCATCAGTTCGACCAGGCGACCGAAGACTTCGAACGGCTGATGGGTGCTGCCGTGAATGGTAATGTCGCGCAGATAGATATCCCGCAGATCGGCTTGAACAATCGGGCCAGCAATCGCACCCGCAACGGCATAGTGACCGCCCGGTTTCAGCGCCAGGATCAGGTCAGCCCATGCAGGTCCGCCCACCACGTCAATGACCACGTCGAACATGTCGGTGGGCAGCGACGCATCCCGGTTGAACGTGGCGGTCGCGCCCTGGCTTTTCACCGCTTCGGCCTTGGCCGCACCGGTCACGCCCCAAACCGAGGCACCGCGCAGCGCCGCCAGTTGCACAGCGGCAAGGCCGACGCCACCGGATGCGCCGGTGATCAGCACCTTTTGCCCGGCAGTCACACCGGATCGGGTCAGCATAGCCTCGGCGGTTCCAAAGGCGCAGGGGATGGCAGCGATTTCATTGTCGGACAGGGGTGAGGCGCTGACATCATAAAGGTCATCGGCCTGCACCAAACAATATTGCGCAAAGGCGCCGTCAATCTCGGACCCAAGCACGATGAAGCCTGTCGGGTTGCCCGGTCGCGGACGTGGCAGGTTGATCGGACAGGTCACGCGCTGGCCCGAGGTGAACCCAGTCTCGGGCCCCGCGATTTCGACGATGCCGCAAAGGTCGCCGCCCTGAATGCGCGGGAAGTTCAACGCGCCGCCCCAGCCTCCGGCTTCGACCTCTTGATCCACGGCATCTGTGGCGCCGGTCACGTCCGAGGAATACCAGCCGATACGGGTGTTGATATCGGTGTTGTTCACCCCGGCTGCGGCCACACGGACCAGAACCTGCCCCGGCGCAGGGGTTGGGACCGGTATATCGTCACGCCATTCCAGCGCCTCGGGCCCGCCGTGACAGGTCAGGAATACACCGGACATCGTTTTAGGCAGTGTCATGATCAGACCTCGTCATCGGGATGAGGCGGCACAGAGCCCATCGGGACAATGTCATACCGCGCGTTCAATTCGGCCATTTTCACCTCATCGGCGAAGTCCGCCTCGGTCATCTTGGCCAGCTCAGCAAGGAAGCCGTCAAAACCGGCAGGTTGGAAAATCATCAGCATCTTGGCTGGTGCTTTACCAGCAACGCGGCAGGCATGCGGCATACCGGGCGGCACATGCATCGTGCTGCCCGGCCTACAGCGATGCCAGTCGCCATCAACGTAGAAGTCCACTTCGCCTTCCAGAAAATAGAAGCTTTCGGCATGGGTTTCATGGCGATGAAGGCCAAGCGCAAAGCTGGCCTTCAGATTGTCTTCCATGAGCGTATAGGCGCCATCAGTATCCCGGGTCGAAACCTTCACAAATGTGTGGTCATTTTCCCAGTCATAATTGAGGCCCTCTCCGGGCCCCAGTTTTGAATAACGCGTGCTCATGCAGGTCTCCTTCGGGCGATCAGGCGCGCAGCCGCTCGTTTTCTGGATCCCAGAGCGGTTTATCGTCCTGTACCACGGCGCGCCGCTTTTCACCGAAGATTTCGATTTCAAGCTCGGTACCTGCCACCGCCAATTCGGGACGGATCATGCCCAGCGCAATGGATTGGCCAACGCGATACCCCCAAGCGCCCGAGGTGGTTTCGCCAACGATCTCGCCGTTGTGCCAGATACAGGACATGTAGGGTGCATCCGCGTCACCTGCCTCGACCAACATAGTGGCAAACGCCTTTTTCACGCCCTGCTGCTTTTCGTTCAGGATCGCGGCCTTGCCGGGGAAGTCCTGCGGTTTGTCAAGTTTGACGAACCGTTCCAACCCGCCTTCCAACAGAGAGTAATCAGTGGACAGATCGCCTTTCCAAGCCCGATAACCCTTTTCGATGCGCAGAGAGTTCAGGGCGTACATCCCGAACGGTTTGGCACCAGCGTCAAGGATCGCGCCATAGATCGCGGGCATATGGTCGTTCAGCGCGTGAACCTCCCAGCCAAGTTCTCCTGCAAACGAGACGCGGATCAGGAATGCGGGCTGACCTGCAACCGTGGCCGATTGATGGGTCAGCCAGCCACTGGACAGGTCCGCATCGCTCAGCCCCGCCAGAATGTCGCGCGATTTTGGACCTGTCACGATCAGCGTGTCACGAGTGGTGGTGACATCCTCGACGGTGACGCCAGTGGGCATTGCCTCGGTCAGGATATCGCGGTCATGCCATTGCGCTGTAGCGGCCGTGATCATGACGAACTCGTCATCGCCGAGGCGGATACAGGACATTTCGGTCAGGATCCGGCCGCGACCATCTGAGATATAGACCAGGTTGATGCGACCCACCTTGGGCAAACCGCCGGTGACCAGCGACCGCAGCGCCTCGGCGGCACCCTCACCTTTTACGATGAAACGCGAAAATCCGGGCAAGTCCAATACGCCGCAATGATCACGGACAGCCTCGCACTCTTCCTTGATCCGCTTCTCCCATGGCCCCGAACGGCCCCAGGTATGGGTCGCTTCTTCAGAGGTATCGTCGCCCGGTTGCGCAAACCAGTTGGCGCGTTCCCAGCCGTTATAGGGCCCCATCACGCCGCCCAATTCCTTGACCTTGGTGTGGACAGGCGACAGCTTTTTGTCGCGCGCGGCGGGCCATTCATGGTGCGGGAAATGCATGGCGTATTCGTTGCCATAGACCTCAAGCCCCTTCTGGTTGCAGTAATCCTGATCGGTGTAATCGGTGTAACGGCGCGGATCGACGGCCCACATATCCCACTCAGTTGCGCCATCGACGATCCATTCGGCCAGCACCTTGCCGGCACCACCGCCCTGCGCGATGCCGAAGGTAAAGGTATGCGCCTCAAACGCGTTGGTCACGCCCGGCATCGGGCCAACCAGCGGCAGCCCGTCCGGCGCGTAGGGGATGGGTCCGTTGATCACCCGGCCCACGCCCGAGGTCCCCATCAGCGGCACCCGCTCCATCGCGTCGGTGACGATGTCTTCGATCCGGTCCAGATCATCATTCCATAGCTGGAAACTGAAATCCTCGGGCATCGGATCATCCTCGGTCATCCAGTGGCCCTTGCAGTTGGGCTCATAGGGGCCGAGGTTGAATCCGTTCTTCTCCTGCCGAAGGTAATAGGAGATATCCACGTCGCGCAGAAGCGGCAGCTTTTTACCGCCATTGGCCTTGGACCATTCCTCGATCTCGGGCACTTCGTCGGTCAGCAGGTACTGGTGGCTCATCACCATGGCCGGAACGGTGCGACCGCCGAAGGGCTTGAACCATTCACCCACACGCTGGGCGTAATACCCGGCGGCATTGACCACGTGGTCCGCTTCGATATCGCCCTTGTCAGTATGCACGATCCAGGTCTTGTCTTCCTTCTGGGTCACACCCGTGGCCGGGCAGAAACGCAGGATCTTCGCCCCCATGTCGCGCGCACCCTTGGCCAGTGCCTGGGTCAACTGCGCCGGGTCGATGTCGCCATCGGTCGGGTCGAACAGAACACCCTCAAGGTCATGAGTTTCCAGGAACGGGTAATGCTCTTTGGCCTGTTCGGGTGTCCACATCTCCATCTCGATGCCCTGATAACGGCCCATCGCCATTGCCCGCTCGAACTCCTGCACCCGCTCTTTCGAATGGGCCAACCGGATTGAGCCGGACTGGTGATAGTTCATCGGATAGTCGACCTCTTCACCCAGCCGCGCATAAAGCTCGGTCGAATAGCGCTGCATGTTCATGATCGCCCAAGAGGTCGAAAAGGTCGGCACGTTGCCAGCTGCATGCCAGGTCGACCCGGCGGTCAGCTCGTTTTTCTCCAGCAGAACACAATCGGTCCAGCCCTTTTTGGCCAGATGATACAGGGACGATGTCCCCACCACTCCGCCACCGATAATAACCACGCGGGCTTTTGTCGGAAAATCACTCATGTCTTTCAGTCCCTGTTACTGTGCCTCTTGAGGCAGATCGTCCGTGATGTCGTAATAGTCGCCCTTGTCGGCCACAAAGATATGGCGGGCGAGGGTCAGGCCGGTGGGTGCATCCAGCGCCCCCATAGCAATGGCAATCCGATCTTCGTCCTTATGCTGCCAGAACAGGTAAGAGCCGCAGGCGTTGCAAAATCCCCGTCGGGCGATGTCGGAAGCACGAAACCAGCTCAGCGTATCGCTGGCGGTGAAGGTGATGTCGTCTTGATGGGCCGAGGTCGAGGCCCAGACATGACCCGACTGTTTGCGGCATTGACCGCAATGGCAGGCCGAGGCGGCAGGAAGATCGCCTTCGATCTTGAACGCAACCGAGCCGCACAGACAGGAACCTGTATGCATTTCGCTTATCCCCTTGCTGCTGGCGCGCTGGTGGTGCCCAGCAACACGCCATAAATGATGAAACAGGTGGCCATGACCCGGCGTACCCAGATGTTGAACACGGCCCCCAGCGCAGCCCGCCCCATAAGCGCACCTAGAAGAGTGAACCCGATGTAGCTGAGCGTTGTGATGATCAGCGCCGTTGGCATGATGACCAACATTTGCTCCCAGATCGGCACATCCGGCTGCACGAATTGCGAGAATGCAGCAAGATAACCCGCGACGCTTTTGGGGTTGATTGTCGCGACGGCCAGCGCGTGCAGATAGACATGCCGTGCAGGGCGTTCGGAAATAGGGGCGGGATTTGCTGCAGCCTTCCAGCCTCGGACACCCAGCCAGATCAGAAACCCTGCGCCCACCAGCTTGGCGATGAAGAATCCGGTGGGTGAGGCCGCGATCAAGGCCGTCACCCCAAGCGCCGACAAAACCAAAAAGGCGCTGGCTTGGGTCAGGATCGCCAAGACACCCAGCATCGCTTTTGCGAAGGGCAGGCTCATCCCGTTCGAGATACAGTTCACCGCGTTAGGCCCCGGTGTGGTTACAAACACCACCCAGAACAGCGCGAATATGGTCCAGGCCTCGAAACTCATCAGTACACCGGAGGTGCGATGACCCAGATGACCACAGCAGGCTCATCATGAGGGTTCGCCCAAATATAGGGTTCGTTCTTGATCCGAAAACTGTCACCGGGCCCAACTGAAAAGCTTTGCGCGCCGATGGTCAGATTCAACTGACCGGAAATCACATAGCCAACCTCTTGCGTGGGGCGGTCCGCCGGATTCTGCATCTTGGAATGCGGCTCAAAGGTGGAATGCACCATCTCAAAATCGTCAGTCAGATCGGGTGACAGCAGTTCCTCGATCAGACCTTCTTCGCCCGACCCCATAGGGCGGCGCGACCCGGCGCGCACGACATAGCCTTGTTCATTGGCGGGGGCGGCAGAATGGGCGAACAGCATGGACATCGGCACACCCAGACATTCCGCGATCTGACGCAGGTCTGAAATTGACGGTTCGGACTTGTCGCGTTCAACCTGGCTGAGCCATCCGACCGACCGGTTCAACCGCTCTGCGATCTCGGTCAGCGTCAACCCACGCGCCTTACGCAATGCGCGAATGTCGGCTCCGAGCGTTGCACTGTGGGGGGCTTGGCTGTTCACCGAACTCTCCGATATCTGGTGAAATTTTCCTCGTGTTTTTCACGATGCCGCGAATCGGTGAAAATTCCAAGCATTTTTTCACTTGGGAAAATCGACGCATTTAGCTATCCGTCAGCTATGTGGATTGCGGTTATATACCTGTGGGTCATCAACGGCCTGACTTTGCTGGCCTTTGGCTGGGACAAGCTGCGCGCCAGACGCAGAAAAAGCCGGGTTCCGGAACGCAGGCTATTGTGGCTGGCGGCACTGGGCGGCAGTCCCGGTGCGCTGGTCGGGCGTTGGATTTTCAATCACAAGTCCCGAAAAGGCCGGTTTTCCCTGTCGCTGTTTGCGATCTTTGCGACTCAGGTCGGGCTGGCATATTTCCTAATCACAGACATTCTGTAGTTGGCTTGATCCGCAAGCCACGTAAGATCCCGATGGGATCTAGGAAATGTCGCAGACATACATATCGGTATCGTCGGTGGAGTGAGCTGAGGATCGCGTGAACCCCGATTTCTGTAGCACACAGGCAGAGGCGGGATTGCTGTGCTCGACCCCGGCCAAAAACCGAATGGCGCGGCTCGTGCCGCAGGCCGCGATAAAGCCGGACACAAGTTCGGTTGCATAGCCACAGCCCCAGGCTCGTTCGGCAAACAGATATCCAAGGTGAATGGCTGGTGCGGCCTGATCTTCGGGTTCTGAGGCCAGTATCAGCAGTCCGATCAGCTGATTATTTTGCCTTAGCCGAACAAGAAGAACATCGCTTTCGGTCTTGCGTGCCGCGATCCAGTCGGTCATCCCGCTGGGCGTTTCTTCGACCTGCATCGAAGGCGGCAGGGGCTCAAGAACCGCTGGTGTCAGGACGGTTGCCAACTCGGCCGTCAACGCTGAAAGGCGACCAGCTTCTGAGACTTCCACTTGCCAGTGGCAGACGGCAAGCCGCTCTGTGGTGAATTGGTCCGGGATCATGCCTTGGCCAGTCGCAATTAGTATCCATTCCAGTCTAACAGACGGGCTGATTTTGCGTCAGGCCCCTCTTAACTCGCCCGAAAACGCCTTTGACAATATGGCAGACAGCTTATCTGCGTCCTCATCCGTGAACGCATCCGGCTGGTCACTGTCGATGTCAAAAACCGCGATGACCTCGCCCGAGGCATTGCGCACCGGAAGCACCAGTTCGGACTGCGTAGACGAGGCGCAGGCGATGTGACCTGGAAACGCATGCACATCCGCCACCAACTGTACCTTTCCGGTCCGCGCCGCGGCACCACAGACACCGCGCCCGAAGGGAATAACCAGACACCCGTGACCACCCTGATAGGGGCCGATTTTCAAAATGCCCGGATCTGTTACGCGATAGAACCCCGTCCAGTCAAACCGATCATCGGCGTGATGAACCTCACAGGCGATTGTCGCCATCAGAGCAACTTGATCTGTCTCGCCAGCGGTTAGGGCGACGATTGTCTTGGTCAGCGTATCGTAGTCAACGGTCATGGGGGGCGGGTCCGGTCAGTGATCTTGTAAACAGGTTCTACAGCACCGGACCTATGGTGGAATCGGCCCCGCGTCAAACACGCTCAATCGCGATTGCAGTTCCCTCTCCACCACCGATGCAGATCGCCGCCACGCCGCGTTTCAGATCCCGCTTTTCCAACGCGTTCAGCAGGGTGACCATGATACGCGCTCCCGAAGCGCCAATAGGATGACCCAGGGCGCATGCACCACCATTCACATTTACCTTGTCACGCGTCAGACCCATCTCATGCATGAATGCCATCGGCACCACGGCAAAGGCTTCGTTTACCTCCCACAGATCCACATCATCATTGGACCAGCCGATTTTGGCCAAAAGCTTTTGCGCAGCGGGAACTGGCGCAGTCGTGAACAATCCCGGAGCCTGCGCATGGCTGGAATGACCCAGAATGCGCGCCCGAACCGAGAGGCATTGCGCTTCGGCGGCTTCAGCTGACGCCAGAACCAGAGCTGCCGCCCCATCAGAGATCGACGACGCGTTGGCCGCCGTCACCGTTCCACCCTTGCGAAAAGCCGGTTTCAGCGAAGGTATCTTTTCCGGGCGGGCGGTTTTCGGCTGCTCGTCCGCGGACTGCGTGACCTCGCCTTTCCTTGTACGGACGGTTACCGGAGTGATTTCACCGTCGAACGCGCCGCTGTCCTGCGCGGCCAGCGCGTTGGATAGGGACTGCAGGGCGTATTCGTCCTGCGCTTCGCGGGTGAACTGGAACGCCTCGGCACAGTCTTCGGCGAAAGTGCCCATCAGACGACCTTTGTCGTAGGCGTCCTCCAGCCCGTCCAGAAACATGTGGTCGACGACCTGAGCGTGCCCCAAGCGCGCACCCTCACGCATTTTGGGCAACAGGTAGGGCGCGTTCGTCATACTCTCCATCCCGCCTGCGATCATTGTGTTGGCATGGCCCAATGCGATCTGATCGAAGGCCATCATCGCAGCCTTCATCCCTGATCCGCACATCTTGTTGAGCGTCGTGGCCGGGACCTCTTGGCCCAAACCGGCTGCAAACCCAGCCTGACGTGCAGGGGCCTGACCCTGACCGGCTGGCAGAACGCAGCCCATCAGCACTTCGTCAACCGTTTCAGCACCGGCACCCTGCAGCGCGGCCCGGATCGCGGCTCCACCCAGATCGGCGGCAGAAACACCATCGAACATTCCTTGAAATCCACCCATCGGGGTACGTGCTGCTCCGGCGATTACAACTTGCTTCATCTGGGCGCTCCTAAATTCTTGTCATTCAATGGATACCGAATGGTAAGAATTCCCGTCTAGCGTATTTCTACGAGCGATTTCAGTTAAAGGACCGTCACGTATGGGCCTGTCCAGTACTACGACCAACAATATTCAAATAATTACTGTACAATCCAACCGGATTGATGCCGCAATGGCCATTCAGTTCAAAGAAAACATGCGCACGGAAACCGAAGGTGGGGCTGTGCGCGTGGTTCTGGATCTCAGCGGTGTCGAATTCATTGACTCCAGTGGTTTGGGCGCCATTGTCGCCGCCATGAAACAACTCGGGGCTGAACGGCGCCTGGATCTGGCAGGTCTTCAGCCTTTTGTGGAAAAGGTGTTTCGTCTTACGCGCATGGACACAGTGTTCAAGCTTTACCCAACGATGGATGACGCACTGTCCGGTGCGCCGGATTGAACACAAGGAGAAACTGAACAGGCGCAAGGCTAATGTGTAACGGCATCAGTTTCGATTTGAGCTTCGCTGCGACCGAGGTCGAAGCAAGCTCTGGCATTGCCAAGTTGAGCCAGGCACTGTCGTCCAAAGGGCTGCCTGCACACAAAGCGGCTGATGTCAGAATTGCCCTGGCCGAAGCCATTAACAATGTCGTTGAACACGCCTATGCCGGAACCACGCCCGCCAGCGTAAAGGTACACTGCCGCCTGCATCAGAACTGGTTGGAAATCCTCATCTCGGATACCGGCAATCCCCTTCCTGGCTTTCGCGTACCAGAAGGTGCACCTGCACCTCTGGGGGAAAGACGTGAAGACCTGCCCGAGGGGGGATTTGGATGGTTTCTGATCCACCAACTGACCAGTGAAATCCGCTATGACCGTAGCGAAGGCTGCAACCGGTTGTCACTGCGATTCAGTTTTCTCGACGCGGATTAGGGCTATAAAACGTCACAATAAGGCCCTTTTCGAACCATTGTAGCGCCGCAAACAAAGATCAAAGTCTTAACTGTAGCTCAGATAGCTTCCCTCGGCATCGTATGTCACAGCCCCCACCCAGTGAACGATGCCGAGGAACTTCCCCTTTGATTTGACTGGACAATACCCGGACGCGCGATACCTTCTGCGCGATCACACGGGAAGGCAGCGCAATGCGGGATTTTCAGGCACCAGGCAGATCCGAAGTTTTTTCGACCGAAGGGATGTGCGCCACATCTCACCCGCTGGCAGCCCAAGCGGCCCTTGGCATTCTACAGCAAGGTGGCAACGCGATGGACGCAGCCATCGCCGGGGCAGTGCTTTTGGGATTTTGCGAACCACAAATGACCGGCCTGGGCGGAGATTGCTTTGTTCTGTACAACCGCGCCGGAGAAGATGAGGTTCGGGCCCTCAACGGCTCTGGCCGGGCACCGGCAGCAGCCAACGCTGGCAGCTTGCGCGATAAGGGACTGACTGCAGTTCCACTCAATACACCGGATGCGGTCACCATTCCCGGCGCGGTCGAGGCGTTCTGCCAGCTGGCCGAAACCGAGGGCAAACTAGGGCTGGACGCCATCCTGCAACCCGCCATCCGCTATGCAGACCAGGGCGTGCCGGTCGCCCCACGTGTGGCTTTTGATTGGGGCCCGGGTGCTAACACGTTGCAGGGGGCAGCCAGGAACCACTATCTGCTGAAAGGAGACGTTCCAAAGACCGGAGACATGTTCCGGTCCGCCGGGCAGGCAGAAGTGCTGCGCAGAATCGCCAAATACGGACGAGAGGCGTTTTACGCGGGCGAGGTCGCTGAAGATATTATCTCGACCCTGACGGCCATGGGCGGGGTACACACAGCCGAAGATCTGGACGCGACCGCTGCCACACCTACAGTTCCGGTCGCAGGGCACTATCGTGGCTTGGACCTGCTGGAACATCCGCCCAATGGCCAAGGTGCAACCGCCCTTTTGCTGCTGAATATCCTCAAGAACTTTGACCTCGGATCCATGTATCCGCTATCCGCAGAGCGTCTGCATATCGAGGCCGAAGCCTCAAAACTCGCCTACGATGCCCGCAACAGATTCATCGCCGATCCGGATCATACGACACACGCAGACAGGTTTTGGGACCAGACAACAGCCGATCGACTGGCAGAGCTTATCAATCCAAACCATGCCATGCCCGCTGCTGCCCCACTGACCGAAGCCATTCACAAAGACACTGTTTATATCACGGTGGTCGACAGGGACAGGATGGCGGTATCGCTGATCTATTCGATCTTTCATAGCTTTGGATCCGGTATCGCTTCTGAGAAATTCGGCATTCTGCTGCAAAACCGTGGGTCTGGATTTACGTTGCAATCAGGCCATCCGAACGAGTTCGGCGGCGGCAAACGTCCGATGCACACAATCATTCCCGGCATGTTGAAACAGAAAGGCAAAATCCTGATGCCCTTCGGTGTGATGGGTGGCGCCTTTCAGCCCACAGGGCATGCAAAGCTGGTCTCGCTACTAACCGACGATGAGTTTGCGCTGCAGCAGGCCATAGACACACCGCGGGCCTTTGCAGACGGACCTGTCTTGAAACTGGAACGCGGAATTTCGCGGAAGGTCGCGCAACAATTATCTGAAATCGGCCACAAAGTTCTGATTTCAGAAACACCTCTTGGCGGGGCTCAAGCGATCCGAATCCAGAAGAGCGGCGTTTTGCAAGGCGCAAGCGATCCGCGAAAAGATGGGTGCGCGCTTGGTTATTGACAGTATGGGCCCGGTTTCACCCGCGCTTCCATTTTTAGTTCAAATGGAAATGCAACGGATATGCGCCGTTTTCAAACGGACCAAACATATCGGGGATATCCGGATGCTCGACCGGTTCTCCGGACTGGTCGGCAATCAGATTTTGTTCAGAAACATAAGCAACATAGAAGGATTGGTCATTTTCCGCCAACAGATGATAAAACGGCTGATCCTTGATCGGCCTGCTGTCTTCGGGAATGGCCTGATACCATTCTTCGGTATTTGAAAACTCTGGGTCCACGTCAAAAATCACCCCTCGGAAGGGATGTTTTTTGTGGCGGACGACTTGGCCCAGCCGGTACTTTGCTTGTGTCTTTAGCATCACGTTTGCCCCCAAAGGTCTTACTACCCGTTTCCTCATAGGAATGCCAATCATTGATCTAAAATAATGGGAAACAGTCTGTGAACCTCTTACTGACAGTACTCGAAATCGTGGCCCCGGTCTTCCTCTTGGCGGGGATCGGGTTTGCCTGGGTCAAACATGGCTTTGAATACAGGCTGCAATTTGTGACCCGCCTTGCGGTGACGCTCGCCGTGCCCAGCCTGATTTTCGTGGCCCTGATGCGAACCCAGATCCCGCCCGGAGAGCTGACCCGGTTCACTTTGGCCGCCATCACAGGCCATGTCGGGCTGGCGGTCGCATTTAGCGTATTTGTCCGGGCCAGCAAGCTGGAAAGGCGCACCTATCTGGCGCCGCTGATATTCGGCAACACGGGGAATCTGGGCCTGCCTCTGGCTATTTTCGCATTTGGGCAGGCAGGCTTGGGTTTCGCGGTGATATTTCTGGCCGTTACCGCCCTGTTTTCCTTTACTTACGGGATCTACCTGGTGGCGGGAAAAGGCGCTTTCGGCAAGGTAGCACGTGAACCCATGGTTTGGGCTACTCTGCTGGGGGCGCTGTTTCTGTGGCAGGGCTGGCAAACACCTGTCTTCGTGACCAATACGCTGGACCTGCTGGGACAGATGGCGATTCCGATGATGCTGATCACGCTTGGTGTTGCGATTGCGCGGCTGACCACCAGAAAGCTAGGGCAAGCGGTCTGGCTATCGGCGTTGAAACTGGTCGTGTGTTTTGCCCTGGCATGGGCAATCGCAAAAGGGTTTGATCTGGATAAAGTCGCGTTCGGCGTTCTGGTGGTGCAGATGTGTACGCCGGTTGCAGTAACCTCATACCTGCTGGCCGAACGGTTCGAAGCGGATTCTGACGCGGTTGCGGGGCTGGTTATGGTCTCAACCCTGATGTCCGTCGGCGCTTTGCCTATAATTCTAGCTATTGTTCTGTAGCGATTGTGATTTCCTAATCGCTCAATCTGCGCTAGAATGAAGAAAAAAGGCACGAGGCACATGAGCAGAATTCTTATCGTACTCTTCGGGGTGCTGCTTTTGGCATCCTGCGGGGGTGGTTCCAAACAACCGCCCAGCAAGCTGAATGATGCATGCAGCATTGCACGTGAACGGCCGGAATACATCAAGGCGTTCAAAAGCACCGAACGGAAATGGGGCATCCCCGTTCACGTTCAGATGGCGACGATCTATCAGGAAAGCCGCTATAAACACGATGCGCGCACACCGCATCAATATGTTCTGGGTGTGATCCCGATGGGCCGCCAGAGCAGCGCCTATGGCTTCAGCCAGGCGCTGGACGGGACATGGGATGAGTATCAGCGCGAAACCGGCAAACGCCGGGCCAAGCGGGACCGTATCCGCGACGCTTCGGATTTCATCGGCTGGTACATGAACAAAAGCTATGAGCGGAATGGCATCCAGCCAAGCGACACGCGCAATCAGTATCTGGCCTATCATGAAGGCCATACCGGTTATGCCCGCGGCAGCCATTACAGCAAGACGTGGTTGCTGAACGTGGCCAATGATGTGGATGCGCGCGCCCGGATGTACCAGGCGCAACTGTCAGGCTGTCGTTACTGAACAAACAGCGGGTCAGCGATTGCCTGACCCGCTTCTGTTCTTGTTCGAAAACAAGCTGCTGCTTAGATTTTTTTCGGTATCAAGCTGTCCCAGCAGAACCGTTGTCTGTCCGCCTGCATTATCGTGGATCACCCATTTTCGCAGCTCAACCGGATCGCCAGTGAACATCAGCTCAATTCGACCGGAGTCAGGGTTTTTCGGGTCCTGTGCTGTCACGACAGTGGCCGTTCCGTCAAAGTCATGCCCAACCACCATATTAGCCTGACCCAGATCGACATTCCGTGCCAGAACCAGAGACAGAGGTGTTCGCTTTAACGGATACTGCTCGGGCGGTTGATTGGATTTCGGATCGAAAATCTGAACGGTGCCAGCGCGTGCCAACACAACGGCGCTGTCTGGCGGGTCATATTCGAACCGCATCTTTCCAGGTCGCGCGATCCACAGCTTTCCTGTGCTCAGTGAGCCATCATCATTGACCTGTGTAAATGTCGTCTCGACAGTTTTCAGACCATTCAGGTAATTCGATATCTGCGACAGCGGCAACTTGTCCGCAGCCCAGGCGGCGGGTGTGGCCAGTGTCAGTGCAAGGGCAAAAGCAATCTGTTTCATAAGACCCAGATAAGCGCTCTGCCCTTGTTATTAAATATCCTATTGCTCTGGCACCAGGATTTCGCGTTTTCCGACGTGATTTGCCGATGAAACAATGCCTTCGTCCTCCATCTGCTCAACCAGACGCGCAGCTTTGTTATAGCCAATGGCAAGTTTCCGCTGGATATACGAGGTCGAGCATTTGCGATCCTTGATCACAATCGCCACGGCCTGATCGTAAAGGGCGTCTTCGCCATTGGTGTTGCCCCCGGTGTTCAAACCCAGAACAGCGTCGATATTATCAGCCTTTTCCTCGGTCGGTCCATCGACCACACCGCTCATATAATCCGGCGGGCCGAATTGCTTCAGATGGTTGACGATTTCCTCGACCTCTTCATCCGAGACAAACGGACCGTGGCAACGGGTTATCTTCGCGCCACCCGCCATATACAGCATGTCACCCTGACCCAGCAGTTGTTCGGCGCCCATTTCACCAAGAATGGTGCGGCTATCGATCTTTGACGTCACCTGGAAGGAAATCCGAGTCGGAAAGTTCGCCTTGATCGTGCCGGTAATCACATCGACCGAGGGGCGCTGCGTGGCCATGATCAGGTGGATACCCGAGGCCCGAGCCATCTGCGCCAGACGTTGGATGCAGGCCTCGATCTCTTTGCCCGCGACCATCATCAGGTCGGCCATCTCGTCGACAATAACAACGATATAGGGCATCGACTCGGGTGCGAATTCCTCGGTCTCGAACATCGGTTCACCCGTTTCGTTGTCAAAACCGGTCTGGACCGTGCGGCTGAACATCTCGCCCTTGGACAGCGCGTCTTTCACCCGGCCGTTATAGCCCGCGATGTTACGCACGCCCATCTTGGACATCTTGCGATAGCGATCCTCCATCTCGCCCACGACCCATTTCAAGGCGACAACCGCCTTCTTCGGGTCTGTCACAACCGGAGAAAGCAGATGCGGGATGCCGTCATAGACCGACAATTCCAGCATCTTGGGGTCGATCATGATCAGGCGGCATTCATCCGGCGTCAGCTTATACAGCAATGACAGGATCATCGTGTTGATCGCCACCGATTTACCGGAACCGGTTGTCCCCGCGATCAGCAGGTGGGGCATCTTGGCCAGATTGGCCACAACGGATTCACCGCCGATATCCTTGCCCAGCGCCAAAGGCAGCGCCTGATTGCCGTCTCCGAAGTCACGGCTTGAAAGGATTTCGCGCAGCACCACCATTTCACGGTTTTCATTGGGCAGTTCTATCCCGATGACCGAGCGGCCCGGCAGGGTCGAAACCCGCGCCGAGAGGGCCGACATCGAGCGGGCAATGTCATCCGACAGACCAATAACACGGCTGGCTTTCAAACCCGGAGCCGGCTCAAGTTCGTACATGGTGACAACCGGACCGGGGCGGACGCTGACGATCTCACCTTTGACGCCATAGTCATCCAGCACATTTTCCAACATCCGCGCATTCTCTTCCAGGGCCTCATCGCTCAGGTGATGGCGCTGAATGCTGGAGGGGTTGGACAGCAGGCCCAGCGGAGGCAGTTCGAAATCGGAGTGCTTTTCTTCGAACGACAACGCGGGCTGGGCCTCGGCCTGGGCCCGGCGCGAGGGTGGCGGGGTGCGGCGCACGGGTTGAGCAACCACCGGCTTGCGCGGCTCGGCCACGGGGATTTTCATCGCCGGGCGGGCTTGCGGCATCTCATCGGCGTCATCCTCGAAAACGGCCTCGTCATCGAAATCCGGCTCGGGCGCAAAATCCTGATGCAACGGTTCCTGCCATTCTGTTTCAGGCTGCGCTGACAGCATCGGCTCGGGCGGCAGCCCGGTTGATGTCACTGGCGGCTCGGGCGGCAGATCGTCCGCAGGCCCTGCGTTCAGGATCAACGGATCAGGTCCACGGCCCCGCCCTTTGGTCAGCGGCAGATCGGGATCGGGCTCAGGATCCATCTCTCCGACTGCAACCTTACGGTTGCGCACAGCGGCAGAAATCTTTGAACGGATTCGGTCCTCGCCCGGCATTTCCTCATAACCCGCGACAGGTTCACGGTCGATCAGCTCGGGTTCGGGCATGGGGTCCGGGCGACGGATCAGATCAGGAATGCGCGACAGAAGGCCGGTCTTTACCGGTTCGGGCGCTTCCAGAAGCGGCTCGTCATAAACAGGGTCGGCAAAGGCAATCTCGTCGTCGAACACGGCCCCTTCGGCGCGGGTCAACTTGCGTTCGTCCCATTGGGCACGACGTTCGCGCGCAGCCTCCGCTGTTGCAGCAGCCCCACGGCCCAGCAGATTCATCAATATGTCATAGGACATGACCAGCCCCAGCAGGAAGGCACGGAACCCCTTGCGCACGTCGTCCTTGGTGAAACCAAGAACAAACACGCCCAGCGTCAGCATCCCAATAGCCATCGCCAGAGACATCAGCTTGACAATAAAATGCGAGGATATGGGCAACAAGGTCAGGAAGGCACCCATGACCGTATCCCCAAACAATCCACCCAGACCAAAACTATGCGTTACGCGCCAAGCCTCACCCGGCACTAATGTCGCCGCATAGACCGAGACAATGGCGATCCAGATCGGTGCAAATATCAGGCGCGCGACGGCACGATCTTCACCGAAATGCCCGGCAAAACGCACACCCCAGCCGATCAACACCAACGCGATGCTCCAACTGCCCCAACCGACAATCATGAACAATGGCGCCGCGATCGAGGCACCAACACGCCCCATCCAGTTCTGCACTGGTGCATCCGTCGACACCATCCAGTTCGGGTCATCCGGTGTGTAGGACCAGATCATTGCCGCCGAAGCCAACCCAAGTAGGATCAGGGCGATGCCGATCAACTCTTTGCTGCGCCTTTCGATGGCGGCCTGAGTCGTGCTGTCCAGCAATGGATCGCGGTTGCGCGCGTTATATGATGCCATTTTGCCCTCGTACCTCACGAATAAATGCAGTCGCGGAGCGTGATCAGCCCCTGCCGCATCTCTGTTTTTGGGGCCACCATCGCGGCCCGGATAAAATGCTCGCCCGGGTTTTGCCCCGGATCACCTTGAGAAAGATATGCACCCGGCAGCACCCGAACTCCGGTCTGCTGCCACAGTTTCAATGCGGTTTCCTCGCCATTCTCGACCGGCAGCCACAGAAAGAACCCTGCCTCGGGCGGCATATAGCCCTGGATGCCTGCAAACACCTGGTCTGCGATGGCGTATTTTTCCTGATAGAGCGCGCGATTCTCGTCCACATGCGCCTCATCGGCCCAGAGCCTTGCGGCGGCGGCCTGCAACGGCAGCGGCAATGGCGCGCCTGCATAATTGCGTAACTGCTTGACCCGCTTGATCGTTTCCGGCCCGCCTGCAATCAGGCCAGACCGCAGCCCGGCCACGTTCGACCGCTTTGACAGCGAGTTGAACAGGGTGAGCCGTTCAGGATCAGCGCCCAGTTCCTTTGCGACGGTCAGAACACCTGTAGGCGCTGTGTCGCGGTAAATCTCGGAATAGCATTCATCGGCGAAGATGCGGAAATCATATGTTTCAGCCAACCGGATCAGCTCGACCCAGTATTCACGCGTGGCAACTGCGCCCTGCGGGTTGGCCGGTGAGCAGATATAAGCGGCGACAGTGCGGTTCAGCACATCCGCGGGCAATCCCGCATAGTCCGGCAGATGATCTGTGGCCGCCGTGGCCGGGACAAAAACCGGATCAGCCCCGACCGAGATCGAGGCAACCATATAGACCTGATAGAACGGGTTCGGGCACAGAACGACCGGTTTTTGTCCGTATTTCTGTTCGGGGCACAGCGCCATGGCGGCGTTATACAGCCCTTCGCGCGTCCCGTTCAGGGCCATAACCTGCGTGTCCGGATCCATCGTGACGCCATAACGGCGTGTAATCCAGTCAGTGATCGCACCGCGCAGCTCGGCCGAACCCTCATTCGGCGGATATCCCTGAAAACCGGCAGCATTTTCCGCAATCACGTCGCTGACCCAGGCCGGAAAAGCGTGCATCGGCGCGCCAATGGTCATGTGAATCACTTCACCGCCCGGTTGGTGATGATCCAACAGGGTGCGCAGGCGCGGGAATGCGTATTCCGGAAGGTTCGAAAACCGCTCGGGGAAATTCATAACTACTGCCTCAATATCGGGATCATTTCGCCCCGTTTTCAAGCAGGTTACAGTCCGGGCGGGGCTTCGTCCAGACAAAGAGGCGCCGAATCAGGGGATTGTGGCATTCAGGCCAATGCGGCCTCGGCCGCGGAACCAAGCCGCAAAAGCGCCTCTTCGGACCCCGGATAACCCATCATCATCAGCCCGCAGCCCGGTTTTCCGGTCGGCAAGGTCAGCGCTGCCAGCCCCATGAGGTTGCCGATCCGGGTGTTCCGCAATGCCAGCAGGTTTTCGGTGACGTAATAGTCGTGATCGCTCATCAGCCGTTCAAGATTGGGCGGCAGGATCGGTGCAGTTGGGGCCAAAACGGCGTCAAACCCGGCAGTGGCCACGTCCCATGCACCGCGACACGCCTTCAGCCTTGACCAGGCTGCAACATAATCGGGGCCTGAAGCATTTCGTCCAGCACGGAACCGTTCGAGTATTTCGGGATACATCACATCTGGGTTGGCCTCGATCACATCTCGCCACAGGCCATAGGCTTCGGTGGTGTAAAGAACCCCCGACAGCCCCATCGCGTCGGCTAGTTCAGGGACCTCAAGAGGCAGGATATCTGCACCGGCCTCACGCAACCGATCCAGGGCATCCTCGTAAGCGACACGTGGCTCTGCGCGCAAATCATCCTTGGCGACAGTCTGCAAATCCGCGAAACGACGCCCCTTTAGATTGGCTCCGCGCAAATCAGCTGGCGTCCCGCCCTCCAGCATGGCCAGCATATGGGTCGCATCTTCGACCGAGCGGGCCAGCGGTCCAACGGTATCAAACCGCAGGCACAACGGGACTGTACCCTCCAGGCTGACCCGCCCGGCAGTGGTTTTCAGCCCGACCAGATTGTTCCAGGCTGACGGTATCCGCACCGACCCGCCAGTATCTGAGCCAATCGCGCAGGCCGCCAAGCCCCAAGCCACGGACGCCGCAGCCCCCGAGGATGACCCGCCGGGAACCGCATCCTCATCATCGATGCAGGGCGGTGTTCCGGTGATCGGGTTCAGGCCCAGACCCGAGAACGCCAGCTCGCTCATATGGGTTTTGCCAAGACATACCGCGCCCATGGCACTGGCATTTCGCAGCACGATTGCATCAGTTTTGGGAACCCGGTCTTTCAGCAGTGCCGTTCCTGCCTCGGTGGCAGTCCCGGCAGTATCGAACAGGTCTTTCCAACTGATCGGCACCCCATCCAACAATGATCGGCGCAATCCCAGCTTTGCCCGTTCCTGCGCCGCCTCAGCCTCGGCTCGGGCGCGCGCTTCGGTCACGCGGGCATAGATTCGGTCGCGATGCGGGTGGGCTGCTATCGCAGTCAGAAAGGTCTCTGTCAGTTCAACCGGGTCAATCTGGCCCATGCCAATGCCCCGACCCAGATCACAAGCCGTCATCGACAACCAATCCTGCATCACTGCCCCCTTCAATTTCTGCATTCCCAGCGACGGTAGCGACAGGACCGCACATGGACAATCCCGAATGGGCGCGCATAGTGCGCAGCATGGAACAGAGCTCGGATATCCTGATCGTCGGCGGCGGCCTGAATGGCCCCGCTTTGGCTTTGGCACTGGCACAAACAGGGCACAGAGTTACCGTCATTGACGCGCTGGCCGAAAAGGTTCGCAAAAATGCGGCTTTTGACGGCAGAGCCTATGCGTTGGCCCTGGCCTCGCAGCGCCTGCTAGAGGCGATTGGGGTTTGGTCACGGGTTGCCAAACACGCCCAGCCAATGCTCGAAATCAAGGTCACCGATGGCCATGCAGGCGCTGGCCCGTCGCCGTTTTTCATGCATTTCGACCATGCCGAGATCGAAGAAGGTCCGATGGGCTTTATGGTCGAAGACCGCCACCTGCGCCGTGCCTTTCTGGACGCGATGGCCGCGGAAAAGGCCATTACCCAGATCAGCGGCAAGACGGTAGTGTCACAGCAGACCTCGGGAACAGGCGTCAGCCTGACATTGGATGATGGCGCGGTCGTCAAGGGTGCGCTGCTGATCGGATGCGATGGGCGTCGCAGCGGCACAGCGGAACGTGCCGGGATCAAACGCACAGGATGGGATTACGGGCAGACCGCGCTGGTCTGCGCCATCGAACATGACTTGCCGCATCACGGCATCGCGCATCAGTTCTTCATGCCACCCGGCCCTTTGGCCATTCTGCCTCTGACCGGCAATCGCAGCTCTATCGTCTGGAGCGAGCGAACAGAAATGGCCAAGCGCATCAACGCCCTGCCCGAGGAGGACTATCTGCAGGTCCTGCGCCCCAGATTCGGCGATTTCCTGGGCGAAATCCGTCTGGCCGGAGATCGGTTTACCTATCCGCTGAACCTGACCATCGCCAACTCTTTCATCGGAGAACGGATGGCACTGGTCGGAGACGCAGCCCATGGAATGCACCCGATTGCAGGCCAAGGCCTGAATGCGGGCCTGCGCGACGTGGGCGCCCTGGCCGAGGTGCTGACCCTGGCCGGACGGCGCGGGGAAGATATTGGTTCGCCACTGGTTTTGGAGCGTTTTCAGGAATGGCGACGGTTTGATACCGCGTCTTTGGCGATGGCGACGGATGTATTCAACAAACTGTTTTCCAACGACAATCCTCTACTACGGATCGGACGGGATATCGGGATGGGCGTCGTCGGGTCACTACCCGGCCTGCGTCGCGGTTTCGTGCGCGAGGCCGCCGGCCTGACCGGGGACCTGCCAAAACTACTGCAGGGTCGGGCGATCTAGTCCAGCTCGCGCGCCTCATCCACCAACATGACAGGAATGCCATTGCGGATCGGAAAGGCCAAACCCGCCGCTTTTGACACCAGTTCCTGCTTTTCAGCGTCATAATGCAGCGTTGTATGCGTCTTCGGACAAATTAGCGCCTCAAGCATGTGGCGGTCAAAAGCGTGTTCAACGGTGGTCATTGTAGTGTTTCCTCATTCGCTCCGCCGCGCATGGCGAATTCAATCAGTGTCACCAAAGTCTCGCGCCGGGTGCGCAAACAGGGAGCCTCTAGCAAGGCTTGTTTTTCTTCCGGATCAAAATCCAGCAACATCGACAGCGAATTCACAAGCAGTTCATCATTCGCGTCTTTCAACATATCCCAATCAGCCGACAACTTTCGCGACGAAAAGAACTTTTCCAACAGCTTCAAAAGCCCCACCCGATCAAACCCCTCGTCGTGCTCGACCTTGCCAAGATCACGGTCAAACCCGCGCCAGGTCACGTTACAACGGCGGTATGGGGTAAATGCATCCAACTCGGCCTGAATACGGAACCGGGAGATGCCAGTCAGAGTGATCAGATAGCGGCCGTCTTCAGTTTCGGAAAACTGCGTCACCCGCCCCGCGCAGCCAATTTTGTGCAGCTTGTTTTCGTTGCTTTGACAGGGATTCGGCTGAACCAACCCGATCAACCGTTCCTGGGTCTTCAAAGCGTCGTCCAGCATCTGCAGATAGCGCGGCTCAAATATATGCAGCGGCAAGCGCGATCGGGGCAGCAACAGCGCCCCGGGCAAAGGGAAAACGGATACCGTTTCCGGCAGATCAGCGGGATGCATCATGTACCCGAGTGTAGCCCTGATCCAGAATTAGGCAAATATCATCGAGCTGAGCTTGCGCCGCCCGTTCAGAACAATCGGATCATTGGGTTTGAGCGCATCAAATATCGTGAACAGCTGAGACTTGGCCGCGCCTTCGTTCCATTCACGGTCACGGCGGAACATTTCCAGCAGCTGCGCCACCGCCTCTTCAACCTCGCCATTGGCATGCAGGGCCTGCGCCAGATCGAACCGTGCCTGATGATTGTCAGGATCGGCCTCAACCGCTGCGGTCAATTCGGCCACCGGGCCGGCATCTGCCGCTTGCTTGGCCAGTTCCAACTGTGCGTTTGCCGCTTCAAGCTCTGGCGATGTGGAAATCTCCGCCGGGGCACCGTTCAAAATTGCCTCGGCCTGCTCCAAATCGCCAGTGGCGATATGCGCGCGTACCAGCCCACCATAAGCGGTGGCGTGGTTCGGATCCTCACCCAGAATGGCAGCAAAGGTCTGAGCGGCATCCGCTGCGGCACCTTCGGTCAGCATTTCCTCGGCAGCCTCGACAGCATCGTCCAGTTGACCACCCGGGCTTTCGCCACCTGTCGCCTCGATCACGCGATCTACAAATGCTTTGATCTCGGATCCGGGCACTGCGCCCTGAAATCCGTCGATCGGTTGGCCTTTGTGAAAGGCATACACGGTCGGGATAGACTGAACGCGCATCTGTGAAGCGATCATCTGTGCTTCGTCCACATTGACTTTGACCATCTTGACCGCACCCTTGGCGGCGGTCACAGCCTCTTCCAACAGCGGGCCCAACGTTTTGCATGGGCCGCACCACGGCGCCCAGAAATCTACGATGACCGGCACGTCCTGCGAGGCTTCGACCACATCCGCCATAAAAGTGGCTTCGGTCCCGTCCTTGATCAGATCGGTGGCGGGGGTGTCTGCGCCGTTCAGAAGGTCCATGGCTGTCACTCTTTCGATTAAACTTGCGCTCTATATGCAGTCGCTTGACCCGGAAACCAAGGGCAGAGTTTTACGTCAGACGTCAAAGGTCGCAAAGACCGGGGCGTGATCACTGGGCTTTTCCCACCCGCGCGCGTTGCGCAGAACGCGGCTGGAATGGCCTGCATTCGAGATATCCGGGGTCGCCCAGACGTGATCCAGCCGCCGCCCCTTGTCGGCCACGTCCCAATCCCGCGCGCGATAGGACCACCAGCTATAAAGCTGCCCTTCGGGGATGTCCTGCCGGGTGACATCGACCCAACCGCCTGAGTCCTGTGTTTCGGCCAAAGCCTCGACCTCGACCGGTGTATGCGAAACGACCTTGAGCAACTGTTTGTGCGACCAGACATCATCCTCACGCGGAGCGATGTTCAGATCACCAACCAGAATGGATTTTTCCGGCTTTTCCGCGTGGAACCAGTCACGCATATCGGTCAGGTAATCCAGCTTCTGGCCAAACTTCTCATTCACCTCACGATCCGGCACATCCCCGCCCGCAGGCACATAGAAATTGTGGATCGTCACACCGTTTTCCAGCCGCCCCGCGATATGGCGCGCATGGCCGAGATCTGCGAAATCCATGTCGCCCGCCTCGACCATAGGCAGGCGAGACAGGATCGCAACGCCGTTGTACCCCTTTTGCCCGCGCGCAACCATGTGAGTGTAACCCAGTTCGGCAAACCCTTCGGTGGGGATCTTGTCCACCGGAGACTTGCATTCCTGCAGGCACAGAACATCCGGTGCCTCTTCGCGCAACAATTTCAGCACGATAGGCTCGCGCAGACGGACCGAGTTGATGTTCCATGTGGCAAGAGTAAAAGGCATAGGGAATTCCTCTGTCGCGGTTGGCGCACCCTAACGCGGTGCTTTCACAGGTACCATCGTAAAAGAAATTATCAGGACGGATGCCCTGAGGATTGGGGCGCATCATCGCAAATCTCGTACCAATGCGGTTTCTCAGATACGGATTCGTGAAACTGGACTTTCAGATCAAACGGAGTGTCCAGCGCATTAGCCGCAATCGGAAAACTGTCCGCATCAGCCAGAATTTCACCAAGCGACGTCCCACAGGTATCGCAGAAACACCTGCCATATTTATAGGGCGGTTCAGGCTGGTAAGTGACAACTCGGTCCTTACCGTCCAGCCAAACAACATCATCTTTCTTGACGAAGACAACAGTGCTTGCACCTGCCTTCCGACAACGCGAACAATGGCATGTTCCCATAACCGAAGGTTCACTGGTAAGTTGGAATTTTACGGCGCCACACAGGCAACTTCCATGAATCACTTTCGCCTCCAATTTTGCACTCCAGAAATAGAACATTACATGAACATATACTTTGTCGCAATCCGCTAGGAGCCGCAAAACATTTTGCAGCACAAACAAAAAAGGCCGGGCCATCAGGCCCGGCAGTCCAACAGGGAGGTACATGTCATTACCCGGACATGTACGGGTTGGGAGTAACTTAAAGATGTCTACAGGGTATCACTTTGATCCAAGTCAATCCACATCAAGTTACGATACCAAGCGATATCCACCCGATTCTGTGACCAAAAGGCGCGCGTTGGATGGATCGGGCTCGATCTTCTGACGCAGGCGATAGATATGAGTTTCCAGCGTATGTGTGGTGACACCGGCATTATAGCCCCAGACCTCATGCAGCAGAATGTCACGGGCGACGACACCGTCGGCGGACCGGTACAGGAACTTGAGGATATTGGTTTCCTTCTCGGTCAGTCGAATCTTGCGGTCTTCGTCGGTGATCAGCATCTTCATCGCCGGCTTGAAAGTATAAGGCCCGAGCACAAATACCGCGTCTTCTGATTGTTCATGCTGGCGAAGCTGTGCACGTATACGTGCCAGAAGAACCGGAAACTTGAACGGCTTGGGAACATAGTCATTGGCACCGGCATCCAGACCCAGGATGGTGTCCGCGTCACTGTCATGACCGGTCAACATCAGGATCGGGCTTTTCACACCTTGCTTGCGCATCAGGCGGCACAGCTCGCGCCCATCCGTGTCGGGCAAGCCAACATCCAGAATGACCAGATCGTAAATCGCCTCGCGAGCCCGCTCCATGGCTGATGCCCCGTCCGACGCTTCGAATACATCAAAATCCTCGGTCATCACGAGCTGTTCGCTCAACGCCTCGCGCAGATCCTCATCATCATCCACTAGCAGGATTTTCTTTAGCTGTGCCATATCCGGTCCTCCTAAGCCCTTTTCCACCACTTGCGCGCGAAAGATGCAATCAACAAGGTTTGCTGCAACCGTTTCACGCCCTCGTGTCTCAGGATGAAGAATTGTTTCACATTTCCTTTTGATCAGGCTACATGAAGGGCTGATCGTTACAGGGTAACAACAGATGAGTCTTATCCCGGATATCTCGGAACTGCTTGCTCGGGCACGGGCTGACCTGCGCATGGGCTTGCCGGTCGCCCTGACGGATGACACCGGCTTTAGCGTACTGGCCATTGCGTCGGAAACGCTGAGCGCACAGCGGCTTGCCGACTTGCAAGGTCTGGGTGGCGATCCTGTAGTCGCAGTGACTGTCCGACGGGCCGAGACATTAAAGGCACGGGCCTATGACGGTGACCTGGCGCGTGTGATCGTTCCAGCAGATGCCGATGTTGCCTGGGTGCAGGCGGTGGCCGATCCCTCGGACGATCTGAACGCGCCTATGAAAGGCCCACTGATGACAGAGCGTCAGGGCAACGCCAATCTGCATCGCATTGCCATTGCTTTGACCAAGTCAGCCCACCTTCTGCCGGCGGCAATCGTTGTTCCTGTTCAAGATGGTCGAACCTTCGCTACTGCACATGGCCTGACATGTATTGACCATACCCGCGCCGCGCCACATCTGTCGGATCGAAGCCTTTTGAATGAGGTCGTGGCCGCCCGACTGCCGATGGAGGTATCCGAAGCCGGGCGCCTGCACGTTTTTCGCCCTGAAGATGGCGGCGAGGAACATTACGCAATAGAGATCGGCCGCCCCGACCGCAGCAAACCGGTATTGGCTCGGCTGCATTCGGCCTGCTTCACCGGTGATCTGATGGGCAGCTTGAAATGTGATTGCGGGCCACAACTGCGTGGGGCCCTGGCCCAGATGGGGTCTGAAGGGGCAGGAGTACTTCTGTATCTGAATCAGGAAGGCCGCGGGATTGGCTTGGCCAACAAGATGCGCGCCTATTTCCTGCAGGATCAAGGGTTCGATACAGTCGAGGCCAATCACCGTCTCGGGTTCGAGGATGACGAGCGCGATTTCCGTCTGGGCTCGGACATCCTGAAATTGCTCGGCTTCAGTTCCGTAAGGCTGTTGACCAACAACCCCGCCAAGATCGCGATGATGGAGAAGACCGGCATCGCCGTCACCGAGCGCGTCCCGCTGAAAGTCGGCGAAACTGCCCATAACCGCGACTATCTGGCCACCAAAGCAGCCAAGTCGGGACATTTGCTGTGACACCCGCAGATCTGGTTCTAACCCGCCGCGGCGTTCGTTTTCGCGGCGGGTATTTTCCCTGTTCGATCGGGAAAGGTGGGTTAAGCAACAGCAAGCGTGAGGGGGACGGCGCCACGCCGACCGGCTGCCTCAACATCGTTGGTATGCTGTACCGGCCCGACCGGCTCGCAAGACCGTCGCCTTGGGCCATCCCAATCGGTCCTCAGGACCTCTGGTCAGATGATGTGGAAGACGCGCAGTACAATCATATGGTCAGCGCACCTTATCCTTTCAGCCACGAAAAACTCCGCCGCGCGGACCCGCTTTACGATCTGGTTCTGATCACTGACTGGAACTGGCCCAATGCGGTGGCTGGGCGCGGTTCAGCAATTTTCTTGCATCAATGGCGACGGCCCGGTTTTCCTACAGAAGGCTGCGTTGCGTTTCGGCGCGACCATCTGCGGTGGATCGCACGTCGAATCGAGCCAGGCACGCGGCTGATTATCCCTCAGGCTTAACTCGTTCACCGAAAATGGCCGAGCCGACGCGCACATGGGTCGCGCCAAGTGCAATGGCCTGCTCGAAATCGCTGCTCATCCCCATGGATAGCCCTTTCAGACCATTGCGTTCAGCTATCTTGGCAAGCAAGGCGAAATGCAGAGATGGCTCTTCCTCGACAGGCGGAATGCACATCAGGCCCTGAATCGGAAGGTCGAGCCCGCGGCAATCGGCAATAAATGCGTCTGCCTCAGTGGGCAGAATTCCTGCCTTTTGATCCTCTTCACCGGTATTGACCTGAATGAACAGATCCGGGCAAGTGCCGACCTCTTGCGCGAGCCGGGCCAGAGTATTGGCCAGTTTGGGGCGGTCAACAGAATGGATCGTGCTGAACAGATCCAACGCCTGACGGGCTTTGTTCGTTTGCAACGGCCCAATCAGATGTAAATCGACATCCGGGTACTGCAATTTGAATTCCGGCCATTTTCCGACGGCTTCTTGAACCCTGTTTTCACCGAAACAGCGATGCCCTAAAGCAAGCACTTCCGCTACACGCTCATTCGGCTGAACCTTTGACACGGCGATCAGCTTCACGGCCCCGACGTCCCGCCCCGAGGCAGTTTCGGCTTTGGTTATCCGGGCAGATATTTCTTGCAGCGACATTTGGGTCCTCGATCAGTTATGGGCGAAGAAAAACACTATGTCGGACAAAAAGAAAAGGGCAGGTCCGAAGACCTGCCCTTAAACCTTGCGGCTCAGATCAACTTAGAAGTTGAACTGTGCACCAAAGTCGGCACGTGTGGTCGAGTCGTCGCAGACGTCACAGTCGCTGACACCTACACCACCGCGCAGCGATACACCGCCACCCAGGTCGTAGATGGCGCCGATGCCGTACTGCTGCGTGTCCGCATCAGCGTTACCGTCACCGTAGGCGAAGGTCAGAGTGGTCGCGGCGCCAACATTGTAGGCACCCGATACACCCCAAGCAGTGCCGTCGGTCAGGTCGTTTTCGGTTTTATCGTCAGCAACAAACAGCGTACCCGAGAAGTCGCCGAATTCTGCACCCAGGGTGAAGACCAGCAGGCTTGGGTCGTCGCCAGCATCGCCCGCGTCAGTTTGACCATAGGCCAGCGCTGCAGTGATGTTGTTGAAGGTGTAAGTCGCGCTTACGTCCCAACGGTCAGCGCTCGTGGTGTTGCCACCGCCCTGGAAGATGGTCGCTTGATCGTACGACGCACCAAAGGCGAAGTCACCAACTGCGTACTGGAAGAACACAGCGTTCGAACCCGAACCGGTCGACGAGTAACCCAGGAAGCCATAGTCAACGGCAGAATACTGACCGATGAAGTTTTCCAAGCCAGGCTCGTTACCGTAGTAGTTTGCCAAGTTGTCGAAAGCACCAGCAACGTTGCCGGCGTCAACACGCAGACCACCGTAGATGACCGAGAAGCGCGCGCCGTTCAGGCCAGCCGAGTTGGCTTCGCCGGTGGACGAGTCTTCGTCAGCCTGCAGACGTACACGAGCCGAGAACTCAACGCCGCCATCGGTTTCGGCTGTGCCGTCGATGTTCAGGCGGAAGCGCGAGACCAGGATTGTGTCGTCAGTGTCGTTCGCGAACACGTTAACGTTCTGAACAGTTGCACTACTTGCAGTAGTGGTGGTGGTAGTGGTGGTGGTGGTGGCCGCTGTGCGGTCCTCCTGATAACCAATACCAAAACGGCCGTAGCCGCTGAACTTAACTTCGGCCGCTGCAACACTTGCGGTTGCAATCAGTGCGGTCGATGCGAAGAGAACTTTTTTCATCTTGTTTCCCTCGGTTTCAAAAGTTTTTTAACTCGACACGTGCTTAGGCACATGTCTCAGCACGGGAACCGTTTCGCCCTTTTTGCCCCTGTCACGCAAGCTTGGCATAAAAACTGACGCGCATTGACCTAGAATTGGTGCAAGGATGCCACAGTCTGATTTACCCACTGAATCAACCCCGAAGCCTGCTCTGGATGTGACAAGATTAAGCTTGTTGACGAACCAGACCTTGTCTAGGAGTAACGTGAATAACCTAAAACCAACGAAACGGAACCTGTCCAACATGCGCCTGCAGACAATTTTCGGTTTGATCATAGTGACAGCCGCGGTGTCGGCTTGCGGACAGAATCGCAACGCAGAACCCAGTGCAACGCCACTCAATGTGGATGGCGGTCGCTCGGACGAGCGTGAGCTGAACGATCCGAATCGCTCAACGATCTGGGATGTATTCAACACCGCAGACGCCGAGCAGGTTACCAATGTGAACCGCTATCTGTGGGCTGCCTCGCTGGATGTCCTTAACTTTCTGCCCGTGCAGGAAGTCGATCCCTTTACCGGTGTAATCGTAACAGGTTACGGCACGCCTCCGGGTGGTGGACGGCAATACAGGGCCACGGTTCACATCAGCGATCCCGCCCTGGCGGCACGATCCTTGTCGGTTGCGCTGCAGACCAGCGGGGGTGCACCGGTCAGCGCGGCAACCACACGCGCAATCGAAGATGCAATCCTGTCCCGCGCCCGTCAGCTGCGCATTGCGGACAACAAGCTCTAGCAACCCGCTTCAAATCACAATATTACCACGCCGGGTTCATGCCCGGCGTTTTCATTACGAAGGACCGCACGATGTCGCGCTATTCGGCCACCGAAATCGAAGCAAAATGGCAAGAGGCCTGGGACAAGGCCGGAATCTTCACCGCCAACCACAAGGCGGACAAGCCGAAATATTATGTGCTTGAAATGTTCCCCTACCCGTCTGGCCGCATCCATATGGGACATGTGCGCAACTATACGATGGGCGACGTAATCGCGCGCCACAAGCTTGCGACCGGCCATAACGTGCTGCACCCGATGGGATGGGACGCGTTCGGGATGCCTGCAGAAAACGCTGCGATGGCTATTGGCGGTCACCCGAAAGACTGGACCTATGGCAACATCGCAGACATGCGCAGCCAGATGAAGCCTCTGGGCCTGTCCATCGACTGGTCCCGCGAATTCGCCACCTGTGACCCAGAATATTACGGCCAGCAACAGGCGCTGTTCCTGGATATGCTGCAGGCCGGTCTGGTTTACCGCAAGAACGCAGTGGTGAACTGGGACCCGGTCGATATGACCGTACTGGCCAATGAACAAGTCGAAGGCGGGCGCGGCTGGCGCTCGGGCGCATTGGTTGAACGGCGCGAGCTGACGCAATGGTTCTTCAAGATCAGCGATTACTCTGAGGAATTGCTGGATGCGCTGGACACGCTGGAGAACTGGCCGGCAAAAGTGCGCCTAATGCAGGAAAACTGGATCGGCAAGTCGCGTGGATTGCAGTTTGGCTTTGAACGCGTCGATGGTGGTGAGCCAATCACCGTCTATACAACGCGCCCCGATACGCTGATGGGGGCGTCTTTCGTCGGCATCTCGCCAGACCATCCGATTGCCAAGCAACTTGAGGCCGAAAACCCCGAAGTGGCTGAGTTCGTTGCCGAATGCCGCAAGGGCGGCACCACAGAAGAGGCCATAGAGACCGCCGAAAAGCTGGGCTATGACACTGGTGTCAAGGTCAAACACCCGCTGGATCCGAATTGGGAGCTGCCGGTCTGGATCGCCAATTTCATCCTGATGGATTACGGCACCGGCGCCATCTTTGCCTGCCCGGCCCACGACCAGCGCGACCTGGATTTCTGCCGTAAGTACGGTTTGCCCGTCGTCGACACGTTCTTTGCGCTTGATAATGACACGCCGGTCGACAAAACCGCATTCGTTCCGCCGAAAACCGAAAAAGTCCGCTGGGTAAACCATTTTGCCGGGCTGACCGACGCCACGGGTGATGACGCAATCAACACCACCGTCGATTTCGCTGAAAAAGCGGGTTGGGGCGAAGGCGTTACCAAATACCGTCTGCGCGATTGGGGTCTGTCGCGTCAGCGCTATTGGGGGTGCCCGATTCCCGTGGTGCATTGCGAATCCTGCGGCGTGGTGCCCGAAAAGAAAGAAAACTTGCCGATCCGCCTGCCCGATGATGTCACTTTTGACAAACCGGGCAACCCGCTGGACCGCCACCCGACCTGGCGCGACTGCGCCTGCCCGTCTTGCGGTGCGCCATCCAAGCGAGAAACCGACACGATGGATACGTTCGTCGATTCGTCGTGGTATTTCGCCCGCTTTACGGCTCCGCACACGGAAACGCCGACCGATCTGGCCGAGGCTGAATACTGGATGAATGTCGATCAATATATCGGCGGCATCGAACACGCTATCCTGCACTTGCTCTATTCCCGCTTCTTTGCGCGGGCGATGCAGATCACTGGCCATTTGCCGAAAAAGGCCATCGAGCCCTTTGATGCCTTGTTTACCCAAGGCATGGTCACGCACGAGATTTATCAAACCCGCGACGCCAATGGCCGTCCGGTCTATCACCTGCCCGAGGATGTGACCGACGGAAAATTGGCGGATGGAACCGAGGTTGAGGTCATCCCATCGGCCAAGATGTCAAAATCTAAGAAAAATGTGGTCGATCCGGTCAGCATCATCTCGGCCTTCGGCGCGGATACCGCGCGCTGGTTCGTGTTATCCGATTCACCGCCCGAGCGGGATGTGGAGTGGACAGCATCAGGCGCAGAGGCTGCATTCAAGCACCTGAACCGTGTCTGGAACCTCTGCGACAAGATCGGCGCGATGGACCCCGAGGCAAAAGGCGACGGGGATCAAGACCTGCTGCGCGAGATGCACAAAGCCATCCATGATGTGACGCTTGGTGTTGAAAGCTTCGGCTTTAATGCCGCCATTGCAAAGCTCTATGCGTTTACCAATACGTTGGCAAAATCCAAAGCGGGTGCAGCGGCCCAAAAGCAGGCGATAAAGACGCTGGCACAGTTGATGTCGCCGATGACACCACATCTGGCCGAAGATATCTGGGCGCATCAGGGCGGCGAAGGTTTGATCGCAACAGCCCCCTGGCCTGTCGCGGACGAAGCTATGCTGGTCGATGACACTGTAACCCTGCCGATCCAGATCAACGGCAAACGCCGCGCGGAAATCAGCGTTCCAAAAGATATGGACAAGGCAGAGGTTGAAAAAATCGCGCTCAGCACCGAAGCTGTGCAAAAGGCACTGGACGGTGCCGCGCCGAAGAAAGTGATCGTTGTTCCAGGTCGGATCGTGAATGTCGTTGTTTAATCGCAGAAGCCTTTTGTTGATGCCGCTGGCTGCTTGCTTGCTGGCGGCCGCATGCGGGTTCCAACCCGTTTACGCGCCGGGCGGAACAGGTGAAGCATTGCATGGTAAAGTTGCTGTAACTGAGCCAAATTCCGTGGAAAGCTATTTGCTTGTCCAGAATTTGGAACAGCGGCTGGGCCGGGATGCGAGCGCACAAAAGCTGTATGATCTGGATGTTAAGGTTGCTACGGCCACGCAATCTGCAGCGATCACGACTACCAACGAGACGAACCGGTATACAATCGAAGGGCGCGCGGAATTTTCCCTCAGGTCCGCTGAAACCAGGCGGATTCTGGTATCAGGAAATGTCCATGATTTCGTGGGCTATTCCGCTGCAGGCTCAACCGTCTCGACGCTTGCGGACGAACGTGACGCGACCGAGCGGCTGATGATCATCCTGTCCGATCAAATCGTGAACCGCCTTTATGCAGCACCGGGCCTGACCCAATGAAGCTCAGCCCGCGCGAGGCTGAGGGGTATTTCGCCAAACCGGACGCGGGCAAGGCAGGGTTGTTGATTTACGGATCCGATGCGATGCGTGTGGCCTTGAAACGGCAACAGGTCTTGTCAGCCCTGCTGGGAGAAGGCGCCGAAGAGGAAATGCGCCTGACCCGAATGCCAGGTGGTGATCTGCGCGGGGAACCGGCACTGTTGCTGGACGCGGTCAAGGCTGTCGGGTTCTTCCCCGGCCCACGTGCAGTTTTCGTCGAAGATGCAACTGATGTCGCCGCCCCAGCCATCATTACCGCATTCGAGGATTGGGCAACGGGCGACGCTCAGATCATCGTGACGGCCGGGCAGCTCAAACCCAGCTCAAAGATCCGTAAGGCATTCGAGTCGCATCCCGCAGCCTATGCCGTTGGGATCTATGACGATCCGCCCTCTAGGGCCGAGGTTGAACGGGTTCTGGCACAGGCCGGAGTCAATAACATTCCACCGGATGCAATGTCGGCCATCACCGAACTTGCCACGGCCATCAGCCCCGGGGACTTTACGCAAACCATTGAAAAATTGTCTCTTTACAAGCGCGGAGACGATACTGAATTGGCTCTCGAAGATATCGAGGCCTGTGCACCCAGCTCGACCGAGGCCGCTCTGGACGATGTCCTGAACGTGGTCGCCGAAGGCAGAGCCGGAGAGATTAGCCCGCTGATACGACGGCTGCAATCGCAAGGTACAAATGCGGTCAGCCTGTGTATCGGAGCAACCCGGCACTTTCGAACGCTTTACGCCTGTGCCGCCGATCCCGGTGGTGCGGCACAGGGCGTCGGCAAGCTGCGCCCACCCGTCTATGGAAAGCGGCGTGATCGTATTCTGCGGCAAGCACAGGGATGGGGGGCACCCAAACTGCAGACCGCTTTGACCGTTCTGACTGATACGGATCTGTCATTGCGGTCAGCTGGGCAAACGGCCCCAGCCATGGCTTTGGTCGAACGTGCCATGATCCGTCTGGCGATGCTGGCAAAGTCGCGTTAAGCGGTCCGCGCCAGCCAGTTTGCAGCTGATCGCCCAGCCCATCGCCCTGTCGCCAGACAGGCAGTTAGCAGATAGCCACCGGTCGGAGCTTCCCAATCCAGCATCTCGCCGGCACAGAACATTCCGGGCCTGGATTTCAGCATCAACCCTTCGTCCAAAGCGCCTTGCCGTACACCTCCGACGGTTGAGATTGCCTCATCCATTGGCCGCAACCCCGCGTGGCTGAGGGGCAGAGATTTCAACGTTTCGACACTCAGACCGCTTCCCCTGTTCATCTCGTGATACAGAGCGATCTTTTGCGGAGACAGATGCAGAGATTTCTTCATCCATTGCGACTGCGTCGTCTTGGATTTCTTGGCTGCAATTTTCTGCTGCAAGGTAGCTGCATCCAGATCGGGAACCAGATCAACACTCAACGGCGCACCTTCTCGCAAAGCGGGCGTCAGGGAATAGAGCCCTCCGCCTTCAAGGCCTTTGGATGAAATCGTCGCCTCGCCGCGACTGATCACATCCCCGGCAGTCCACCCAACGGATTTGATCGCAGCGCCGAAATGCGGCTGCATATGTGCGCTCCAATCCACTGACAGGGCCGAGTTCGCCGGGGCAAATGGCGACAGGTCGACACCCGCCCCTTGCAACAGTGGGGCCCAAGCTCCATCCGATCCCAATCGCGCCCAGCTTGCGCCGCCCATGGCCAGAATCGTCGTGTCAGCCTCAATCTGCCGGTGACCTTCCGGAGTATCGAATTCCAGAGCATCGCCGTTCCATCCGGTCCACCGCCATCGGGTTTTGATTTGCACACCAGCCGCATCAAGACGCCCCAGCCAAGCCCGCAACAGAGGTGAGGCCTTCATAGCCTTTGGAAACAACCGCCCCGTTGAGCCTGTAAATACCTCTTGTCCCTGATCACGCGCCCAGTCCTGAACGGCGGCAGCATCAAATTCCGCCACCATAGGGCGTAGCCACTCAGCGGCGGGTCCATAAGACAACAAAAGTGTTTCGAGCGGTTCATTCTTGGTTAGGTTCAGGCCAGACTTCCCTGCCATCAAGAGTTTTCGGGCAACCGAGGGTTTGGCCTCGGCCACCAGCACATCATGACCTGCGGCGGCAAGTTCACCCGCCGCCATCAGGCCCGCTGGCCCGCCTCCGATCACGACGGCTTGTGCCATTGCTGTCCTCTTGCCTTTCGCGCCCTGCGGCGCGACGTTACGCTGATATGACCGACCGCGACCCGATCTGCCCCCTCTGCGACCGGCCGATCCCCGATGGGAACGGCAGCCTGCACCATCTGATCCCAAAACTGAAAGGGGGCAAGGGCGGCCCCACGGTTTTTCTGCATGTGATCTGCCACAAAGAGATCCACGCCACCCTGACCGAAGCGGAGCTGGCACGGGATTTCAATACGATCGAAGCTTTGCGCGCCCACCCTCGCCTAGAAAGATTTCTGAGCTGGATTCGCAAACGGCCCCCTGATTTTCGATCCAGAGTGCCGGGAAAACGGCGTCGTCGGTAATCAGCCCGGCAGGACAGGGTCGCCAAAAGCATCATGGCCGGGCTGGGTCAGGCCCTGCATCTCAAGCCCTCGGAAATCGGGGGTCCGAGCAAACGTAGCACCTGCGCTGTGCTGAAACTCGAGCGTAGTATAGGGGCGTTTCCAAAGCCATTCGCGGTTCTCAACAGACCACAGGTCGGCATTAGGGGGAACCTCGTCGGTGAAAGCATAAAAGTGCAGATCGAACCCATATTGTGCCACATCCTGCACAGATAGCAGCTGCATCCCCTGTGCACGACAAAAGGCATCCTCGGCCGCGATATTCCCGGCGCGCAAGGTGATCTGTCCAATACGCGCATCCGCGAAAGGGGTCTTGGGATCGGCGATACCGTCCGGGCGATTGCCACGGAAATCGTGTTGCAGCAGTTCGATCACGAAACCCTCGGGATCAGTCAGGTGGCACATATAGCCGATATCCAGAAACTGGTCCGGCTCTGAAACCTCGATGCCTTTTTCGCGCAAAAAAGCGGCAGCCAGATCAACATCCGGCAGGGTGATGCCGATCTTCCAATATCTCTGGCCCCGATCATGTGTGTACCCACCGCCGCCCGGCATCAAAAGCAGATCGGCATCCTGCCCGGCATATCCCAATCGAAGGCTTGCGCCCTGCCGGCGTGCAGTCATACCCATTGCATCCCTGTAAAACTCGGAAAGACGATCCGTGTCAGCCACGCGCAGACGCAGGGCAGACAACCTCATGAACATAACCGCGCGATACCGGTCGCAATTTCAGGATTGGCGGCGACGCTGTCAGCCACCAGATCAAGGGAGGTCTGCATCAGGTCTTCAGGTGCAACTACGCGATCGACCAGCCCAAAGGCATAAGCCTCATCCGCAGTGATCTTTTGCCCGGCCATCAAGATCATCTTTGTCCGAGCCGGACCGATCAGGGCCGCCATGCGTGCGGGATCGGAGGGTTGTGGCAGAAAACCCAGCTTCATCACCGGATAAAAGAACTTGGCTTCCGGTACGGCAATGCGGATATCGCAGGCCAGAACCATGCCATTGGCCCCACCAGCCAGCGTTCCATTCAGTGCGGCAACCGTCAGGCAGGGTAACGCGGCGATAGCAGCCGACAACCGCTCCCACAGATCCGAGGTCGCCAGGCCGGCGCGCGCCTCTTCCAGATCGGCGCCGGCGCTGAACACTTTGCCAGCCCCGGTCAGGATCAGCGCACTTGCGCCGGTCGCGGCCTCGGCAATCTCGCACAGCTCGGTCAGCATCGCACCGGTCAGCGCATTTGCCTTGTCGGGGTTGTTGAGCGTGACTGTCCACAGCCCGTCCGCCTTGTTCAATTCAATCACGTCAATCCAACCCTTTGCCGAATATCCTCACGTCGCAGCGAAATTTCGGTGCCTAGAAACTCATCCGCGTCTGACGAACACATCCACAACAGCGCCCGCGCCGGCCAATCGGCGGGGATATGATCGGTCCAATCCAACTGGCTGACGGCGTTGATCCCGCTGGCCTTGATGACCCGCTGCATATCGGTTGCAACCGTGCCGGGCGACAGGCCCATGGCGCGGATCCCATGGGAGGATTCTTCAAGATGCAGACATTCCGTCAGCATCTTGGCCCCTGCCTTCGAGGCGCAATAATGGCTCCAGGCCTCGACTGGGTTCGACGCCGCACCGGAAGAGACCGTCAGGACAGTGCCGCCACCCGCGGCACGCATGACCGGCAGCGCGGCGCGCATTCCATGAAATACGCCCTTGAGGTTGATGTCGATCGCTTTACCCCAGGACGCGACATCGGCGCTGGATAAATGGAAAATCGGGTCAATGACACCAGCATTGCCTATCAGAACATCCAGCCCGCCAAACTTGTTTACGCACTCTGCCACGGCCAGCTCGACCTGGGCGAAGTCACTGACGTCGCAGGCCAGTGCAATAGCGTTTTCACCAAGCGACGACGCCAGTACCTGAATTTGATCCCGATTACGCGCCACTAGCACGACATTAGCCCCTGCTGCGGCAAATACGCGCCCTGCCTCGGCCCCGATGCCGCGACTGGCCCCAGTGATCAGTACGGTTTTCCCCTGCATAAGGTTCCAGTACCTCCATTGTCCTGAGAATTAATGAACCTCTATCCTGCGAACGGGGAATGGGTCCAGCCCTTCCCCCTTGACGCCCGCCGCCACCGGCATCACCATGCGCGCAAATTTGATCAAGAAGGGTTCTATGATGTCCGTTTTTCTCCGCCGCACCTGCGGCGCAGTTCTGGCCTACACTGTCATTTCGCAGGGGGCGCTTGCCGACGTTACTCCACAGGAAGTCTGGGATGACTGGCAGTCCTATCTGGCGCAGATGGGCTATACTGTTTCAGGTGACCAGACAGATACCGGCAATGGTATCACCATCGAAAACCTGACGATGTCGATGGACCTCCCGGAAGAAGAGGGATCGTTCAGCATGGCCATGCCTGAAATGACCCTCACCGACAATGGCGACGGTAGCGTCAATATTGGTGTCCCGGAAAGTTTCCCCATGACCGTCACCGGCAATGTCGATGGTCAGGACGAGTCATTTACAGTCGATATCGAATACGTCCACAGCGGGCTTGTTATGACCGTCTCTGGCGATCCGGATGATGTGACTTACGATTACTCTGCAGACAGCCTTGGAATCAAACTGGGTAACATCGAAGTCGACGGTGAAACGTTGCCGCCCGAAGTGGTTGGTGGCTACCTTGAAATGGCAGATGTGAGCGGCAGCTCGCAAATGAAGATCGGCGAAAACCGCGATATCGACCAAAGCTTTACCGCATCAGAGATGACCTACAGCTTGGCATTTCAGGATCCCGAAAGCGAAGACGCCGGGAAATTCGACGGCACGCTTGGCGATCTGGCCTTCGACGGCACCAGCATTATCCCTTCAGATTTCAATTTCTCTGACCCGCAGGCATTCTATGACGCTGGCTTTGCCTTCTCGGGTCTCTTTACTTACGGATCGGGCCAGTCTTCGATGGCGGGCAGCAGCGAAGGCGAAGACTTTTCGATGGCCAGCGAATCCGAAGGTGGACGGCTTTCCGGCAGCATCGACGCGAACCGAATTGCTTATGACGTCGAACAAAACAGCGCCAAGATTGCTGTAACTACGGCGGAACTGCCCTTTCCAATCGAAATTGCCATGGAAAGTGGCGGTTTCAAGTTCGAATTCCCGGTACAGGAATCCGAAGAGATTCAACCCTTTGGGCTGGCGATAAACTTGACGGACTTCACTATGTCAGACGTACTGTGGAGCATTTTTGACCCCGCAGCCGCCCTGCCACGCGATCCGGCCACGATTGCGCTGGACCTTTCCGGTACGGCCAAAGTGCTGACCAACTTCTTTGACCCCGAGGCCGTAGAGGCGCTTGAGTTTGCGGACGAAGCGCCGGGTGAATTGCACTCTCTGACAATCAACGAGTTGCTGGTCTCTATGGTCGGTGCGGAACTGTCCGGCGATGGCGACTTCACCTTCGACAATTCCAACACTGAGGAACTGGGCGGTCTGCCGACGCCCGCTGGCGTTGCGAACCTGCAACTGGTTGGTGCGAATGCCCTGATCGACACTCTGATCGGTATGGGTCTGATTGCCGAGCAAGACGCAATGGGCGCGCGAATGATGATGGGTCTCATGGCAGTGCCGGGGGAAGAGCCCGACACGCTGAATTCGACAATCGAGTTCAAGGAAGATGGTCAAATTCTGGCCAATGGACAGCGCATCAAATAAAAGAAACAGGGAAGGCGGCCCGGCTGCCTTCCCAGTTTACGACGAGCGCCGGCGAACACGCCGGAACAGCACCGACCCACCGCTGCTGACACGTTGATCGTAGGCAAACCCAAGTGCCGACAGATGATCGAAACAAGCCTTGATCCCGTGCAATCCGATCTTACGGGTGTGGACCTCAAGATAGACTTTCTGGACATTCACAAGATCGACCCCGTCGAACAGAAACTTCTCGCCCCCTTCGATATCGACGATCAGCACGTTGGCTTCAAAGTCCCGCAGAATTTCTGACAGAGGACGTTCCGGCACGCTGACCTCTCTGACATAGTCAGGATCAGGGTCCAGAGATGAGGACCAGAACGGTTCACGTATGTAAAATCGGGCGGTTCCGGGAACCCGTGTATCGCCGAGAGCAACCGCGTTCACCACCTCGACATTCGCAATGTCATTTGCCTTGTGGACACGGCCGATGAATTCACACAGCGTCGGGTTCGCCTCGATGCACTTTGCGTGGCGTACACCAAGTTGTGTCACCAGATAGGATGAGATGAAGCCGATCCCAGCGCCCAGCTCTACCACGCGATCCTTCGCGTCGATGAATTTCGGCAGACCGGTCACTTCGTCTTTTTCGTAACGCTCGGCCAGGATTGAACGCTTGACCTTAGGCGTAATGATCTGCGGATCATCGGGGATCGTAACCCCGCGCAGCGATAGATTGTTCTGCATGTTGTGGCCTGCCCGTTCTTGCTGCCCAGTCGTCTCATTCTCATCCAGTTGGATCAACTACTAACCTACGGCTACGGACAAAACAGCGGAATTATTGCAGCCACATGCGAAATTCGCCTTTCTGGCCTTTCTGCAAACCCCCGAAAATGACCGCAGGTCTTGCGGGACGGACGGGCGGACGATAGGTCCAAAGAAACAAGACCGGAGGCCACATGACGCGCACACCCGAAGAGATCAGCCAACACCTGCTGGATGCCGCCCGAAAGGCCGGGGCCGAGGCTGCGGATGCCATCGTGCTGGACGGGTCTTCGGTCTCGGTAGAGGTACGCTCTGGCGCGCTTGAGGCCGCCGAGCGGTCCGAGGGCACCGATCTGGGGCTGCGAGTGTTTCTGGGCCAAAGACAGGCCATCGTCTCTAGTTCCGACAGCCGGTCCGAAACTCTGACAGCCATGGCCGAACGCGCCGTCGCTATGGCCCGCGACGCCCCCGAAGACCCGTTTACCGGCCTGGCGAATGAGGCTCAGTTGATCCGGGATTGGGACATTCAGGCATTGGAACTGTGCGATCCAGCGCCGGAGCCCACTGCTGAAGATCTTCTGAATGATGCGCTGGCGGCGGAATCTGCGGCGCTGGCGGTTGAAGGCGTCTCACAGGTTTCGGACGCCGCGGCCGCCTATGGTACCCATCGGGTGCATCTGGCAGCCACAAACGGCTTTTCCGGCGGGTATGAGCGCAGCAGCCGGTCAACCTCCTGCGTAGCGATCTCGGGCCAAGGTACCGGAATGGAGCGCGATTATGACGGCGACAGCCGCACATTCCAAAGCGATTTGCGCAACCCGGACCAGATTGGTCGGACCGCAGGCGAACGTGCTGTTGCGCAGGTTGGCGCGCGCAAGCCTGCAACAGGCGTCTATCCGGTTCTGTTCGATGAACGGATTTCATCTTCGTTGATCGGGCATCTTCTGGGCGCCAGCAACGGTATCTCCATCGCGCGCGGCTCGTCCTGGTTGTCGGATTGTCTTGGACAACAGGTTCTGCCGGAACATCTTTCGCTGATCGAAGACCCACATCGCCGGCGCATGTCCGGGTCGCGCCCCTTTGATGCCGAAGGCCTGCCCACACAACGCCGGGCGATCATCGAAAACGGTGTATTGACGGGCTGGACATTGGACCTGTCCAGCGCACGCAAGCTCAAGATGGCCTCGACAGGAAATGCTACGCGGGGCGTGTCTGGGCCTCCGTCCCCAAGCAACTGGAACCTCAGCTTGACTCAGGGCGAGCGCAGCCGTGCAGAGCTGCTGCGCGATATGGGTACTGGATTGTTGGTCACGTCGATGATCGGATCGACCATCAACCCCAATACCGGGGATTATTCCCGTGGTGCCTCGGGGTTTTGGATCGAGAATGGCGAGATTACCCACCCGGTCAACGAATGCACCATCGCCGGGAACCTGCGCGATATGCTGCTGCGGATCATTCCGGCCAATGACGCCCGCCCCTATTTGTCGCGCGTGGTTCCATCGCTGCTGATCGAGGGAATGACACTTGCCGGCAACTGACCTGCCCCTGCTGATTGAAGCCGCGCGCGAGTCCGGAAAGATCGCAACCCGGTATTCCGGGTCAAAAGCACAACGCTGGGACAAGCCCGATGGCGCAGGCCCGGTGACCGAGGCTGATCTGGCCGTGAACGCGATGCTCGAACAGCGTTTGCCCTCTGCCCGACCGGGTTACGGATGGCTCAGCGAAGAGACCGAAGACACCCAGCACCGCCTGTCCCGGGACCGGGTTTTTATCATTGACCCGATCGACGGCACCCGTAGCTTCACCGAAGGTTCCTCGACCTGGGCGCATTCTCTGGCTGTGGCGGAACACGGTCAGGTGACGGCGGCGGTCATTTACCTGCCCTTGCGTGACCTGTTGTATGCGGCGGCCAAGGGCCAAGGGGCCACACTAAACGGCGCGCCGATTGTCGTATCGGACACCCAAGACATCACGACGGCCGAGATCCTGGCCGCGAAACCCAATCTGGACAGCCGGCACTGGTGTCAGGGCCGGGTTCCTCAATTCCGTCGAAACTATCGCCCGTCGCTTGCCTATCGGTTGGCATTGGTCGGGCAGGGTCGCTTTGACGGAATGTTGACACTGCGCCCCAGCTGGGAATGGGACATCGCGGCAGGGGATTTGATCGTCCAAGAGGCAGGTGGCATATGTACGGACCGGCTTGGCGCCCCACTGCGCCTTAACAACCCACATCCGCGCCTGAATGGTGTCATCGCGGCAAACCCGCCATTGCACCGGCAACTGGCGGATCAGATTGACCCAGACAGTGCGGGCATTGCGCCATGAGCAAACCGCGATCCCTTAGTCTGGCGGCCTATCGCGTGCTTTCGTGGGGCGTACCCGGCAACGGGGACCAACCCTATGTGCCCCGACCATCAGGAGATCTGATCTGGATTCACATTGCCAATCCGGGTCGCCTTCACGCGATGATGGATTTCTGCCACAGACTGCTGCAGTCGCGCCTGGGCCTGTCGGTTGTCCTGTCGGCCCCACCCGAAGCGGACCTGAGTCAGTGGGACTGCGCGAAATACATACTTGTGAACCTACCTTCGGAACAAACCGGCGCCGCGCGGGTGTTTCTGGACCATTGGCGCCCGAATATTGGCATTTGGGTTGGCGGCGGGCTGATGCCCAATGTGATTACCCGTGCCCACGAGCGCGAAGTGCCGTTGATCCTGATCGAAGCTGAAATCGACCTGAACACCGCGCGTGGGACCCGGTGGCTGCCCGATATCAGCCGGTACACTCTCGATTGCTTTCAACGAATTCTGGCTACCAGCAACGAAACGGCCCGGCAGATCCGCAAACTGGGAATCGCCTTCACCAAGGTCAGCGAGGCGCCTCCTCTGCTGATAAGTCCGAACCCTTCTCCGTGGCCCGAAGACGAACTGATCGAAACCAATCACGCCTTTTCAAGCAGACCCATATGGCTTGCGGCCTGGGTGAAGGATAAAGAGTTCATCTCGGTCCTCAGCGCCCACCGTCAGGCCATGCGGATGCTGCCCCGGTTGACCTTAATCCTGCATGTCGCCGACATACAGGAAGCCGCCCCACTGCATCGGCGGCTCGAAGCCATGGACTTGCGCTGCATCAACTGGGACGATGGCGGCATGATTGAAGATACCACACAGGTCGTCTTGTCCTCGGACCCAGAGGATTTGGGCTTGTGGTACCGTGTTTCGGCAGTGTCCTTTATCGGCAACTCGCTCGAACGGGGCGACGGGGGACAGGATCCGTTTGGTGCGACCGCCCTGGGATCGGCTGTCATACATGGCCCACATGTTGACCAGCATCAGACAGCCTACGATCAGCTGGACCAGGCAGGCGCCGCTTTGACGGTCAGAACCGCAACCGAACTTGGGGATGCCGTGGTAGAGTTACTTGCGCCTGACCGCGCGGCGGATATGGCTTTGGCAGGCTGGCAGATCGTGACCGACGGCGCGCCGCAATCAGATCAGCTGATCGAACTGGTACAGGACTATCTGGACGAACGGAGCACCGACGATGCGGGCACCTGACTTTTGGAACACCGCTCCGGATCAGTTGGACCTCAGGGCCCGGCTGCTGTCCCCATTGGGACGGGTTTATGCGGCGGCGACAGCCCGCAGGCTGGCCTCGGAAACAGGTTTCAACGCAGGCGTCCCCGTTATCTGCATTGGAAACCTGAATGCAGGCGGGACCGGCAAAACACCAACCGTGATCTGGATGATCGAACAGCTGCGGGACGCGTGGCATCAGACCCATGTTGTCACCCGAGGCCACGGCGGCGCACTGACAGGACCTGTGCGCGTCGATCCTGGCAAACATACGGCGGCAGAAGTCGGGGATGAACCGCTGCTGCTGGCCGCATTTGCGGATGTCTGGGTGGCCAAGGACCGCGCCGAGGGCGCAAAAGCCGCAGCCCAGGCCGGGGCAACCGTAATCCTGTTGGATGACGGGTTTCAGAACCCCTCGGTCGCCAAGGATTTCTCGGTCATCGTGGTGGATGCCGAGCGGGGGTTCGGCAACGGATTGTGCCTGCCTGCGGGTCCACTGCGGGAACCGGTCGATGTGGGGCAGCAACGGGCCGATCTGGTGCTGTCGCTGGGCGGTACAGACGCGCAGACACAGTTCGCCGCCCGCTGGGGGGGAAATCTGACGGTTCCACATGCGACCGGTGCGGTCGAACCGCTGCAGACAGGAATGGATTGGACGGACACGCCGGTTCTCGCCTTTGCCGGTATCGGCCATCCGGAGAAGTTCTTTGCCACCCTGCGCCAACAGGGCGCCAAATTGCTGCGGGCCGAAGCGCTGGACGATCACCAGCCCCTGACACCGGCCCTGATGACACGGCTAGAGAATGAAGCGCACCTGCTCGGCGCTCAGATGGTCACGACGGAAAAAGATGCGGTCCGCCTGCCAGCCGCCTTTCGCAGCAAAGTCATCACCCTGCCCGTCCGGCTGAATATGGACGAGGGCGACCGGGTCAAACAGTTGCTACTGCAGGTCGCGCCTTCGCCCTGAAGGCGGCCGGCCCTGACAGGCCGGTCGTGTTTGGATTTAGCTGCCCAGTTCGGCGTCGATCAGCTTTTTGAATTCTTCGTAAGACTGATTGTCGACCTTCTTGCCGTTCACAATAAAGGATGGGGTTGCTCTGATGTCGTCGCGCTCGGCGTTTTCCTGATACCAGGCCACCAGCGTCTGCGCACGCGTTCCGTCCTGCAGGCAGGCATCAAGCTGGTCGTTGCTGATTCCGGCCAAACGTCCGATCTTGCGCAGCTCGTCCACGATTTCCGCAGGTCCTCCGGCGCGAGTCCATTTGGACTGATCCTTGTAGATCAGATCAGAAATGCCGAAGAACTTCTCGGGGCCGCCGCAGCGCGCGACCATCGAGGCCCAAAGTCCGTATTTGTCAAAATACACCTCACGGTAGGTGAATTTGACCTTGCCGGTGTCGATATAGTTCTTCTTCAGCTCTTTATACGTCCCCTGATGGAAGGTCGCGCAATGAGGGCAGGTGTAGGACGCATATTCGACGATCTCGACCGGCGCATCCGCCGAGCCCTGAACCATTTCGATGATGGTCGAGGTATCCAGATCGGTCTGTTGTGCCTCGGCGCTGCCAACCAGCGGGTTGGACGGAGTAGAATTCGACTGCGTCAGCCAATAGCCGCCTGCGGCTATGGCGATGGCGGCGCAGATTCCGGTTGCAATACGGCTCATGAATCAGCCCTTTCTCGGCATTTTTGCTTGGATAAAACGTTACGGCCCAGACGTTCAAGGGCTGCGCGCAGATCGCCATCATGGACACCCTGCGCGGCCCGGTCTGCCTCGGCTATGATTTCTGGTTTGATTGTGGGTTTCGCCTGTTTCGGCTTGTGGTCGAAACTGGCCTGCCCCTCGGCAAATCCTGTCGGAGCTGTCTGGGTGATGCGCACCCGGCTGATGGCATTATAGCCATAAACCGCATTCACCTTGCCGCGCAGCTGTTCCTTTTGCATCTCAAGCATCGGCGCCTGCGGACCGGTGGTCAGCACCGTCAGCGTGGCCCCCATACCGCCCTTGCCATAGCCCACTTTCACCGGCCGCGCGATCGAGGCCACATCCTGCCCCACGATCTCGGCCCAATGGGTCAATAGACGAGAGACGGCGAATCCCCGGCTTTCCCCGGCGCGCCTGATCTGGCCGTTCAGCAATGTCGCAGTACGTTTAAAGCCGCGTGTCGAAGAACGTCTGGGCTGCATCTGGTTTCCAACTCCTGTCTCTCTATTGTAAAGGGCAGAACACCGGGCGCCAGCGAAACCCGACAAGGAGATATGTAAAACTTGCGTGACACCCACGAAATTGACTTCAGCGATGAGTTGCTGGCCTGGTACGACCGCAATGCCCGTGAAATGCCATGGCGCATTAGTCCTGCCGATAGGTCTTCCGGAATGCGTCCTGACCCCTATCGGGTTTGGCTGTCTGAAGTCATGCTACAGCAGACAACTGTGGCAGCGGTGCGCGACTATTTCCTGCGGTTCACATCTCGGTGGCCGACAGTTGAATCACTGGCCGCAGCGCCTGACGAGCAGGTCATGGGGGAATGGGCCGGTCTGGGATATTATGCCCGCGCCCGCAATCTGCTGAAATGCGCGCGCGTTGTGGTTGAAAGCCATGATGGCTGTTTTCCCGACTCACACGATGAGCTGCTGAACCTGCCGGGCATAGGCCCGTATACAGCCGCCGCGATTGCAGCCATTGCCTTTGATCGTCCGGAAACCGTGTTGGACGGCAATGTCGAACGTGTCATGGCCCGCCTATACGACATTCACGATCCGCTGCCGGGGTCAAAACCACAACTCAAGCAACGGGCAGCTGCATTGACCCCAGCGGTGCGTCCGGGCGACTATGCACAGGCCGTGATGGATCTGGGTGCGACTGTCTGCACCCCAAGATCCCCGGCATGCGGGATATGTCCAATGCGCACGCGTTGCCGCTCCCACGCTGCGGGTACCCAGGCCGATCTGCCCCGCAAAACACCGAAAAAGCCAAAACCCACACGTTATGGCCATGTCTACATCACCCAGACAGCGGACGGGGCGATGTTGCTTGAACGCCGCCCAGACAAAGGGCTTTTGGGCGGTATGCTGGGATGGCCGGGATCCGAATGGTCCGATGCGCCGTCTGACACCGCGCCGTTTGCGGCGGACTGGCGGGTTCTACCGGGCGAAGTGCGCCACACGTTCACGCATTTCCACCTGATCCTGCAGGTTTGGGCAACCTCTTTACCGCCCGGTGCGGCACCGGAGGACATGATCTTGCTTGATAAACATGCCTTTCGGCCCAGCGATCTGCCGACGGTCATGCGCAAGGCATTTGACCTCTGGCGCAACCAGTAACACATTATGCTGAAACACGATCTACGGATAGTCTGTCCCGCGTCGACCGGAGCTTTTGATGATCGCATCTGAAACATTGACTCGCTGGCAATCCACCCTTCCATTCTGGGTCTCGTTTTTGCTGATTCCATTGATTTGGGCCACGGCCTTTGTGGGTGGCTGGTGGGTCTTGCTGGTGCCGCTTTCAACATGGTGGATATTTGCCGCGCTGGATCAGCTCACCGGGCTCGACCTCGAAAATGCGGACCCAGATACGCCGGACAGCATGTTGCGCTGGTATATCCTGCTGACCAAAGCCTGGGTTCCGGTACAGTTCCTGACCCTTTACGGGCTGCTTTGGTATGTGACGCACAGCTCTCACCTGTCTTCGCCAGAAAAGATCGGCCTGTTCTTTGGCATGGGTGTGATCTCGGGGACGATTGGAATCAACTACAGCCACGAACTGATGCACCAGAAGGGCCGACTGGAGCGCGGGCTTGGCGACATCCTGCTGGCCATGGTCTTGTACTCGCACTTCCGGTCCGAACATTTGCTGGTTCACCACCGCTATGTCGGAACCCCGCGCGATCCGGTAACAGCACGATACAACGAAGGCTTTCATCGCTTCTATCCGCGCGTTCTGTGGCAATGTCTGGCCTCCGCCTTTCATGCAGAGCGCGAGAAACTGGCGCGCAAGAACCAACCCTGGACTGACCGCGCAAACCCGTTCTGGCGGTATTGGATGTTACAGTGTGGTATGCTGACCCTGGCAGGTTTGATTGGAGGATGGTCCGGCCTTGTCCTGTTCCTGATTCAGGCCGGCGTCGCCATCTGGCAGCTTGAACTGGTGAACTATGTCGAACATTACGGGCTGACCCGAAAATATCTGGGCCAGGGGAAATACGAACACGTCCTGCCCTGTCATTCGTGGAACGCGTCGCAAAAAGCGTCGAACTGGCTGCTGATCAATCTACAGCGCCACTCGGACCATCACTACAAACCCAACCGTCGATTTCCACTGCTTCAACATCACGATCAGAACACCGCACCACAACTGCCCTACGGATACCCAGTGATGACGATCGCCGCGATGATCCCACCGCTCTGGCGGCGTGTCATGAACCCCCGTGTGCGGGATTGGCGGCGCCGGTACTACCCCGAAGTCACAGACTGGCAACCCTACAACAAGTCACAAAACCCGATGCCAGGGTCCTGACCGCAGCGCGCCTCGGCGCGCTGCCCGGCCCAACGACTGGCCCTGCGTCTTTGATGCATGGTCCATCGGCCAGAGAGCCCTGAGCTACATCACCCAGATATCCATCGGATATTCGACACCGCGCACAGGGTGGCCCTTGTTTTCGGTAAATTCGGCTGTCAGTTCGGAGGCACTGCTCCCTTCCTGCTCAAGCTGCAGGCGCACCGCATCACTCAGCACGATCCGGGCCTGCAGCTCGCGGGTCATTGCCTCAAGTTTCGCAGCGACATTTACCGCATCACCGATCACAGCAAATTCCAGACGGTTGGCACCAATATCCCCCAGAACAACCGAGCCATAATGGACACCGATGCCAACATGAATCTCGGGCTCTCCGGCACGTCTACGTTCTATGTTCCACCGGTCAATCACAGTCACCATGCCGCGCGCGCAGGATACCGCGTTGGTCGCATCCAACGGTGTCGTCACCGGGGTCCCGAAAGTTGCCATAAGACCATCGCCTAAGTACTTGTCCAATGTCCCATGATGGCGGAACACTTCGGCCTCCATCCTGGCGTGAAATCCACGCAGCACCTCGATCACGTCATAAGGATCACGACCCGCCGCATATTTGGTGAACCCCACAATATCGATGAAGAGCACTGCGACATTCTCTTTTCGCACCTGTTTGAGCGGATCATCATTTTGGCTCAGTTCCTCCACCACATTTGGTGAGAAATATCGCGACAGGTTCGCTCGTTCCCGTTCCAACCCAGCATTGGTCATCAGCAAATGATTGAGCCGCCGCATCGACACGCCCAGCGTCACCGCCACCATCAAGAACACAATCACTTGCTGGATTCGGATCGAAGATCTGAAACTATTTGGATCCAACATCTCGGCTACATCCGGATACCCCTGCAAGGCCTCGGCCACTTTCTCACTTATGCCGGGAATCGGAAACGCAACCCACCAGGCGATCACCCATCCGGTAGTCCAGATTATTGCAGTCCATGTGCCTATGGCAATCACCGTGCGCCAGGAATAGGCCATGGTTCCTGCTGCAAGAATGACGAAGAAATACTGAAAGTTGTCAAACCGGAATTGCATTGCCAATGGGCGCACATCATCGCTGAACGGGTTGGGAATGATCATTCCCAAAGTCATAATCAAAAGGTCAACAAAGATAAGCAGCAACTCTGTCCGAGATTGACCCACACGGCCTGCCCGTCGGATCATCCAACCATTTGCGCAAATCAGCAAAAGGATGAAATGATACCAAAGGACCTCCCAATGCGGGTTCAGGAAGATCAACAAAAGGCCAGTCAGACCCATTGCGATCCAGCGGGCCCGGACAGCAAGCTCCAGCCCCTCGCGCTTGTGCCGTTCCAGCGCAGCTTCGGTGTATTTATTCTCGATTTCTACTTCGTTCGGACGGGTGAAAAAGAACCACCTAGCCCGAGGTTCGCTGGCTGCTGTGTCCGACATTGCGAAAGCTCCTACACTGCGCCGATTGCTTCAATAGGCTCATATCGGAACTCATCAGGGAAAGAAACAAAAGACCCCGCCGTTGATCGGCGGGGCAAGGCTTAGTGCCTTGTGTCAGGCCACAGGCACCGGCGGTATTGGTCTATCAGTTGTGCATCTCGGACCGGATCTGCTGACGCAAGACGTCGATCGGCACGGTTTTGCCGTCGCGCTTGAAGCACCAGTAGGTCCAGCCGTTGCAGGAGGGCGCATTCTCGAGATGGGCGCCAACCTGATGGATCGAACCCTTGATATTTTGCCCCACCAGTGTCCCATCGGCGCGGACCTTGGCCTTGTGACGCTGGTTCATGGAATAGAGTTCCTCGCCCGGGCGTAGCATGCCGCGTTCGACCAACTGGCCAAAGGGCACGCGTGGCTCGGCGCGTTTGCTGGCGCTGACCTCCAGCGCCTCGCGGTCGAATTTACGCACTTTCGCGATGCGCTTTTCGGCCACTTTGCGATAACTTTCTTCGCGCTCAATCCCGATGAATTGGCGACCCAGCATCTTGGCCACGGCCCCTGTAGTCCCGGTGCCAAAGAACGGGTCCAGAATAACGTCACCCGGATTGGTTGATCCAACCAGCACGCGGTGCAGCAATGATTCCGGTTTCTGCGTCGGATGCGCCTTGTCGCCGTTTTCATCCTTGAGCCGTTCATGGCCAGTGCAGATCGGCAGCACCCAGTCGCTGCGCATCTGGACGCCTTCGTTCAACGCTTTCAGTGCCTCATAGTTGAAGGTGTATTTCGCCCCTTCACGCTTGGAGGCCCAGATCATTGTCTCATGCGCATTTGTGAACCGCTTGCCACGGAAATTCGGCATCGGGTTCGATTTACGCCAAACTACATCGTTGAGGATCCAATACCCAGCATCCTGCAACGCAGACCCAACACGGAAAATGTTGTGATACGATCCAATCACCCAGATCGCGCCATTGGGCTTCAGCAGGCGATGGGCCGCCTTCAGCCATTCCCGCGTGAACTGGTCGTAGACGCCAAAGCTGGAAAACTGGTCCCAGTGATCATCGACTGCATCCACTTGGCTGTTATCGGGGCGGTGCAGTTGCCCTTTCAACTGCAGATTATATGGGGGATCGGCAAAAATCAGGTCAACCGAAGCCTCGGGCAGACTGTTCATCACTTCGATGCAGTCCCCGGATAGGATCGTGTTTACAGGGAGCGCTGTCGCGCCCTTTTTGGTAGTCGTTGTCATATCGCTGCCTCAAGTTCCACGGCGCTTATGCGCTCATTTGGTTGAGACAAGGATGAGTCAAAGACGATTCGCCGTCAATTTCTTTTTTGAATCAGCGGCTTACGATTTACTCTTGATACAACATATTGTGGACGGGCTTGAACGAAACTCTATGGTGAGGGGTCACACCAAGATTTCGCAGCGCATCCTTGTGTTGTTTTGACGGATAACCGGCATTTGTCTCCCAGCCGTATCCCGGATGCTGTTGCGCCAAATCCACCATCAGTTGATCGCGCCAGTTTTTGGCAAGGATCGAAGCTGCGGCGATCGACACGGAATGGGCATCGCCTTTGACCACTGCCTGCGCCGGAATGGCCAGTCCGCGCGGAATCATATTTCCGTCGATCAACAGATAATCCGGGGGGGGGTCCAGCGCCGCCACCGCGCGCTCCATCGCCAGATGCGATGCACGCAAGATGTTGTGCTCATCAATTTCGGCCACCGAAGCCTCGGCCACCGCGAATTCGGCGCAGCCACGCAGGGCAGTATCCAATGCGGCCCGGCGCTTGGCCGACAATTTCTTTGAATCATTCAATCCTTCGGGCATGACCGCAGGATTCAGGATCACCGCAGCAGCCACAACAGGACCGGCCAGCGGCCCCCGCCCAACCTCATCGACGCCGGCAATCCGCAGATATCCCTGCGCAAGCGCGGCTTTTTCAATCTCATAATCCGGTGTGGTCATGTTTTGGGAAAATCCTGTTTTCCCCCATTGCGCAAGAAAAAAGAGAGGACAGCAATCGCTGCCCTCTCCGACGTGATGCTTCTAAGGCACCACTCCTGCTCGAACCGTATTACTTGTAAACGACGCGGTATCCCTGTTGGCGCAGGCAGGCGGGTTCATAGGCCCGCTTGACTTTATTGCCATTCCAGAAACCGACCTTGCACTTTTTGGGCAGGCTATTGGCGTATTTGTAGTGCTTATCCAGGCAGCGCGTCCCCAGAAGCGGGCGCTTTTTGCCATAGCCCTTGAAGGTTTCCAGGCACCTTTGCGGCAGACTATAGCGCGCAACGCGCTCGGGCAAGGGACGGATATGGTTCGGCCGATGCCTGGGGGTCCTCTGGATGTGCTGTTTGGGGGCCTGATACACGTGGTTGTAGTTGCGGGTAACCTTTTTGCTGTCACCTTGCTTGTCAAAATGATGGATGGCAGCGCCAATCAAGGCAATCGCCGCCAGCCCGCCAAGAATATCTTCTGCATCAGCGGCACGGGCCTGGGATGCAGAAACGCCGGTAATTGCGACTGCAGAGGCAATGATCAGAGCGATGAATTTCTTATGCATGGTGCTGTCCTTTCGGGTACTCGGTGGACGTGATGACAGTCCGTAAATTCGATGACCCGACATTGGGGATGTCCCCTTCAGACAAGCAATAACGCCGTTTTGTTATCTGATATCAGACCGCGAAACCCCTTTGCGTTATTGAATATCAACCAAAGCCATGCGCAGGATGCGGCCTATGAAACAGATCCTCTCTTCTCTGGCCATCGGGGCCCTGATATCGCTTGGTTCCATGGCGTCAGCAGCGGACTGCTATGCCGATTACAAGGCCAAGCAGGACAATCCGTTGCGCCTGCATTATGGCGTCATGCAGGTTTCGTCCTGCGGCAAAGGAAAAGCCAAAAAAGAGGTCGCGCAACGGCTGCGCGGCTCGGGCTGGACCCTGCTGAACGTCATGTCCGTTTTTGGACCGGAAGGGTTGGATAAAAGGAAGGCCAATGCCGGAAAATTCTATCTCCGTTACTGAGGCACGGCGCTCGGGCGTCAGGTTGGTTGGCGCGGGCATCACGGTAATCGTTGTCATACTTGTGGCCTCTGCCGCCTTTCTGTTCTGGACATTGCCAGATGCAAACGCGTTCAATGCCCGCGTCGAACAACTGTTCGTCGAGAGTGATCTGACCTCGCAGACCGAGATTCGCCTACTCGAGATTCTGGCCCAGTCCGGCACTGCCTTTGCCGATACATTGTCCAGTTACCGCATGGTTATCTTTGTTTTGCTGGTTTTCGCCACTGCAATGCTGATTGCTGCGCTGGTGTTTCTGGTCATGCTGGTGCTGTTGAACCGACGCATGGCACAGATTGAGCGCACTGGGATTCAGGTCACTTCACTTTTGATCAGCCGGGAAGAGAATACCGTCTATCTCAATAACATGGATTTCAAACTGACAGCGTCGGCGATGGAAACCCTGTCAGTTCTTGCCGAATCCCGGTTGGATGACGAGGTTCTATCCGGCATTCAGATCGAGGCGATGATTTCCGGCAAAAGCACAGCTGATTGTGACGAGGCTGCTGGCGCGACGCGGATCAAGCGCCTGCGCGATGCTTTGGGCAATCAGATGGTCAGCGAGTTGCTGGTCAAGAACATTGCTAAAAAAGGCTATATGTTGTCGATCGAAAAAGACGTCATTCAGATGATTTGATATTGGGAAAATCCTGCTCTGCCCCTTGGAAAACACGGATCAAACGCCCATCCTATAAAGACCCGTGCCGGGGAGGATGATTATGAACGTTCACGTGACTCCAAATATCAAAGGCTATGGGATCTCGGTCGAACCACTTGTCGGCCGTATCGCAATCTACCGGGATGAGATCCTTCTGGCTGAAAGCTTTGATGCCAAGGTAATGTACGAAACTCGGTTGCCGCCGATGATCTACATCCCCCGTCAGGATGTACATGTCGATCTCAGCGATGAGACCGAACTTCAGACATTCTGCCCGTTCAAAGGCACCGCCACTTACCACGATGTCGTTCTGGCGGATCAACGATTGGCCAACTCCGTCTGGGCTTACGAGAACGCCCTGCCCGAAAGCGCCGCGATCCAGGGCCATATCGGCTTTATGCCCACCGCATATACGCGGATTGAGCTGGGTGAAAACAACCTGCGCAACCCGGAAGACGGCAATATCAGCGGGCCGCTGATTGATTGGCTGATGCGGGGGGCCAGTGATCTAAGCACGCCCGAAGCATTCACCAAAGCGCTGGCCGAGAAGATGCTGGAACATGGAATTGCCATTCAGCGCCTCAGTATCCTTGCCTGGTCCCTACATCCGTTGATCGCGGGCAAACACTATATTTGGGAAAAGGATGAGGCCGAGATTTCGACCAATGTGCCCACCTATGAAATCCACGACCACCCCGCCTATATCAACAGCCCTCTGCGCCACGTGTCCAACGGTATGGGCGGCGTGCGCCAAAGGCTGAATGACGAGAACCCTCAGCACAGCTTTCCAATCATGGAAGACCTGCGCGCCAAAGGGGCGACTGACTATGTCGCGATGCCCCTGCCATTTTCAGACGGGCGCACCAATGTCTTGACTCTGACTTGCGATCACCCCGACGGGTTCACAACGGCCAATCTTGGGCTGGTGTTCGAATGCTCCTCGGTGATTGCCCGGTTCTACGAAGTCTTCATGCAGCGCGAAAACGCCCAGGTATTGCTGGAAACCTATGTCGGAAAGCGGACCGGCGCGCGTGTCCTGGGCGGAGAAATCCGTCGTGGCGACGGGGATGAGATTGATGCAGCCATCATGTTCTGCGACTTGCGCAATTCTACCCTGTTAGAAGAAAAGCTGGGCCGCGCCGCCTATATCAATCTGCTGAATGACTTCTTTGAAACGGTCTCGGACATCGTCGACGAAAACGGTGGTGAAGTTCTGAAATTCATCGGGGACGCTGTTCTTGCTGTATTCCCGGCAGGCGAAGATTCTGCTTTAGCCCGCGAAAACGCGCAGCGATCAGCAGTTGGAATCGTTGAAAGGTTAGGAGAGCTGCGCAAGTCTGGGTCCGACATGCATTGCGATTGTTCGATTGGCGTCGCCTATGGGCGCGTAACCTACGGCAATATCGGGTCGCGCGAACGGTTGGACTTCACCGTGATCGGACAAGCTGCGAACGTCGCCGCACGGCTTGGGGAATACAGCAAGATCGTGAATCACAGGATCGTTGTTACCAAAGACATCGTGCCGGCCTGTACAGACGCTTTGCCACTTGGAGAGGTCAAGCTGCACAACGTGTCACAACCCGTGTGCTCATACGCGCTCAAAACCTCGGCGGACGCGATTCTGAACGGATAGTCGCGCGAAGTTGCGTTTGATACTCACGCATCTTGCGATAGGGACAGCATTACCCGCCCAGCAGAAGCAACGCGGTTTGGGCCGGGGAAATTGTGCTTTGAAGCTGCGTGATCTGACTGCGCGCAAGGTATCTGTCGGTCAAATCCCCGATCGCCTCTTCATCCGCGAACTGCGCTAAATCGTCAGATCCAGTCAGGTTCGACAACCTATCCTTGAACACCTCAAGCTGCTTGTCGATGTCCAACTGACCAAAGCTTGAAGGCAGCCCAAGCGCCGTCTCCATCATCTTTCGCAACGGCGGAAGGCCCATCAAGTCGAACCATTTCGTGTCACCACTGCTGTCTTGCGATGCCAACTCAGCCAGCGCATGTTGTGCATACAGGGATATGCGCATTGACTCGTCCTGTTCACCCACGGCGACCTCAAAGCGTGAGGTCACGTTGTCCCGGGCAATATCCTCCATAAATGTCGAAAGAATGGTTCTTCGAATTTCGCCAGGGCCCAGTCCAAATGCCTCAGAGAATTCACGGTATCTTTTATCAGATAGGCGATTGGACAATGCATCATCTGCGCTTGTTCCATCTGACAGGATTTTCTGGATGAAATAGCGGTTGTCGATGTCGCTCTCCAGACCAAATGCGCCCAAGGCAACCTGTAGCAGCCGGCGGTCAGAAACCAGATCTTCAGCCGTCTGAACCTTGCCGATGTTTTCCCGGAAATACGTCGCCTCACGCTCATTGACCGTCGAAGAGGAAAAGCTGTTCAACTGGCCTTCGTAGGTGCGCTGAAGGAACCGCCAGCCAACAATGCCACCTGAGGGTATGACCGGCTGAAAGGTCATTGCTGGTAAGCCATGAGGCGCTCTTCTCGCGGTAGCAAAGCACGCAGGGATTTGAGGCATTTGTAATATTGCTCGGCCAACAAGGCTTCGGTTGCCTCGGCCAAAACTCTGCGGCTGTCCGCATCCGTAAACACTTGGCTCAACTCTTCCACCCGACGTAGCAGTTGTTGGCGGGCGCTTTCAGCTTCCATGTCTCCAGACAGAACCAGTTGCGTCGCATAGCACACTCTGCGAACGGGTGTGTTCACCTCGTCAGGATGTATCGCATCGCGCAAACGCAGGACATTTGCCTGTGGTGTCATGATTGAAAACCGACTTCTACGATCGCCGTTTTCCACAACTACACCATTAATCAGCACCCGTTCTTTTGGGGCAAGCTTCAATACCAAACCCGCCATCAGTTCGCACCCATTTGCCGAAGGCCTTTGAGAACGGCCATGTTTATTTCCAGAAGGGGCTCTACCGAAGCCTTATTGCTGAGTATCTGGCTGCTGTGCTGTTCGGTGAACTCAGCTAGATAGAAAATCCGGGCGCGAAGGTCATTCGGCAAGGCGTTATCGGAATCGGCTACCCCGTTTGCCAACACAGACCAAAGCCTCCGGTTTTCATGCAAAGCCTGAACAAACGCTCCAAAGTCGGTTTTGTGCCGCGCGGCCGCAGCCTTCAACCGATGCGTGATCTTGGAAATCGCCTCATATTCCGTATCACGCGGTGTGCGCGTCGGAGCAGCGGTCTGCGCATAGGCGCGTTGTGCAAGAGTTTGCGGTGTCACTTGAAATCCTTCCAAAAGGCCGTCTTACGGCGGTCAAAGCCGGGGCGCGTTTCCACGCCCCGGCCAGGGTCCTGAACTTAGCGGAACAGCGACAGGATCGACTGCGGCGCCTGGTTGGCAATCGACAACGACTGCGTTGCCAGTTGCTGCTGTACCTGCAGGGCCTGCAGACGGGCCGAGGTTTCTTCCATATCGGCGTCAACCAGCGCTCCGATGCCGGACTTGAACGAGTCAGAAAGATTCGAGATGAATTCTTTCTGCGTTTCGATCCGGCCCTGAGACGAACCAAACGCCGCAGATGCATCAATGGACGTGTCGATCAAGGTTTCGATAGTGCCCAGCGCCGCCTGAGCACCAGCATCTGTCGAAACATCAATCGAAGCCAACGCCCCCAGGCCACCTGCATTGGCATTGGTGAACTGCGCCGAGACAGTAACGTCCCGATCAGCGTCGGCGCCAGCCGTCGCAGCACCGGTTACAAATGTCAAAGTGCCCGGGTTGGCCGAGTCATAGTCGATTGCGACACCCGTGATCCCCAGGGAATCGATCTGATTTTTCAGGCCAACAGCAACAATGGCATCCGTGTAAGCGGCGTCATATGTTCCAGATGGGTCCAGATCAGCAGCTTGCACCGTGTAGGACGCAACCTTGTCACCAATAGTGATCGAGATCTTGTCACCAGCAGCAAAGTTGTCCGTTGAACTGTCCACCACGATATCGCCGGTTCCACCAGCTTTGTCCATCGTGAAGCCCGCGGCGTCATTGTCGGTTGTGACGTTGTCCGAGCCGGCCAGAACACCTTTGCTGGCATACCCACCTGTGGACAGGTTCTGCGAGGCCACCGAAATCGAAGATGCGGTTACGTTGCCACTGGAGTCACGATCCAGAGACGACAGGATCGAGGCTGTACCCGCCGAACCGTCAACCAGGTTAAGCCCGTTAAACTGCGCCGCTCCAACCACCGATGCGATCTGATCTTTAAGAGCAGTCACGTCGTCATTGATTTTGCCGCGGTCAACGTTGTCTTCCTGTGCCGCAACGATCTTCTCTTTCATCTGGGACAGCAGGTCAGTGACTGTCTCGGACGCATTCCGGGCCACCGCAACGGTCGATTCACCCAGTGCCAAACTGTCTTTGATGGCGTTGAACCCCTTAACGTCCGACTCCATGACTTTGGAAATCGCCCAGACGGCTGAATTGTCCTTGGCTGTGGCGACGTCCTTACCAGTTGAAATCGCGTTCTGGGTCTGCGCCAGGTTCTTGTTGACCGATTTCAGGGTTTGCAGCGCAACCATGGCGCCATTGTTGGTCAGAATGCTGGACATAGCTTTCTTCCTTTTCCGTTCGGGCTTTTTCGCCCTTGCTTACCCCGCAACATGTGCGGGCTTTGACGTCTTTCTGATCACTGCGACCCGCCGACGGGCTGTTCGCGCCACCTGAGTTTTCCAGATGCAGGATCACCTTTGGCGCCGATCTCCTAACGGAGTGCTAAGACTCGAAAATCCGAAAGTTCAGATTTGATTCAATCCTCGCGCTAGGCCCGCTTTTCCAGCTTTGCGTGACTGCGAACGGCAAAATCGCTGCGTTGCCCATCCGCTCCATAAGTACTGAATTCCTGACGCACTCGGCGCAGTTCAGCCATGCGCCCGGCAACCGCCCGAATCCCTTCGGCCGCGCTGTTCAGCAGAGCCTGATTCCGGTCGACTTTCTTTTGAACCCCGATCAGTTCATCACTATCAATCACCTCAAGATCATTGATCGCACCGATCAGCTTTTCCTTTTCCGGGGCCATGTGATTCAACCGATCCAGATCCCCGGTCACCAAGGCGTTGCGTTCAAGGTCCAGAACTTCTTCAAGAGATTTGATCAGGTCATGTTCAGACTTGTTAGGCATTGGTATTCTCCATCATGGACTGAAACAGGATTTCGGACAGGCCAACACCGCCGGACCTGGCAAGCTGCAGTGCCTGCTGCTGAACAAGAAACGATGAAAACTGGTCTTCACCCGCACCGCCGCCGAACGAATCTCGGGATTCGCCCAGACCTGCGGACTTGAGCATTTCAGACAGGAACGCCGCCTCAAGCTCTACCGCAGCATCTTTCAGCTTTTGCTCAACAGACAAGGGCTGCGGCGCCGCTGGAATACCAGATAGCTTCATAGCTTTCTCCAAAAATTGCATCGAACTTTCTGGATCAAAGATGAAAGCGGTTAAAATAAACGTAACTTCCTGCGGGCAAATTCCTGGTTACGCAAACCGGAGCCGGAGCAAAATGCCCAACCCTCTTATATTGTCCACATCCTCGACCGCCAGCGCCGCAAAATCTGAAACTGCCGCCAAGGGACACCCAATCTCGGAAGGGGCTGACACCTTTGCTGAGGTAATGGAGCAGGAATTGCAGCGTTCCGAAGGTGACAGCTTGAATGAGGACGTGCCCGAACTGACCATTAATGCCGAGGTGCAGGTTGAAGAGGATGTGGTCGAAGAAGACTCTGTTGATCTTGCGACCAGCCTGTCGGGAAAACCTGTAACTGACCCGCCCACCCGCGCGCCGGCGCAGGACGAAGAGATGGCACCTGAGGAAACGCCGGCATCGCTGCCCGAACCTGACAAGGCCGTAATACTCGCAGCGCCAAACAATGCGACCCCCGATCCTCGGGGTGATGCGCTTGGAAACGCGGCGCAACGCGCCCGATCTGAGGTTCCGGCTTTGTTGCAGGCGAAAACCGCTCAGCAAGACCCGGAACACAATCTGACGCAAACCGCTATTGCAAAGGGCTATCGGACCAAGGCGTCGATACCCTCGGATTCTGCGTCCGAAAAACCCGAAGTGCCAGAACCAAAGCTGGTTTCGCGAGATACACCCGATGCGGCTCGGGCTCCCAAAGCCACCGGTTCACCGCCGACAACGCAATCCGTTCCGACATTTGTTCAAATACAACTGATGGCGTCTGCCAAGGTGCAGGACGTTGATTTGGTATCAGACCCGGATGCCGAGGGGATTCTGCCCGCGCGCGAAAGCCAGCCATTTTCAACGGCACGAGATACGTCAGCAAGCCATCAGCACTTTTTAACCTCAGCACGGGCAGAAACGGCGCGGGCAATCGCGGGGCAAATGGCCGCTGCGATACATGCAAGACCACAATCCGGCACGATTGAACTGACCTTGAATCCGGAAGAGCTGGGCAAGATCTCAATCGTCATGAATGGCCGGGATGACGGGTTGCAGATGACGATCGCAGCCGAACGGCCGGAAACTCTGGAAATGATGAGGCGACATCTTTCGGTTCTTGAGGCTGAGTTCAAAAACCTCGGGCTTGGCGATCTGTCTTTCAATCTGGGTGGTTCGTCAGACGGCCAGTCCGAAAGCGCGGATAGACACGCGGAGTCCGGTCTGAATACAACCCAGACCGAAATGGATCAGGCCAGCGAGCCGGTCTTAACCCGGATCGGCCATAGTGGCCGCGTTGATATGAGGCTTTGAGCATGATCACGCCCACACAGAATACAGGCGCTACCGCCACACAGACCCAATCTTCGGCGCAATCTGGAACATCCGGCCTGGCCTCGGATTTTGAAACCTTCCTTCTGATGCTGACCGCCCAGGCCCGCAACCAAGACCCGCTGGAGCCGCTGGATTCATCAGAATACGCCTCGCAACTGGCTCAGTTCTCGATGGTCGAGCAGCAAGTTCAGACCAACGATCTGCTCTCAGCGCTTGCCTATTCGCTTGGCAGTGTAAACCTTGAAGAGCTTGCCAGCTGGGTCGGGATGGATGTGCGAACCGCCTCTGCCTTTCATTTCGACGGTTCACCAGAAACGCTGTATGCGCAGGCCGACCCCGGGGCGGACAGCGCCTTTATGGTGATCCGCAACGACTCGGACGAGGTCGTTGAACGCATCGCTGTTTCTACGACGGAATCCGAGTTTGTCTGGGCCGGAACCGATGACGATGCCGCCCCGTTACCGGCAGGAAATTATACCGCAACAATGGAAAGTTATGACGGCGATGAACTGCTGTCTGAACGCATCGCCTCAGCGTATAATCAGGTTCTGGAGGCGCAGGTCGGCACTGATGCAGTGTTGCTGACGCTCGCTGGCGGAGAGGTGGTGCCAGCAGGAATAGTCACTGCGGTGCGAACAGGAGCTTGATCTACGGTTAACGACAAGCGAAACCAAGGCAATGCCCGACTCGTTGACTGATTGGTGATCTCCCTGCCTCAAATACCGTCCCCACCGCGCGACCTTGTTGCTCAACTTGTCAGGCTCGGATTTGCCAGCGCTGGGGCACAGTTCGAAACTCTGTATGGTGGCAGGACAAACCGGGTGTGGAAGGTGCTGGGCGACGACAGTGATCAGGTATTGAAACTGTACCGCTCGGACCTGGAAAACCCATTGTTTCGCAACGATCCCGCATTGGAAGCCGCCTGTCTGCGGGCACTGGCTTCTTCTGGGGTTGTGCCGCGATTGCGGGCAACGGGACAACATGACAACGGATATTGGGTGTTCTACGACCACGCACAGGGCACCCCCTGGCGGTCTGACCCGGCCCCAGTGGCCCGGTTGCTGCACCGCCTGCATTCGCTCAACCTAAACATAGAGAACGCACCCACCGGTAAAAACGGTAGCGCAGATCTGGCCGAACATGGTCAAAGCATTCTGGCGATGTGCACATCGGATCGACGGGCTCAGCTGGAAAAGATGCAACCACAGCATCATATTTTGCGGTCGGATCACACTTGCCTGATTCACGGCGACCCGGTGGCGGGAAACATCCTCGTCGCATCCTCGGGGCTGACGCTGATTGACTGGCAATGCCCAGCCGTTGGTGATCCTTGCGAGGACCTTGCGCTGTTCCTGTCACCCGCCATGCAATATCTTTACAGAGGTGCGGTTTTGACCGTCGACGAGCAACAGTCCTTTCTTTCGGCCTATGACCGGCAGGAAACCGTAAACCGCTACCGGTCTTTGCGCCGCTGGTACGGGTGGAGGATGGCGGCCTACTGCCTATGGCGCACAGAACATGGGGCACCGGATTATGAACAAGGGCTCGAGCTGGAACTGGCCGCTTTGTGAGTGTCAGAGGTCGGCCAGTGCCATTAACGCATAGGCTGGCGGCATCAGCGCCCGCCGCCAGGACCCAAGTGGAAAACGCCGCGGGGGTCGGGCCATTGGCTCAGGCAATTCCGCATCCTGTCCAAGCACCATGCGACTAAGCGCCCGCCCACAATAGGTACCCATCGCGACGCCGTTTCCATGATAGGCCAGCCCAGCAAACATCCCATTCTGACCCGGAACGGGCCCTGCGAACGGCGTCAGGTCCTGGGTAAGGCACACCATCCCTGACCACATATTGGTCACGTCCACATCGGCCCATGCCGGAAACATGGCCTTGAAATCACGCTGCACCTTTTGCCGGATCGCAGCCTCGGCCTTAGGTGATGAGCGCAGGCCACCGCGCATCCCAAACAGAAACCGTCGATCCGGCATAAGACGAAAATAGTGCAGGAGATTTCGTGTATCGTAAGACATCTGATCCGAGGTCCAGCCCTGCGCCGATACCTCAGCCTCGGTCAACGGGCGGGTCACCAGAACGGTTGATTGCGCTGGCATATAGCGCCCAGACAGCCATTCAGGCATGTTTTCACTGGAATATCCGTTGGTGCATATCAGTACATTCGACGCTTTGATCCGTCCTGACGCGGTTCGAACATCAAAGCTCGCGCTGGTTTTGGTGATGTCTCTGGCCATGGTTTTCTGAAAAAATCGGACCCCAACGGAAGCGGCCGCATTTGCAATGCCGAACAGGTATTTCCGGGGGTTCAGACCAAATCCGACCGGCACGCTATAGCCCCCGAAAAAATCCCCACCCAACCCGAGCCCGGGCAGGTCGGCTGCCTCATGCAAGCAGCCCCCGTCATCCGCAGAGCGTCGCAATTTCTCCATGGCGCGGGCGGTGTGGGCCAGGGCGGTCTCGCCCTTGGAATGAACGTCCGCTTCGATCTGATGCGCCTCAAGCAGGTCGGCGACAAGATTGACCGCATCCACTTCGGCCCGGGCAAAGCTTTCGGCCCCCTCGACCCCATATCGCCGAGCCATGCCACGATCGCTCAGCTTTGACCCACCTCGGCAGCAAAACCCACCATTGCGACCCGAGGCACCCCACCCCGGCGTCTCCGCCTCGAGAACTGCGACGGATAGGCCTGCCTGCCCCAGGAAAAGCGCGGCTGTAACACCTGTGAACCCGCCGCCGATGATGGCGACATCCACGCTCAGATCATCCTGCAACACCGGCCAGTCTGGTGCTGCGATAGTTTCATCCCACCAGCACCCTGATCGCGGTCCAGATCCATAGGTATACTCAGGGAACAGACGTTTCATTCCGCACGCACTGCCGCCATCTCATCCTGTTTTTGCCGGACCATCGCGCGCTTGGTGACCAAAGATGCTGCTATGACACCGACCGTCACGACCGCAATCATGATCGTGGATAGCGCATTGATTTCAGGGCTGACGCCCAGCCGCACAGCTGAGAAAATCTTGATCGGCAGAGTCGTGGCTGACGGGCCCGATGTGAATGATGCGATCACCAGATCATCCAGCGACAGCGTAAAAGCCAATAGCCAGCCTGAAATCACCGCCGGGGCGATGATCGGCAGGGTGACAAGACGGAAGGCTTGTGCGGGTGAGCACCCAAGATCCAACGCTGCCTCTTCCAGAGACTGATCAAACGTGACCAGACGTGAGGATACAACAACCGACACGAAGCACATTGAAAAGGTCGTATGTGCCAGCACGATGGTCAAAATACCCCGGTCCAGTCCAATTCCGATGAACAGCAGCAAAAGCGACAAGCCAGTGATCACTTCGGGCATCACAAGAGGCGCATAGATCATGCCTGAAAACAGAGTCCGGCCAAAGAACCGCCCACCGCGTACCAGCACATAAGCCGCCGCCGTACCCAGAATGGTGGCTAGGGTCGACGAGAATACTGCAACCCGCAAGGTGACCCAGGCAGCATCAAGAAACGCTTCGTTCTGGACCAACTCACCATACCATTTGGTCGAAAATCCAGCCCAAACCGTGACCAGTTTGCTTTCGTTAAAAGAGAAGATGATCAAAATGAGCATCGGGATATAGAGAAACGCGAAACCAAGCGTCAACGAGACGACGTTGAACCAGCTTAACCTGTTCATTGCTCAGCCTCCGTCTGTTTCTGCTGGTTGCGCTGGAACAGCACGATGGGAATCACAAGGATCAGCAACAGCACAACTGCCACGGCACCGGCCACCGGCCAGTCGCGGTTCGAGAAGAACTCCTCCCACAACACTTTGCCGATCATCAATGTCCCGGATCCCCCGAGCAATGATGGGATCACAAATTCGCCGATCACCGGAATCATCACCAGGAAACAACCCGCGATGATACCCGGGCGTGACAAGGGGATCGTTATCAGCCAGAAGGCCTGAATACGCGAACAGCCCAAATCCTCTGCGGCCTCGATCAGCGACTCGTCCATTCGTTCAAGCGCGGAATAGATCGGCAGAATCATGAAGGGCAGATAGGTATAGACGATACCGATATAGACAGCTGTGTTGGTGTTCAGAATGGTCAGCGGGGTCGAGATGATGCCCGTCCACAGCAGCAGTTGGTTCAGGTAACCTTCGTTGCTGAGAATACCCATCCAAGCATAGACCCGGATCAGGAACGACGTCCAGAACGGCAGAATTACCAACATCATCAACGTCGGGCGCCACTCAGCCGGTGCGCGGGCCATGCCATACGCGATAGGATACCCCACCAGCAAAGTCAGTATGGTTGAAATCAACGCGATTTTGACACTGGACAGGTAAGCTTTCCAATACAGGTCATCTTCGGTTAGCCAGACGAAATTCTCAAAATCCAGCTGGCTGAAGAAATCCCTGAGCCCGGCCCAGCCCTGAGATAGATCCAGTGTCGGCGTGTAAGGCGGGATGGCCAGCTCCGTGTCCGAAAGCGAGATTTTCAGAACGATGAAAAATGGCACCAGAAACAGCGCCAAAAGCCAGACATACGGGACGGCGATCAGAAGGGCGCGGCGCATCAATCCGCCAACAGAACCGCGGCGGTGGCTGTCCAGGACAGCCAGACCGGGTCTTCCCATGTAAAGGAACGACGCGAAATGCGACGGGTATTTGCCGTCTGCGCCTTGATAATCGTGCCGTTATTCAGTTCGACGTGATAAGTGGACAGATTGCCCAGATAGGCAATGTCAAGCACCTTGCCCTGCACTGCGTTGATTGCATCCGCAGGACGATCAACCGAGATCGTCACCTTCTCGGGGCGGATCGCCAGATGACATAGCTGGCCGTTCGAAAACTCTGTGGTCGAGGACGCAGTCAAAGGTGCCTGACCTTCAGCCCAGTCAATCTGATAGGTCTCATCAGCGCTTGCCGTGGCCCTGCCCTGGATGATGTTCACATCGCCAATGAAATCGGCCACATAGACCGAACTGGGATTCTCATAAATCCGGTCGGGTGTCGCCACTTGTATCAGATTACCCTGATCCATTACCGCAACCCGGCTGGCCACGGTCATCGCCTCTTCCTGATCATGGGTCACGATCACAAAGGTGGTGCCGGTCTTTTCCTGAATATCCATCAACTCGAATTGCGTATCCTGTCGCAGTTTCTTATCCAGCGCCCCCAAAGGTTCGTCCAGCAACAGCAGCTTTGGCGCTTTGGCCAGGGATCGCGCAAGCGCCACGCGCTGACGCTGACCACCCGAGATCTGGTGCGGTTTGCGACGGGCGAATTGTTCAAGCCGGGTCAGGCGCAACATCTCTTCGACACGATCCATAAGATCATGCTTTGGCATATTGTCCCGGCGCAGACCAAAGGCGATGTTTTCCCAGATAGATAGATGCGGAAACAGCGCGTAGGATTGGAACATCATGTTCACAGCCCGTTTGTTCGGCGGAATGGGATCTATATCCTGCCCGCCCAGCAAAATATGCCCTTCGGTCGGTTTTTCAAACCCGGCCAACATTCGCATCATCGTGGTCTTGCCGCAGCCCGAGGGCCCTAGCAGAGCAAAGAATTCTTTCTCAAATATATCCAAGGACAGATTGTCGATGGCCGTGAACTCACCAAACCGTTTGGTGACATTCTGGAACTGGATCAGAGGTTTCGCCTGTGGGTCTTCCCACGGCACAAAAACAGTAGAGTTCAAAACGGCCCCCGTTCGGCAATCTGAAAAGAATGGCAGGGCGGTTGGTCCGCCCTGCTGAAACAAGCCGGATCAGGTGCCCGATTTGATCTTGGTCCACAAACGGGTCACGACCCGCTGTATCTTCGACGGGTAAGGCGTCGTGATATAGAGGTTTTGCATGGTCGCATCATCCGGATAGATGGCCGGATCACCGATCACGTCTTCCTCAAGAAATTCTTGCGAAGCCTTGTTGCCATTGGCGTAGTAAACATAGTTCGAGGCCGCAGCCATATTGTTGGCATCCAGAATGAAATTCAGGAATTTATGCGCACCCTCCGGGTTCGGAGCATCAGCCGGAATCGCCATCTGGTCGAACCACATCAACGACCCTTCAGCAAAGGGATGGTACTCAATTTCAACACCATTATCGGCTTCGGCCGCACGATCGCGGGCCTGCAGGATATCACCCGACCACCCCACGGCGACACAGATGTCGCCATTGGCCAATGCATTGATATATTCCGAGCTGTGGAACTTCTGAATGTGCGGTCGAACGCTGGTCAAGACCGCCTCGGCCTTGCCAATAACATCTTTGTCATGGCTGTCCGGGTCTTCACCCAAATATTGCAGAACCATCGGAATGATTTCTGCCGGAGCATCCAGGAAATGTACGCCGCAGGATGCAAGTTTCTCCATATTCTCGGGTTTCAGAACCAGATCCATGCTGTTCAGCGCAACATCCTCGCCCAACGCTTCCTGCACTTTTCCAACATTTACACCAAGCCCGGTTGTGCCCCACATGTAGTTGATAGAATAGGCGTTGTCCGGATCATACCCGGCAGTACGTTCCTGAATCACATCCCACAGATTGCCTGAATTCGACAGCTGTGCAGCGTCAAGCGCCTGAAAGGCTCCAGCCTGGATCTGACGCTGAAGGAAAGTACCCGAAGGCACTACCACGTCATAGCCTGATCCACCGGCCAGCATCTTGGTCTCCAATACCTCGTTGCTGTCAAAAACATCATAAATCAGAGTCAGACCGGTATCTTCCTCGAACTTTGTCAGAAGCTCTTCGTCGATATAGTCGGACCAGTTGTAAACACGCACCTCTTCAGCGAAGGCCGCCGAAGTCCCCAATGCGATGACCGCTGTCATGGTCAGCGTTTTGATTGTCATATTATTCTCCCTGCAAGTGTACGCGCTATTTTCCCGTTTTTTTGGATTTGATCAAGTTTTGCGTTTTCGCACGATCCGTCGTATGGTTTCACGAGGTCAGAAACCTGACAAGTCAACATAGCGGGAAACAGGGCAAACCACTTGGATTTGATCAAAAATAAGGCATCCAGCACTGACGGTGCGCGTGAAAAACGACCTGCGCATGAACAGGTCTATAATACCCTCAGATCACAAATCATGTACGGTGAATTGGTGCCGGGGCAACCCGTCACGATCCAGGGTCTCACTGATTCGCTGGGTGTTGGAATGACCCCTGTGCGGGAGGCTATCAGACGCCTGATATCCGATGGTGCTCTGGTGTTTCAGGGCAACCGCCGAGTGAGTGTTCCTCTTCTGACCGACGGCGACGTCGAACAGATGATTTATTCAAGAATCAAAATAGAATCAGAGCTTTCGAGGCGTGCAACTGCGAATGTGACACCTCAGGACATTGATCATCTTGAGCAGATCGACCAACGTCTGGATCGCACTATCAGCGACGGAGACGTCAGTGGCTATCTGCGCCTCAACCACCGGTTTCACGAAACGCTTTACGGCCATGCAAATGCCCCGATTCTCAATGATCTGGCCGAGCGCCTGTGGCTTAGATTCGGGCCGTCTTTGCGCGTTGTATGCGGTAGATTCGGCACTCAGAGCCTGCCGGACCGCCACAAGGATATCATTTCGGCGTTGCGCAATCAGGACGCGGATGTGGCAGCAAAAGCAACCGCACAAGATATCGAACAGGGCATGGAGCTGATGGCAGACGCCTTAGTCAACGCTTAGATCTGTCCGATTCGATTGACAGGAAAAAATTTGATCATATTGTAGCTGCCAATCGCTCTTGCAGGAGATTTTCCGATGTCGACCATCACAAACCATTTGCCCACGGCCCAGCTGCAGGCCTTGGACGCCGCCCACCACATGCACCCTTTTTCGGCCAATGGCGCCCTAGGGAAAGAAGGCGCGCGTGTGATCACCCGTGCGAAGGGCGTCTACCTTACGGACAGCGAGGGTGAAGAAATACTCGATGCAATGGCGGGCCTGTGGTGTGTCAATATCGGCTATGGTCGCGATGAACTGGCCGAGGTCGCAGCCCGCCAGATGCGCGAACTGCCGTATTACAATACCTTTTTCAAAACGACCCACGTCCCTGCCATCGCGCTGGCCGCGAAGATCGCGGAACTTGCGCCAGGCGATCTGAACCATGTGTTCTTTGCAGCCGGCGGGTCTGAGGCGAATGACACAAACATCCGTCTGGTTCGGACCTATTGGGCCGAAAAAGGCCAGCCCGACAAGAACATCATCATCAGCCGCCATAACGCCTATCATGGCTCTTCGGTCGGCTCGGCGTCGTTGGGCGGCATGGCAGGGATGCACGCGCAGGGTGGAATCCCGATCCCGAATATCCACCATATCAACCAGCCAAACTGGTGGGCCGAAGGTGGCAGCATGTCACCCGAAGAATTCGGCCTGGCCCGCGCGCGTGAGTTGGAAGAGGCGATTGAGGAACTTGGCGAAAACCGCGTCGCAGCCTTTATCGCCGAACCCGTACAGGGCGCAGGTGGCGTGATCGTTGCACCGGATACCTACTGGCCTGAAATTCAGCGCATCTGTGACAAATACGATATCCTGTTGATCGCGGATGAGGTCATCTGCGGCTTTGGCCGCACCGGCAATTGGTTCGGGTCACAAACCGTCGGCATTCGCCCCGATATCATGACCATCGCCAAAGGCCTCAGCTCGGGCTATGCGCCGATTGGCGGATCCATCGTAAGCGATGAAATCGCCGAGGTCATTGGTGGCACCGAGTTCAATCACGGCTACACCTATTCCGGCCATCCGGTCGCCGCCGCCGTGGCACTGGAAAACCTGCGCATCCTCGAAGAAGAAAAGATCGTCGAGCATGTCCGCGATGTGGCCGCGCCGTATCTGAAGGAAAAATGGGAGGCGCTGGCCGATCACCCGCTTGTGGGCGAGGCCAAGATCGTCGGCATGATGGCCTCGATTGCGTTGACCCCGGACAAGGCCAGCCGCGCCAAATTCGCCTCCGATCCGGGTACAGTCGGCTATATCTGCCGCGACCGCTGCTTTGCGAATAACCTGATCATGCGCCATGTGGGCGATCGGATGATCATCTCTCCTCCGCTGGTTCTGACACCCGCGGAAATTGATGAGATGCTCGTACGCATCCACAAATCTCTGGACGAGGCACAGGCCGAGATCATCGCACAGGGCCTGATGAAAGCGGCCTCCTGACCCGCGCAGCTTCATCTGGCTGAAAATACCTCGGGGGAGGCGCCGTCAGGCGACGGGGGCAGAGCCCCCTCCCCTACCTCAACCGCTCTAACAGCGGCGCGGACGCATAGCCGTCCGGCAAAAGCCCCTGTGCCAGTTGATAGGCCCGAACCGCCTCGGTGGTGTTCGGGCCGGTGCGCCCGTCGATCCCCTGTGTATCGAACCCGGCTTCGGTCAGCCGGAGCTGCAATTCCTTCTTCTCAGCAAAGCTCAACGCCCGATCACCCCGAGGCCACTCGGCCTGAAACGCCGCGCGGCCCGCCAGACGGTCGGACAAATGTCCAATGCCGATCACATAGGCATCTGCACCGTTGTATTGCTCGATCACGCGGAAATTTTCGAAGACCATCAATGCAACGCCTTCACCACCCGCTGGCAACAAGATCGCTGCCTGACCATGATCCGCAAGCGGCTGTCCATCCCACGCAACCACGCCCAGCGCCGCCCAGTCTGACGGCAGCAGCGTGTAATCGCGTCTCGCGGCCGCAAAATCGAACCCGGCGGGCAGCTGTACTTCAACACCCCATGGCTGTCCCTTGGTCCACCCATGACGCGCCAGATAGGCCGCTGTCGAGGCCAGCGCGTCGGTCGGGTCATCCGCCCATATATCCCGCCGCCCATCACCGTCGAAATCCACGGCGTGATCCAAAAACGAGGTCGGCATGAACTGCGTATGCCCCATTGCTCCGGCCCAACTTCCGACCATCGTTGCGGGACTGACATCGCCTGCCTGAATGATCCGCAAGGCGGCAATCAGTTGCGTTTCAAAGAACTCAGCCCGTCGGGCATCAAAGGCCAGCGTCGCAAGCGAACGGATCGTCTGATCCGACCCCCGAAATGTGCCGAAAGATGTCTCAAGCCCCCAAATCGCGGCCACAACCTCTTTTTCGACGCCATACTGCGCCTCAATCCGGGTCAGCACCGCGGCATGGCGTTCCAACCCCGCGCGACCGTCCGCGACGCGCCGATCAGAAACGGCCGCATCCAGATAGTCCCAGATGGGCTTGGTAAACTCAGCCTGATTACGATCGCGCTTGATGATGTCCTTGTCATAGGCCAGCCCCGCAAGCGCGCGGTCCAAAGTCCCGGGCAGGATGCCCTGCGCCTGTGCCCTCGCCCGAAAATCACCAAGCCACGCCTGAAACCGGGCGCTTCTTTCCTCTGACACGCGATACATTTCCTCCGATGGTCGGACGACCGGTCGGATTGAGACTGTAAGATCAGCCGATGCCAATTGTATCGGCTGTGGCCCTTCCGGGCTTTTGATGGACTCCGCCTGTACGATGGATGCCCATAATGCTGCGGTCATAACGCCGCTTACGCATCTACGCATTCCGAATTTCCTGATAACTGCTCAACCACAGGATAGCGCAAAAATGGCGAATCTCAAAGCGCTCAGCTTTCCGAGTCGCGGTCTCTCGCCTTTCGCTCGGATCGCAGCCGGTTCAGAGCTTCGCGCAGCAGAGGGACCCGGTTGGGCCGGAACGAGGCCCCGGTAATCTGCATCTCTTGCATGCGATCCAACCGAAACACGCGGAAATCCTGCCGCAACAGACACCAGCTGATCAGCACGCTGGCGCGGTCCATGTAAACGATGCTCAACGGATTTACGCGGCGATGGGTCTCATCGCCTTTGGCATCCCAATAGGAAAATTCGATCGTCTGTTCGTCCCAGGTGGCCCGCCGCAGTTCAGCGACATCCACCGTTGGTTTCGCCGGCCGGTCAAACCGTGTGGCGGTCAGCACCGCATGGCTGAGGCGCTGAGACTGGCGCGGTGGCAAACGACCCTGCAGCTTGCGTAGGACTTCGCTGGCAGCCTCTGAGAGGCCGGGATCACCAATGGATTGTACCTCGCGCAGGCCAAGCACCAGGGCCTCAAGCTCATCATCGGTGAAGCCAAGCGGTGGCAGGGTGGCGTCCTCGATCAGGGTGAACCCGAACCCCGCCTCTCCGTCGATCACGGCGCCGAGGCTGCGCAATGAATCGATGTCTCGGTGAATCGTGCGCGGCGAAACGCCCAGATCCTGAGCCAGCTCAATCGACGTTCTTGGCGACGGGCCAGAGCGCAAGGATTGCATTAATTGGAACAAACGGGCGGTGCGGGTCATAATGCAGGTTACTTTATCTCTAATGACAGAAATTGTCATTAGGCCGGCGTACTCATCACATATCCCCATGATGGAGCCCAAGATGCTGACCCTTTTGACCTACCCCTCCGCCTTTGGCCTGTTCAGCGCCAGCCCGTTTTGCGTGAAAACCGCACTAATGCTACAAACATCGGGCCAGCACTGGCAGCGATCTGACCTCCTTGATCCGCGCAAGATGCCGCATCAGAAGCTGCCGGTTCTGCGCACGCCCCAGCGTCTGATCCCCGACAGCGACCTGATCCGCGACTGGCTTGAGGCGCAAGGTAGTGATTTTGATCACGGGCTGAGCGATCTGCAAAAAGCTCAATCTCGTGCTCTGATCCGCCTGACCGAAGAGCATCTGTATTTTCAGATCGTTCAGGACCGTTGGGCGAATGACGAAGTCTGGCCAACCCTGTACAAGACCTTTTTCGCAGGCATCCCCGCCCTGATCCGCAAACCGGTTGCCAATTCTATCCGCAAGAACGTTGTTAAAGGATTGGGGTTTCAGGGCGTCTCTCGATTCTCAGATGCGGAACGTCAGGACAGGCTGGAACGCGATCTTGAGGCGATCTCGGCCTATCTGTGGCAGTCGACTTATCTGATGGGAGAAACCCCGACCTCAGTGGATATGAGTGTGGCCCCGATGCTTGCCGCGATGCGCGCGACGCCGGCCAATACACCGCTGACCCAGCGGATCAAACAGGATAAGCTGTTGAGCGACTACATAGACCGGATGGAGCAGGCGATACCGCTGTCATGACACAATTTGACGATCCCGCAGTGGCAGCGGCCTATCAAGCCCTGCCCGAAGGCACACGTGTCGGGGCGCTTGCGCTGCGTCAGTTGATCCTGGAAACCGCCACTTCGTTGCCCCGCGCGCAGCCGTTGCAAGAGGCATTGCGCTGGGGGCAGCCCGCCTATCTGGCGCCCAAGGGATCCACGATCCGATTGGGCGGGCACAAAGCAGCCCGCTTTGCCCTGTTCGTGCATTGTCAAAGCCGGTTGATGGGCGATTTCACCTCGGCCTTTCCGGGCGAAGATCGGATAGACGGCAACCGCGCTGTTCTGTTTGATGACCCGGGTCAGATCGACGCCACCCGCCATGGCTGGCTGATCGCCCGCGCGTTGACCTATCACCTTCCCGGAAAAGGCTAACTTACATTCGCCTTGTTCCCGAGATGCGAAATCACTTCTGACGGCGTTTGCGTTCCACCTTGCGTTTGATCTTGTCCTTCTTGCGCTTGGTGCTGACCGCCTTGCGTCGCGTTGGGCGCTTGGATGCTCCTCCGCGCCCCGTCGGCAGGGCCTGATCGTCGATCGACAACAGCTCCAACTCCAGCCCGCCCGTCACAGGTGTCGCCTCGGTCAGACGCACGGTGACGCGTTGGCCGATGGCTATGATCAGCCCGGTGTCCGACCCCATCAGGGTTCCGGCCTCGCGGTCGAAATGAAAGAACTCGCGCCCCAAAGACCGCACCGGTACTAGACCATCCGCTCCGGTCTCGTCCATCTTCACAAAGGCGCCGAACCGGGCGATGCCACTGATCCGACCGGTGAACTCATTGCCCACCCGCTCGCTAAGAAAGGCGGCCAAATAGCGATCGGTCGTATCGCGCTCGGCCATCATCGAGCGGCGCTCGGTATCCGAGATATGGGTGGCGGTGTCCTCCAATCGGGCGATCTCATCCTCGGTCAGCCCATCTTTGCCCCAACCATGAGCCGTGATTAACGCACGGTGAACGATCAGGTCGGCATAGCGGCGGATGGGTGAGGTAAAATGGGCATAGTTCTGCAGAGCCAGTCCGAAATGGCCAAAATTTTCAGGGTTGTAATAGGCCTGCGTCATAGACCGCAAAGTCGATAGATTGATCAGTTCTGCGTCTTCAGTTCCAGCGGCAGCATTCAATAAAGCATTCAGATGCCGGGTCTGCAGCACCTGCCCCTTGGCCAGATTCAGCCCCGCCGCTTGCGCCGTTTCCCGCAAGCTTTCCAGCTTTTCCGGCGCGGGTTCTTCGTGCACGCGGAACAATAGCGGGCGTTGTTTGGCGATTAGCGTTTCGGCGGCTGCAACATTGGCGAGGATCATGAATTCCTCGATTAACTTATGCGCATCTAGCCGGTCGCGGAAGGCGACGCTGGTAACCTCTCCGGTATCGCTCAGAACGATCTTGCGTTCAGGCAGATCCAGTTCCAATGGCTGGCGCACCGCGCGCGCCTTTTTCAGCGCGGCATAGGCGCCATAGAGCGGTTTCAGAACCGTCTCCAACAGCGGCCCGGTGCGGTCGTTCGGGTTGCCATCGATGGCCTCTTGCACCTCGCCATAGTGCAGCGAGGCGGCAGACCGCATCAAACCACGCACAAAGCGGTGGTCGATCTTGTTGCCGTCCGCGTCAATCTGCATCCGAACAGCGATACAGGCGCGGGGGACACCCTCGTGCAAAGAACAGAGGTCACCCGACAAACGATCCGGCAGCATCGGAACCACGCGGTCAGGAAAATAGCTGGAATTGCCGCGTTTGCGCGCCTCGCGGTCCAGCGCTGTACCGGGCTGCACATAGGCGGCGACATCCGCGATGGCGACCCAGATCACATGTCCCCCTTTATTCTTCGGGTCATCATCTTCATGCGCGTAACACGCATCGTCGTGGTCGCGCGCATCCGACGGGTCGATGGTCAGCAAGGGTATGTCCCGCAGGTCGTCGCGCCCTTTCAGACCAACGGGTTTGGCCTTGTCAGCCTCTTCAATCACCTTGTCCGGAAAGTCATCCGGGATACCGTGTTGGTGAATGGCGATCAACGAGACGGCCTTGGGTGCCGACGGATCACCCAGCCGCTCGACAATACGCGCACGCGGCAGGCCCATGCGGTTTTTCGGTCCTGCTTGTTCCGCCTCGACCAGTTCGCCAACCTTCGCGCCGTGAACCGCTCCGTCAGAAACCAGCCACTCGTTCTGGCCGGCCTTGTCGATTGGTACAATCCGGCCACCTTCTGCGCTTTTCCGGAAGATACCAACAATCTTACGCGGGTTGGTCCCGATGCGACGGATCAGGCGCGCCTCATAATTGTGGTCTTCCTCGTGGACCACTGTCAGGCGCGCCAGAATGCGGTCGCCCTCGCCCAGCGCCGGATCACTGGCCCGCGCAACCATCAGCACAATGGGTTCAACACCTTCGCCATGCCATTCCAACGGTCTCGCGAACAGGTCACCATCGGCATTCGGAGCCTTCACCTGCAACACACTGACCGGCGGCAGGCGGTCGGGGTCACGATAACTACGATTGCGCTTTTCCAGATGCCCTTCGGCCTCAAGCTCTTTCAGAATACGCTTCAGATCAATCCGATCCGCGCCCTTGATGCCAAAGGCTTTGGCGATATCGCGTTTCGAGGTCAGGGTGGGGTTTGCCGAGATCCAGTCGAGGACCTCTTGCTTGGTCGGAATACGTGTCATGAGATCGGCCTAACACGGAGATGCGGCGGCGTCATGACCAAAAAGGGTCAGCCTCGCAGATCGGCAACCGTATCGACATCGCGCAGCTGATCCAGCATCGCCACCCGGCATCCGGGGATCGAGGCCAGCGTGTCGGCCAGCGCATGTTCCGTAGACCAGCGCACGTTTTGAAACAAGCCGTGCGGCAAGGCACCAACGCGCTGCGCCCCGACCAGCCAATATCCGCCATCCGGGGCCGGACCAAACACCATCTGGTTGCGCCCCAATGCCCGGAACGCGCGCGCGATATGCCCCCGTGTAACCCCCGGGATATCCGCACCGATCAGACAGACTGGCCCTGTTGGCATTTCCCGCAGCATCCGCCCCATACGATCGCCCAGATCCCCAGACCCCTGTGGCGCACGTGGCAGATCAGCGGGCCAGATGCGGCTGTTCAGCCCTTCGCAGTCCGGCGAGACCGCCAGCACGATCTGCCAGCGCGGATCGCGCAGGCGCCGGATCAGCGACCGGGTCTGATGCCGAAACCACCACGCCGCACCGACCATACCGATATCGCGCCCCAACCGGGTTTTGACACGGCCCGGGCGCGGTTCTTTCACCATGATCACCAGCGTGCGCTGCATGAATCAGGAAAAATAGTCGGTCAGGATACGGGTATAGACCGCCTTGAGCTGTTCGATCTGTGCCACCTCAACGCATTCATCCACCTGATGCATGGTTTTGCCGACCAAACCAAATTCGACCACCGGGCAGTGATCCTTGACGAAACGCGCGTCCGAAGTACCCCCGGTTGTCGACATCTCGGGCGTGACCCCGGTTTCAGCCGCAACCGATTTGGCCACCAATTCCGACAGAGGGCCAGGAGGGGTCAGAAAGCTTTCGCCCGATATCTTGATACGCACATCAACATCAACGCCAAACGCGGCGGCTACATCGCGCGCCTGCGCTTGCAGCCAATCGCTGAGGCTGGCGCCGGAATGCAGATCGTTGAACCGGATGTTCACGGTCCCGCTGCACTGTGCCGGGATGACATTTGTGGCGGAATTACCCGTGTCGATCGCCACAACCGCCAGCGTCGAGGCGTCAAAATGATCAGATCCCCGGTCCAACTCGTGACTGGCCAGCCTGTCCATCAGCCGGGCCATGGCGGGCAGTGGGTTCTTTGCCCGGTGCGGATAGGCCGAATGGCCCTGCACACCTGTTACGGTGAACCAGGCGGTCATCGAGCCGCGACGGCCAATCTTCATCATTTCACCCATCCTGTTCGGGCAGGTGGGTTCACCGACCAGGCAGACGCTCATCCGCTCGCCGCATTGATCCATATGGTCAAGCAGGGCGGTGGTGCCATGCAGCGCATCAGCCTCTTCGTCACCCGTGATCGTCAGGATGATCGCCCCGTCGGGTGGCGTGTCGCGTACAAAATCCACTGCCGCCGCTGCAAAGGCCGCCACACCCGATTTCATGTCAGTGGTCCCGCGCCCATACATGAACCCTTCCCGGATTTCTGCCCCGAAAGGCGGTGTGGTCCAAGCGGCCTCGTCGCCCACTGGAACAACATCGGTGTGACCGTTGAAACCAAAGCTTCGGGCGTGACCTTTTGCACCCCATCGCGCAAACAGATTGCTGATGCCGGCGCGATCAACACGGGTACAATCAAACCCCGCCTGTGACAGGACATCCTGCAGCAGGACAAGGGCACCACCTTCTTCAGGTGTGACCGATGGGCAACGGATCAGGTCGGCCGTCAACGCAATCGGATCTGTCATGGTGGGCCCTTTCCATAAAATTTCTTTCAGGTTCGTGCACAGATTCAACGAATTGGCCCGATTGCCAACCCCAACAGGCCAGAAACCGCGGGCTTTTTCCACCTTGTATCGAACTGACACCCCCGGAAAACATGGGGCCTTACGCTGCGATTGCCTTGTCTGCCGGTTCGAATATGCGCTAGTGGGCCGCGAAACAGGTGATTTTACGATGACACGTGCTCTTTTCGCATTGATCTGCCTGACTTTCGCCGTTCTCGGCCAGCAAAGCCAGGCCCAGACGCTGACGGTTTCGACCGTGACACGGCCTCCGTTTTCTTTTGTCGAAGATGGAGCCCAAACCGGATTCTCGATGGACCTGCTTGAGGCGTTGGCTGAATCCCTGAATTGGGACTATTCCATCCAACGTTCCGACGCCTTTGGCGACATGCTGGGCGCAGTGCAGAACAGATCCGCAGATCTGGCCATCGCCAATATCTCGATCACTGCCTCGCGAGAAACGCAGATGGACTTCAGCCAGCCGATTTTCGAGGCTGGTTTGCAGATCATGGTGCCATCGGACGCGGTGCGCCGCCCGTCACTGCTACATGCGTTACTGTCGCGCGAATTGTTCATTGCTATCGGGCTCGCCTTTGCCATCCTTCTTGGCGGCGGCATGCTGATGTGGGTGTTCGAGCGCCGCTCGCAGCCCTATTTCGACCGCAAGCTTGACGAGGCCTGGTTCCCCTCATTCTGGTGGGCCTTGAACCTGGTGGTCAATGGCGGGTTTGAGGAACGAATGCCGCGCACGCCATTTGGTCGAATTCTGGGTGTAGTGCTGGTTGTATCTTCGCTGTTTATCGTCTCGGTCTTCACTGCGCGGATCACCTCGGTCATGACAGTGGATGCAATCAGTGGCAGCGTGAATTCGATAAATGACCTTTACGGCAAAGAGGTCGGAACAATCTCGAATTCAACCGCTGCTAACTTTCTGAACCGCCGCGAGATCGAGTTTACCAACTATGATGGGCTCGACCCCATGCTTGAAGCTTTTCGCAACGAGGAACTGGACGCCATCGTGTTCGACGCGCCGATCCTGTCCTATTTCGCCGCCCATGAAGGCCGCCGGATTGCCTCGATGACAGGCGGTATATTCCTGCGCGAGAATTACGGCATTGCCTTCCCCACCGGGTCCCCCCTGGTCGAAGACGTCAACCAGGCGCTGCTGGCGCTGCGCGAAGACGGCACCTATGACGAGATTTATCGCAAGTGGTTTGGGGCGCGGAACTAAGCCGTCTCTTCATCCCCGAAAAACGGGGTCATCTGCGCCACGATCACTGCATTTTCATCCAGCGCGCGCTGCATCAGGGCCCGTTCATCCGGGTCGATCTCGTGACCTTGCGCTTCACGTTCAGCCAAAGTGCCATAGCCTGTGACATCCAAAGGCGCGGTATCTGCCTGTTTCAGGATCGCCACCGTTTCGCGCACGGCCTCGGCCTCGTCGACGCCGCTGGCAAAACACATCAATGCTGCCCCCGTTGCGCCGTCGGGCAGGCCATCGCCATCCTTGCGACCGATCTGCACAAGCAGGGTATAGACCTGCTGACGCGAAGGTTTCTTTTGCTTTTCCATGCAAGGGGCCATAGCCGCGCACCTGCCTGCGGTCAAGCAGCCGGGGAATTGCAGTGGATCGCCTGTGCCGCCATAGTGCCCGCAGTAACCTGACACCGATCACAAAAGGACGTTGCCATGACTTATCCGGATTTCATCACAGGATTCCCAAGCCTCGACGTGCCCTTCCCCGAAGATGTGGTGCAAACGGCCGTGATCAGATCAGACGCGGGGCTGGTGGCGTTTTTTACCTTTCTTCAGGATTTCGAACTGCCCCTTCATTCCCATCTGGCACAATGGGGAACTGTGGTCGAAGGTGAGATTGAGCTGACCATTGGCGATGAAACCAAGAGATATGGCCCCGGTGACAGCTATTCGATCCCCGCAGGAGTGGAGCATGGCGGCAAGATCAAAGCCGGGTCGCGCGTCATTGATGTGTTCGAAGAACCGGACCGCTATCCGGTCAAAGGGTAAGCGATAACAAAAAAAGGGCCGCAGCGGATCGCGCTGCAGCCCACTTGTTTGATCCGCGCCCAGTTTAGTCGCGTAGCAAGTCGTTGATCCCGGTTTTCGAGCGGGTCTTTTCATCCACCCGCTTCACGATCACAGCGCAATAGAGGTTGATGTTGTTCTTGGACGGCATCGAGCCCGCAACAACCACCGAATAGGGCGGAACCTCACCATAGGTGACCTCACCGGTTTCGCGGTCGACGATCTTGGTCGATTTGCCGATGAACACGCCCATGCCCAGAACCGAGCCTTCGCGCACGATGCAGCCTTCGACCACTTCGGACCGGGCGCCGATAAAGCAGTTGTCTTCGATGATGGTCGGACCCGCCTGCATCGGTTCCAGAACGCCGCCGATCCCAACACCGCCCGACAGATGGACGTTCTTGCCGATCTGCGCGCATGACCCGACGGTGGCCCAAGTATCAACCATTGTGCCCTCGTCCACATAGGCACCCAGGTTCACAAAGGACGGCATCAGAACCACGCCGGGCGCAATAAAGGCGGATTTGCGAACGACGCAATTCGGCACCGCGCGAAAGCCAGCGGCCCGCCATTGGTTTTCACCCCAACCCGCGAACTTGCTGTCTACCTTGTCCCACCAGCCGCCGTCCTGAGCGCCGCCTGTCTGGATTTCCATATCCTTGATGCGAAAGCCCAGCAGAACCGCTTTTTTCGCCCACTGGTTCACATGCCAGTCGCCGCTGTCTTGCTTTTCCGCGACCCGCAGCGACCCGCTGTCCAGCGCGTTCAGCGTATCTTCGATCGCTTCGCGTGTCTCGCCGGTGGTGGCGGGGGTGATGGCATCTCGCGCCTCCCAGGCGGCTTCGATGGCGGCTTCCAGTTGCGCGTTGGACATTTGGCGGCTCCCTGCAGATTCTGTTCACGCTTGTGTTGCCTATACGCAAGCGACGGACTGGCTGCAATGCGACGCTGAGCGCGCGCTTTGCGGCTGTTTGTTCCGGTTTCAGCCGTTCAGAGGGTCCGGTGAGATGTTTCCACCACAGATCAGCACCGCCACCCGTTCGCCCGGCTCTGGCGTGTAAGCCCCCGAAAGCAGCGCAGCCAAGGCGGTTGCGCCTGCCGGTTCCACCAGAATCCGATGCGCCCGCCACAGGACCTTCTGCGCCTGCGCGATGGCCTCATCACTGACCAGAACTGATTGCACGCCCTGTGCCAGATCGAAACAAATCGAGCCGATCCGCCGCGCGCCCAGCGCATTTGCCGCAATGCCCGAGACGGACACATCCACCGGTTCTCCCGCCTGCAGGGCTGCATTCAGCGCGCAGGAGGTTTCCGGCTCAACCGCCACGACCTTGCGCGTGCCTTGCAGCCAGGCCAGCGCCCCGGCGATCAGACCGCCACCGCCCACCGCGATCAATACGGTATCCGCTTTCAGGCCCTGTGCCTCCCATTCGGCAAAGCAGGTTCCCTGCCCGGCGACCGTAGCGGGGGCGTCATAGGCGTGAATCTGCATCGCGCCCGTGGCCTCCTCATGCGCCCGCGCGGCTGTCAAGGCGTTGGCATATTCACCCGGCATCACGCTCAAATCCGCGCCGGTCTGTTCGATCAGCGCGATCTTGGATGGCCCCGCCAGTTCGGGCACGAAAATCTTGGCCGGATAGCCCAGCGCCTGCGCGGCAAAGGCGGCCGCTGCGCCGTGATTGCCACCCGATGCGGCCACAACCCCGGCCTCGGGCACATCCGAACTGATCAGAGTGTTAAACGCCCCGCGCGCTTTGAAACTGCCGGTGTGCTGCATATGCTCCAGCTTCATTTCCACCGAATATTCCAGACCCAAGGCACGGCTTTCCGTGACTGGCGTCACTTGTGCATAGCCGGTTATGCGGTGTTGCGCCGCCAGTATTTCGCTCTTCCAATTCATTCTCATCTTTCCGTGACTGGCACTCTGCGCCCGAACCCTATAGCTGTTTGGAAAACACGCAAGCAGGGATCGTTACCCCATGAGAGAAGACCGCCTCAGCCCGTTTCGCGACGCGCAGACCGACCGTTCGACCGCAAGCGAGGTACCCGACACCCCGCAAACCCGCTCACCCGCCTATCGCCTTGCCTTTGCCGATGAGGATTTCCTGTGCCGGGATGAGCTGCGCCCGGTGCGCTTGCAGCTGGAACTGCTCAAGCCCGAGATGATCATGACCGAGCGTGAGATCACCTCGACCATCGTCATGTTCGGCGGCGCGCGTATCCCTGAGCCATCACAGAAACACACTGCGCGGACGGAAACGCTGGCCGGGCTGTCGGAATATTACGACGAAGCGCGCGAGTTTGCCCGGTTGATGACCGAGAAATCGAACGAAACCGGCGGGCGCGAGAATGTAATCGTCACCGGCGGTGGCCCCGGCGTGATGGAGGCTGGTAACCGCGGCGCGCAGGATGCGAACGGCTGTTCCATCGGCCTGAACATTGTGCTGCCGCATGAACAGGCACCGAACCTGTACGTTACGCCCGAGCTCAGCTTTAACTTCCACTATTTCGCCATCCGCAAGATGCATTTCCTGATGCGCGCCCGCGCCATCACCATCTTCCCCGGCGGCTTTGGCACCATGGATGAGCTGTTCGAGTCCCTGACCCTGATTCAAACCGGCCGTATGGAGCGTGTGCCCTTCCTGCTATTCGGTCGCGCGTTCTGGGAAAAGGTCATCAACTGGGAGGCGCTGGCCGACGCCGGCACCATCTCGGACGAGGATCTGGACCTGTTCCGGTTCGTCGATACCGCGCAAGAGGCGGTCGACATAATCGAGAAATGGGAACCCACCCCGCCCCGTGACGAAATACCGGGGCGCTAAACGATGGGGCGCAAGACCGGCGAGATGCTGCATCTGCGGGGCAACGCACTGACCAAGGGCGAGCCCGTGGCCCTGCCCCTGACCCAAAGCAGTATGTTTCACCTGCCCGGCGCACCGGACGGGCATGATTTCTACGGTCGCGTCAACAACCCAACCTGGGAACATCTGGAACAGGTTCTCGCCCATCTTGAAGACGCCCCCTGCCTGGCTTTCCCGTCGGGCATGGCGGCGATCTCGGCCGCGTTGTTTGCCACGGTCAAAGCCGGGTCGCGCATCCTGATCCCGTCGGATGGCTATTACGTCACTCGCGTGCTGGCCGACCGATTTCTGTCTGGTCTGGGTGTCATCGTGACAGAACGCCCGACAACCGCCTTTTCCGAAGGCGGGTTCGACGGCATCGATGTGGTCTTTGTCGAAAGCCCCTCGAACCCTGGTCTGGATATGATGGACCTGCCAGCCATCGCGTCGTCCGTGCGCGCAGCTGGTGGGATCACCATTGCTGACAACACAACCATGACACCACTGGGCCAGCGTCCTTTGGATATGGGCGTAGATATCGTCGTGTCCTCGGACACCAAGGCCATGGGTGGGCATTCCGATCTGCTGATGGGCCATGTGGCCAGCCGCAATACAGATGTCATGGAGCGGGTCGAGGAATGGCGGCGTGTCTCTGGCGCGATCCCCGGTCCGCACGAGGCTTGGTTGCTGCATCGTGGGCTGGAAACACTGGATGTTCGGTTTGACCGGATGTGCAGCTCGGCCCAGGTGTTGGCAGAACGGTTGGCGGCGCATCCGTCTGTGAAAGACATCCGCTATCCCGGCCTGCCAGGTGACCCATCCTACACCTTGGCACAGGCTCAGACCACGCGGTTCGGATTCCTTCTTTCGATCACGTTGGAAACCCAGGCCAAGGCCGAAACCTTCATCAACACCTGTCCAATGCTGCGCCCTGCGACGTCTTTTGGCGGCGTCCATAGCTCGGCCGAGCGCCGCGCCCGTTGGGGCGACGACGTTGACCCCGCTTTTGTCCGTCTGTCGGTGGGATGCGAGCCGGTGGTTGAGCTTTGGCAGGCAATCGATGCCAGCCTGAACGCACTGTAATTACTTTTTGGGCGTGCGCAGCTCGGTGAACACGTAGATCGGCAGCACGACGCTGGCAATCAGCGCGCCCAGCCAGACCAGCAGTGTCGCAGCCAGCAGGTTGGAAATTCCGCCAACCGTCAGCCCATTGGTCACCAGATCGGTCACAAGCAGGCCGACAAAGGTCACGATCAACGCGATCCCGCCTTTCAACGAAGGCGCCCTTTTCTCACCCAACTTCAGGATCAGCGGCTCGGCCACCACCTGCACCAGCGTGAAGACGATCACCACAACGATGAATGAAATCGGCTTGATTGCAAAACCGGTCAGTAGCAAAGCGGCCAACATTAACCCAATGGCATTGCCCGCCAGCAGGGCCAGAACCGATTTAAGTCTGCGCGTCATCGGCTGATCTCCGTCAATGAATAATATGAAACAGCCTGATAGTATCAGAGATTACGAAACTTGCGAACCAATTTAGCCGCCGGTTCTTTTTGACCTGTTGAAATCACGTGATAAAATACCTTCATCATGATCAGCCCTTCCCCCATTCATGAGAGGTGAGATGAGCGACGATCCCTATGCCGCACTTGGCGTGGCCAAAGATGCCAGCGACGCTGAAATCAAAAAAGCGTATCGGCGCATTGCCAAGGAATGCCACCCGGACTTGAAACCCGGGGACGCCGAGGCCGAAGCCAAGTTCAAGGCCGCCGCTGCAGCCTATGATCTGTTGAAAGATCCTGAGACGCGCAAACGCTATGACAATGGTGAGATTGATGCCTCGGGACAGGAACGCCCGCAACAGCAATACTATCGCGATTACGCCGAAGCCGCCGGCAACCCCTATCGCGGGCAGGCGACGGACCCGGACGACATGTCGGACATTTTTGCTGAATTCATGCGGGGTCGCGGCGGATTTGGTGGGCAAGGCGGCCGCGAGTTTCACGCGCCCGGCCACAATCTGAACTTCACGCTTCAGATCAGCTTTCTGGATGCGGTATTCGGCGCCAGCCAGAAACTGACCCTGCCGGATGGGGACCGGATCGAGGTCAAGATACCCGCAGGGATCACAAGCGGTCAGACCATTCGCCTGCGGGGCAAGGGTGCCGCTGGCTATGGTGAGGGGCCGCGCGGCGATGCGCTGGTGACAGTATCAGTCGCGGATCATCCGGTATTCGACCGTCAGGGAAATGACATTCACATCACGCTGCCCATCACGATTGATGAGGCGGTGCTGGGCGGCAAAGTGGCGGCGCCCACGATCGATGGGGGTGTAAACGTGACCGTCCCGGCGGGAACCAGCAGCGGCAGAACCCTGCGCTTGCGGGGTAAGGGCGTTAAAAAGCGCGGTTCGGCCGAACGGGGCGACCAGTTGATCGAGCTGACCATTTCAATGCCCGATCAAATCGATGATGAGTTGAGGCAATTTATGGATTCATGGCGAGAAACCCACCGCTATGACCCACGCAAAGGAATGCCGTCATGACCCGCACCCTGACCGAAGAGGAACTGATCACCGCCGTAGCCCGGCTGACTTCGACCCGATTGACAGAATATCTGGCCGCCGAAATCGTGATCCCCGAACAAACAGATCGCGGATTGGTCTATCACAGCCTCGACGTTGCCCGGCTGGAGTTGGCCTGCGAGTTGCACGACCAATACGAAATGGAGGCAGACGCAGTGTCGATGATGATTTCCCTGATCGACCAGATGCATGGGTTGCGCGCAGAACTTCGAGAGGTCCTGAACGCCGTCGCAGCGCAGCCAGATCCGGTTCGTCAGCAACTGATCAAAGTGATCGGCACCGCGAGATTTGGGTGAGAGAGGCCTAATTGTCGACCAGATATTCTTCGGGAACGAAGAATGTGTAATCTCGGTCGGCAACCGCCTCGTGGCAATCGTGGCAATACGCAACTGCGTTGGCGCGATCCCCCATCGTGTCCCCAAACAATGACCCATCCGGCATGACCATGATATAACGCCAATCAGCCGTAGCAGGGTTGGCGCCCTCGGCCAGTTTCTGCATGACGAACATCGCGCCGGGATGGCTTTTCCCCTCATCCGTAACGGTCACGCTGTCCTTGGCCAGCACAGACCCCACCGGAAGCTTTTCGCCTTCCGTCAGGGTTGCATAATTATACGCCATCCGGTTTGCATAGCTGTTCACAAATCGCCGACCATGGGTTTCAGATATATAGGGCGCATCGTTGTACAGCGGCCAGTTTTGGTAATTCAGAAGCAGATCCAACTGCGCTGCGGCATAGCCGCGTGCCATCCGGCGCTGCAACGAGTCATAAATTTCACGCGCGTCGTCCTTGGTCAGATCAGCCGGATTTTCGATAGCCAGATGAGCATCCTCATCATTTGACTGCGCAACAGCATCAGTTACGGCGACGGCCGCACAAGCCAAAACTAAAACAAAATTAAAGTACAGAATTTTCAATCGAAACATCATAGAGATAACCCAACTCGTAACCTGTTATGCCGCAATCGGCACACGGAGCTGAAATACAAGGTAGCCGCCGTGAACGAATTTGCCACATGCCAGCCACCGAACTCACCCTATTGTGCGCAAGTGAGCCTGGTGCATCCACACCTAGCCAATGAAACATATCAAATTTTGCATTCGATAGACAGCGCCCCAAAAATTAATTTTGCGACGCCCTTCTATTCAGCCGCTTATCCGCGGTCGAGACCGGCCTCGGCCTCAATCTGCTTGCGCGATTTACGGGCGCGTTCGGTGGCCGATTTCAGCTGACCGCAGGCCGCCATAATGTCCTCGCCCCGCGTCTTGCGGATGGGCGAGGCATACCCGGCCTGATAGATGATATTGGCAAAAGCCCGAATACGATTGTTTGAGCTGCGCTTATACGGCGCGCCGGGCCATTCGTTGAACGGGATCAGATTGATCTTGGCCGGGATTTTGTGGCGCTTGATATGTTCGATCAGACGATGCGCATCCTCATCGCTGTCATTCACACCATCAAGCATCACGTATTCAAACGTAATCCGTTCCGAATTGGAAACCTTGGGATAGCTGGCCAAAGCCTGCAGCAACTCTTCGATATTCCAGCGTTTGTTGATCGGCACCAGCACATCGCGGACTTCATTGGTCGTCGCGTGGAACGAAATTGCCAGCAGGCAGCCGATTTCCGTCGCGGTACGCGCAATCTCGGGCACCACGCCCGATGTCGACAGGGTAATCCGGCGGCGAGACAGCGAGATACCTTCGGGGTCCATCGCGATTTTCATCGCGTCGCGGACGTTCTCAAAATTGTAAAGAGGCTCGCCCATACCCATCAGAACGATGTTCGACAGCAGGCGGGTTTCGTCCTTGGGCGCACCCGGTACCGGCCACTCTTCAAGATCATCCCGCGCCATCATCACCTGACCGACAATTTCCGCCGCCGTCAGGTTGCGCACCAGTTTCTGCGTGCCTGTATGGCAGAAGGAACAAGTCAGCGTGCAACCGACCTGAGACGAGATACACAGCGTGCCGCGATCGTCCTCGGGAATATAGACCACCTCGACCTCATGGCCGCCAGCAATACGGACCAGATACTTGCGTGTGCCATCCTCGGACACCTGTCGGGTCACAACCTCGGGGATTTCGATCACGAAATGCTCGGCCAGCTGGGTACGATAGGCTTTGGCCAGATTGGTCATCTCGGCAAAGTCGCGCACACCCCATTGGTAAATCCACTGCCAGATCTGGCCCGTGCGCATCTTGGCCTGTTTTTCAGGCGTGCCGTGTTCGATCAGGGTCTCGCGCAGGCGATCCCGGGTCAACCCGACAAGGTTCACCTTCCCCTCCGGCAATTTGCGGGGGATGGTCATGACGTCTTGAGTGATCGGCGCTTTGGGCGACATAGGTGGGTCTCGAAGATTCTGGCTTGGAATGCGCCTCTATATAGGACTGCGCGCAAAGATCAAAAGAATTCGTCGCGCCTAATTTGCAAAACGCAACAATTCGTCAATCCGCAAGCGCCCCAATTCAATCCGGCAAGAGGTGATACCAATACCGGTTCCCGACCCGCCACCAAAAGACGCGCCGACCGCCTCGCACTGCGCATCACGATACCCGACCCAGGCGCTTTGCGCCGCCTCCATCGCAGGCGCCGCGCTTGGCCGTCCGGTCACCTCGTCCAACGCGTTGGCTGCATCCATGGCAAAGCCAAAACTATCGGTCAGCGCGGCCTCAACTCCCGCTTCCATACTGGCAACGCAAGATCCGATTTCGACTTGTGAACTTGCGTTCGTGCATTCCATTGCAGGATCCGCCACAGCCAACGTGGGGGTTAAAACAGCCAGTATCACCAAACGCATGACATACTCCTCGAAGGGTCGTTAGACTAACGCGTTCAGCTTAGCACAGCGACGCCAGAGGTTACAAAAAACCGCGGGGATCAACCCCGCGGTCATTCGAACTCTTATGCCGCCCGGACGTTTCCAGGCCAGCCGTATTGGATCACGCACCTGCTGGTGGAATAAAGCAATCCTCGGCGTCCAGCGTTTTGACCGGATCGTTTGGCCCACATTGCTCTCCCGAAACCGGGTATGTCTCAGCGGATTTATCACAAGCGCTCAGCAATACGACCGCGGTCAGCACAAACAGGCCCAAAACTTTCTTCTGCATCGATGCTCTCCTTTTCTCTCTGCTTGAACCGATTAGTTCAGTATTTCAGAGCGCGGAGCATTGACGCAGATCAAATTTATAGATGACGTTAAGTTAAGCTATGAAGGAGGGCGGTCCTATCCTGCGAAACTGGCACCACTTTGCAAGCCTGGCCACTGCCCGAGCGCTGGCGCGCTCAGTTGGTACAGCGTTTCTCGGCGTCGTCTAAAGCGGCTGTGAAGCCCAGCAATGAGAAAGTATCTTTGGTCTGAGTGCCGCGTTCGGACCGGGCGGTCAGCACTGCTTCGGTACCGCTTTTCATGGCAGCGATTACTTTTTGGTCATCACCCTCTGACGCGGGCCAGGCCCATTCGCCTTCGGTGCTGAATTCGAAGCTGTTTCCGTCGATGGATACAGATACGGTCGATCCCGCGGCAAACGGATAGCCCCCGGTGAATGAAACGCGCCCCTTCACATCGGGATCAGGTCTGAATACGACAAACAGCAGGATGTCGCTGCGCCTCACCGAAACAACGCGCCCGCCGCGCGTGTTGACGGTTTCATCCGGCGTTGCAACGCTCCAGCATTCGGTTGGGTCCTCTTCCACAAACACACTCCAGTCGGTGTTTACGGATACTCTATTGGTGCTGTCTGCCTGCTGAGCGGTAGCAGCCGTTGTCATCCCTGCCACGCACAGGCCCGCGATTACGCGGACGAGCTTTGATCCCATCTGTCCAGCCTCCTAGCTCGACCTAATACCTCATACCCACCGGGAAGGCTCGCGAACCCTGACGGTTCGTCTGTAAGTTGCGTCTTCCGGTGATTGCCGACATACACACACTATCGCAAGTTTCGCCATAGGCGAAAGGGCGGTTGGCAGTTTTTTGCGCATGTTTAGGAGGGTCCCGATGACGCAGCCTGTAGCAATGACCGAACTATGGCGGGGGCCTTTACTGGAAAGCCTGCATCTGGGACATGCGGTTATCTGTGATGACACGGGTCAAATCGTGCGCAGCTGGGGCGACCCGGAGGCGATAATCTACCCCCGGTCTTCGGCCAAGATGATACAGGCCCTGCCGTTGATTACATCTGGGGCGGCCGCGAAATACGGGCTGAACAGCGAGCATCTGGCATTGGCCTGTGCCTCGCATAACGGCGCGCATATTCACACAGACAGGGTAACGTCCTGGCTGGACCATCTGGGCCTGGCTGAAACCGATTTGCGCTGTGGGCCGCAAGAGCCTCAGGATATGGCGGCGCGCGACGGGCTGATACTTGCCGACGACACGCCCTGTCAGATCCACAACAACTGCTCGGGCAAACATAGCGGGTTTTTGACGGTAGCACAGCATATGGGTGCCGGGCCGGAATATCTTGAAATCGACCACCCGGTTCAACAGGCCTGTTTGTCCGCGCTGGAAGAAACCACCGGCGAAACCAGCCCCGGCTATGGCATCGATGGCTGTTCCGCCCCGAACTTTGCCACCTCGCTGGTGGGGATGGCACGGTCGATGGCGTGGTTTGCCTCGGCGGCGGACCGGTCGGACCGGGCCAGCGATGCAGCACAACACCTGACCGCGGCGATGATCAAACATCCCGAGCTGGTGGCCGGAGAGACGCGCGCCTGTACCGAGCTGATGCGCGCCATGAACGGGCGCGCCGCGATCAAGACTGGGGCCGAGGCCGTATTCATCGCCATCATCCCTGAAAAACGCATGGGCGTCGCGCTGAAGATTACCGATGGCGCCACCCGTGCCAGCGAATGCGCCATTGCTGCCATTCTGGTCAGCCTCGGCGTACTGGAGGCCGATCACCCGGCCACCCGCACCTTTATGAACGCCACGCAATACAGCCGTCGCGGGCTGGAATGTGGCGTGATCCGACCCGCACCGGGTTTCCCCGGCTAGGGCCGCTACATCTCAATCTCGTGAATCTCGGCCACCTCGACCGAGCCTGACCCGTTCACGACCATAGGGCATCCCTTGGCCATCTCGTTGGCGGCGTCGATGCTGTCGGCTTTGATCACCGTAAAGCCGGAGACCGGGTTTGCGCCGCCATTGTCGACCACACCGCCCGAGCTGACGGTATAGGACTGGCCCACCGGGTTGCCGGGTATTTCTAGTGACGGACCCAAATTCTGAAACCACGCGCCCCAGGCGGCCATGGTTGCTTCGACTTCGGCCGGGTCCGATGGCGTGGTCCCGCCGTGATAGACAAACAGAAACTGTGGCATCTCTTTCCTCCCAGATGAAAACTTATTGCACCAGACCGGCCAGCTTGTTCAGCGTCGAGGTCCAGCCTTTTTCGTGGTTTGCGGCGATCTCGTCATCGCCCAGGTCGCGGTGATCGACCACCAGCCGAGCGCCGCCGCCTGCGGCTTCGATCCGCAGCGTTACATGGCTTTCGGCCCCGCGCTGATCCTGATCGTCATGCCAGCCCCAGGTGAAGCCAACCGAATTGGGCGGATCGACATGGGTCACATGGCCCGAGACCTTGAACCGCTGGCCCTCGCCATTCTGCATGACCGAATACCACGGACCAACGCGCGAAAAATCGAGAGTATGTTCGGGCACATGCACCCCTTCGGGGCCCCACCATTGCAACAGCCGTTCTGCGACAGTGATCCACGCAAACAGATCCTCTGGCGGTATCGGGAACGTGCGCTCCAGCTTTAGATCGGCCATGAGGTATCCCTTTCAATAGCATCGCCCAGACGATCCAGACTGCTTTCCCAGAATTGCCGTTTCGAAATGGTCCACTCCGCGATCGCGTACAGACCTTCGGGGCGGATCGAATACATCCGCTGGGTGCCCTGCACCCGTTGCCGAACCAGCCCGGCCTCACGCAAAACCTTCAGGTGGCGCGAGACCGCAGCACCCGACATGCCGCGCCCTTCGATCAGGTCGCCCGCGGGCTGCTCTCCGTCCTGCATCAACTGTTCAACGATGGAAAACCGCGTGGCGTCGGACAATGCGGAGAATGTGGTCAGAAGCGTATTCATGACCACTGTTTAACATTTTTGTTAAATAAAGGAAAGCCCCGGTTTTCAGGCTTGGGCAAATTCCTGCCGCGCATAGCCCTGCAGATACAAAAGCGCGGTCAGATCGCCATGGTTGACGCGCACTTCGCATTGTTCCGCGACCGAAGGCTTTGCATGCAGCGCAACCCCGGTTCCGGCCCGGTCCAACATACCCAGATCATTTGCCCCGTCACCCACAGCGATCACATCGTTTTCGGACAGGCCCAAACGCTTGGTAATCTGTTCCAGCGCGTCGACTTTGGCCTGTCGTCCCAGAATCGGTCGCTGCACATCGCCGGTCAGCTTGCCGTTTTCGGCCAGCAGAGTGTTGGCACGGTTTTCGTCAAACCCCAATTCACTGCCCACCTTGGCAGTAAACGCCGTGAACCCGCCCGAGACCAGTGCCGCATAGACGCCATTCGCGCGCATCGTCGCGACCAGCTCCTTGCCGCCGGGCATCAAGGTGATGCGTTCGGCCAGAACCTTGCCGATCACAGCCTCATCCAACCCTTTCAGCAACCCGACCCGTTCGGTCAGCGCGCCTTCGAAATCCAATTCGCCATTCATTGCGCGGGCGGTGATGTCCTTGACGCGGTCGCCGACCCCGGCCTCATCCGCCAATTCGTCGATGCATTCCTGCTGGATCATGGTGCTGTCCATATCCGCCAACAGCATCTTTTTGCGCCGCCCCTCGGCAGGCTGCACGATCAGGTCAACGCCAAGCTTCTGCAAATCACCCCAGACATCCCATTGGTTGCCCGGAAGGTCCTGCAGCGCGAACTCTGCCGCCTCATCCGGGCTGAGCCAGATGATCTCGGCCCCGCCCCAGGCATTCCGCAGCGACTCGACCAGCGCCAAATCCAGCGTTCGCGTTTCGGGATTGGTCAACAGGGTGGCAACATACATAGTCTATCTCCGGCGAATTCACCTGCGATTAACGCAGATAGCCCCCGATCGCCAGAAGACAGTTTGTCCGCAGCAACCTCTGGCACATCATGCGGACAGAACGGCGACCGATTGCGCCATTCAGGGCTTTACCAGCACGCCATTCCAAGACAGATTCGCCAGGACTGGACAGAAAGGAACTCGGTAAATGGGCAACCTGCTTTACGATCGCTTGTTTGGCATTCACGCGGGCAAAGAGACGCCTTTCCTGCATCTGCCCAACGGTCAGGTGCTGACCCATTCTGATTTCCTGGACATGGCATCTCGGTTGGCCAATACCCTAATCGGCTTTGAGCTCGAACCCGGACAACGCGTTGCGGTTCAGGTGGAAAAGTCGCCCGAAGCGCTTGCGCTGTTTGCTGCTTGTGTGCAGACCGGTCTGGTTTTTCTGCCACTCAACACTGCCTATACGGTCAGCGAACTGAGCTATTTCATCGAAAACAGCGGCGCTGCGCTGGTGGTCTGCGATGATGTAAATAGGGCTGGTTTGGCACCCGCCGCCGCCGCCCAGAAGGCACGGCTTGAAACGCTAAACGCTGATGGATCCGGCAGCCTGATGCGGCGTGCGCTGGGTATGCTGCCTGCTTTCGAGCCGGTCAACCGCACCGAGGATGATCTGGCCGCCTTCCTGTACACGTCCGGCACGACCGGCCGATCCAAGGGCGCGATGTTGTCACAGGCCAATCTGCTGTCGAATGCCGAAACATTGGTACGGGAATGGCGGTTTACCGACGATGACGTGTTGCTGCATGCTCTGCCAATCTTTCACACTCATGGGCTGTTCGTGGCAACCAACGTGGTACTGGCTTCGGGCGGGTCGATGATCTTTCTGCCGAAATTCGATCTGGATGAGGTACTGCGGCATTTGCCTGATGCAACCGCGATGATGGGGGTTCCGACCTTCTACACCCGTCTGTTGGATGACGACCGGTTCACCGGCGATCTGGCACGTCATATGCGGCTGTTCATCTCGGGCTCGGCCCCAATGCTGGCCGAAACGCATCAGCAGTTTGAGGCCCGCACCGGGCACCGCATTCTTGAACGCTACGGTATGACCGAGACCAACATGAACACCTCGAACCCCTATGACGGTGAACGCCGCGCCGGATCCGTGGGGTTCCCCTTGCCGGGCGTTGAGCTCAAAGTGACCGACTCTGAGACGGGTGAAACCTTGCCACAGGGCGAAATCGGCATGATCGAGGTGCGTGGCCCCAACGTCTTTCAGGGCTATTGGGAAATGCCCGAGAAGACCGCAGCAGAGTTGCGCGAGGACGGGTTCTTTATCACCGGCGACCTTGGACGTGTGGACACGGACGGCTATGTCCATATCGTCGGACGCGGCAAGGACCTGATCATCTCGGGCGGGTACAACATCTATCCCAAAGAGGTCGAACTGGTGCTGGACGACCAGCTCGGTGTTCTGGAAAGCGCAGTCATCGGCGTGCCCCATCCGGATTTCGGCGAAACCGTGTTAGGCCTGTTGGTAGCCGAACCAAACAAGTCGCCCGACCTCGAGGCCATCATGGCAAGCGCACAGACCCAACTGGCGCGATTCAAACATCCCCGCAAGCTGATAGTGCTGAACGAATTGCCGCGCAATACGATGGGCAAAGTGCAAAAAAACGCGCTACGCGAAGCTTACAAAGACCTGTTTACCGAAGACTAGGTCTCAGCGGCGCGCGCCCCTGTGCGGTCAGCAACCAGCAATCACGGCCCTCGAACACGGCAGTGGCCAACGGATGACCATAGCCCGCGCCCGCATCCAAATTGATCCGGTTGCCGCAATGTTCCGCCGTATCCACAGGGGTGTGACCATGCACGATCAGCCAGGGGTGCGGGCCAGATTCAACCAAAAATTCCTGCCGTATCCAAACCAGGTCATCTTCGGATTGCTGCGACAGTGGAAGACCGGGCCTGATGCCAGCGTGGACGAACAGCAGTTCATCCTCCTGATGGTAAACTGGCAAAGCGTTGATAAAATCCAGATGTGCTGGCGGTACGGCGGCACAGGCCCGTTCATGGACCTGATAGATGCGGTCATTGTCCGTGACTTCAACCCCATAGGAGGCCAGCGTATCCCAACCTCCCAGCCGTGGGTTCAGCCAGTTCAGCGTGACGGGCAGTTGCTTATCTGCAATCTCGCGCTCTTGCACGAAGCGAGTCATCATGCGGTCGTGGTTACCCTTGACCATGACCCAGTTCCGCCCCGTCTGTTGGCCTTCGATCAGCAGGTTCAGAACACCACGACTGTCCGGGCCTCGATCGACATAGTCACCCAGAAACACAATCTTTGCATCTGGCCCGCCATCGGCCTCGATCCGCGACAGCGCAACCTGCAGCATGCCGAGCTGGCCGTGGATGTCACCGATTGCATAAATTGGCGAGGACATGGAAAACCCTAAATCAACAGGAACACCCTGCTTGTGACGCGTCTTGGCGGCCGGGAAAAGAAAATACCCACGCCTTGGAAGACGCGGGTATGAAGTGTCTCAGATATTCAACACCGCCTCAGGCAACGTCGAACTCCAGCGGTTTGATTTGCGTGAACAGGCCGGTTTCGGCCAGCTTTGCCCGCGCTTCGGCTGGCACCGGTTCGTCGACATACAGCAGCGCAATCGCTTCGCCGCCCGCTTCGGACCGGCCAAGGGTAAAGTTGGCGATGTTCACATCGCTTTCACCCATGGTCTGGCCCAACGCACCGATGATACCCGGAACATCCTCGTTGGTGGTGTACAGCATATGCGCGCCGACCTCGGCGTCGATATTGATGCCTTTGATCTGGATGAAGCGCGGCTTGCCGTCGCTGAACACCGTGCCACCGATGGAACGCTCGCGCTTTTCGGTCACGACAGTAACCTTGATGTACCCCTCGAAGGCACCCGATTTATCCTGATTGGTGGTCGAGATCTTGATGCCACGCTCTTTGGCCACCACAGGGGCAGAGACCATGTTAACCTCGGGGTTGAACTTTTTCATGATCCCGGCCACGGCCGAACAGTTCAGAGCCGCAAGGTTCATCTCAGCCGCGACACCGTCATAGAGAATGTTGATCGCCTTGATCGGCTCATCCGTCATTTGACCGATGAAGCTGCCCAGATGTCCGGCCAGTTTGATCCACGGCCCCATGACCTTGGCTTCTTCGGCGGTGACGGACGGCATGTTCAGCGCGTTCTCAACCGCGCCGGTCAGCAGGTAGTTCGAGATTTGCTCGGCCACCTGCAGCGCCACGTTTTCCTGCGCCTCGGTCGTTGCGGCCCCCAGATGCGGCGTGCAGACGACGTTGGGCAGGTTGAACAGCGCATTGTCCTTGGCCGGTTCTTCGCTGAACACGTCAAAGGCGGCACCCGCCACGTGACCGGATTGCAGAGCCTCGGCCAGCGCCTCTTCATCGACCAGACCACCGCGGGCACAGTTGACGATGCGCACGCCAGGCTTGGTCTTGGCCAGATTTTCGCGGCTGAGGATGTTGCGAGTCTGATCGGTCAGCGGCACATGCAAGGTGATGAAATCGGCACGCGACAGCAGCTCATCCAGTTCAACCTTTTCAACACCCATCTTGGCGGCTTTCTCTTCGCCCAGATAGGGATCATAGGCGACAACCTTCATTTTCAGGCCCAGGGCGCGTTCGCAGACGATCCCGCCAATATTGCCCGCACCAATGACGCCCAAGGTTTTGTTGGTCAGCTCGATCCCCATGAACTTGGACTTTTCCCATTTGCCCGCATGGGTCGAAGTGCTAGCCTCGGGGATCTGCCGCGCCACGGCGAACATCATCGCAATCGCGTGCTCGGCTGTGGTGATCATGTTGCCAAAGGGCGTGTTCATCACGATGACGCCCTTCTTGCTGGCGGCATCCTTGTCGACATTGTCGGTGCCGATGCCGGCGCGACCTATGACTTTCAGCTTGTCCGCATGTTCCAGCAAGGTCGGCGTGACCTTGGTGGCCGAGCGGATGGCAAGGCCGTCATATTGGCCAATCACTTCGGCCAGTTTATCTTTGTCCTTGCCCAGATCGGGCATGAAATCCACGTCGATGCCGCGGTCGCGGAAAATCTGAACAGCGGTTTCACTGAGTTTGTCAGAAACGAGTACTTTGGGAGCCATGTCTGTGGTCCTTGAATGTAATGAGATGTCCGGGCCTGAGGCGGCCCGGTGAAGATTGGGAAAGATCAGGCGGCTTCAGTTTGTGCTGCGAGCTCAGCCTCGAAGGCCCAGGCTAGCCAGGGCAACATCGCTTCGATATCCGAAGTTTCGACCGTGCCGCCGCACCAGATACGCAGACCCGCAGGTGCGTCGCGATAAGCCCCGATATCCAACGCGATATTCTCGGCCTCCAACCGCTTTGCAACGGCCTTGGCAAAGGCTGCGCCGTCCCGGATGCGCGCATCGGTGAATTTCAGACAGACAGACGTATTCGACTGCGTCGCCGGGTCGTCAGCCAGGTTAGCGATCCAGCCATTCTGCTCGCAGAACGCATGCACCGCACCGGCATTCGCATCGGCCCGGCCAATCAATCCCTGCAGACCACCAACTGAGCGCGCCCAATCCAATGCGAACAGATAGTCCTCAACCGCCAGCATCGACGGGGTGTTGATCGTGGCGCCAGTAAAGATACCATCGATCAGCTTACCGCCCTTGGTCAGGCGGAAAATCTTGGGCAATGGCCATGCGGGGGTATAGCTTTCAAGCCGCTCCACAGCGCGCGGGGAAAGGATCAGCATCCCATGCGCCGCCTCTCCGCCCAGAACTTTCTGCCAGCTAAACGTGGTCACATCTAACTTGTCCCACGGCAGGTCCATCGCGAAGGCCGCCGAAGTCGCATCGCAGATCGTCAAACCCTGACGGTCATCCGCGATCCAGTCACCGTTTGGCACCCGCACGCCCGAAGTCGTGCCGTTCCATGTAAAGACCACGTCATGGAAGAAGTCGACCGAGGCCAGATCGATGATCTGCCCATAATCGGCTGTTTTCACTTCGGCGTCGATTTTTAGCTGCTTGACCACATCCGTGATCCATCCCGCGCCAAAACTTTCCCAGGCCAGCATCTCGACCTTGCGTTCACCCAACAGCGACCACAGCGCCATCTCAACCGCGCCGGTGTCAGACGCGGGAACGATGCCGATCTTGTAATCTGCTGGAATGCCCAGCACTTCACGCGTACCTTCGATGGCCGCTTTCAGCTTGTCCTTGCCAACAGCAGCGCGATGCGAACGGCCAAGCGCTGCGTCAGCCAGTTTGGTCAGGTCAAATGTGGGGGGTTTGGCGCAGGGGCCCGAGGAAAAGCGCGGATTTGCCGGCCGCATTTCAGGTTTGAGCACGGCGTCATGCGACGCCGGTTGTTCGATAGTCATGTGTATTACCCTTCCAGATACACGCCCCTCGTTGGGGAGGGGTGTCCCACGGACAGAGCTAGGGTGCAGACGCAGCATCAACAAGCGAAAAAGACCCATCAGAAATCAAAAACGACAGGTTTTTATGCGCAAGTTGGGGGAGCGCGTTTCCGATAGGCGCAATTTCGTCACCGGCACAGCGCATCGTCCTTGTTGCCTATCAGGTCAACCGAACGGCTTCACCCGTTGCCAGCGCCTGTTGTGCCGCCAACCCCATACGAACGGACCACAGCCCATCCTGCAGCGTCACATCCGGCGCAGCCCGCTCGCCTCGAACAAGCGCCAGGAACCCCTGATGCTGGTAATAGGTCGATCCATTGTGGTCCCCGGCGGCCAGCAGGCGCGGATCGACGGGGATGTCCTGTGACACCGGCCCCTTCGGATTACGCGGGCTGACAATCACCTGCGGCACCGGCGGCTCACCCAGATGATCGGGCCAAAAGCGCCCCGGCCCCGGCACCAGCGCCTCGATCTTGGCCAGTTGTCCTGTGGCCGAGATTTCCTCTTGGTACCGCGATCCTTCGGCGAACATGCACAGTTCCAGCATCGCCCGCGTGCCGTTGGCGAAATCAACCAGAACATAACCGTGATCCAGAATATCCGGCGTTTCCCCATCATAGCTTTCGTCCAGATGGTTTACCGCCTGCCCACCGCTGGCGGTGATCCGCACCGGGTCGGACCCAAGGATCAGCCGCATCAGGTCGAAGAAATGGCAGCATTTCTCGACAAATGTGCCGCCAGTATTGCGGTTGAACCGGTTCCAGTTGCCGACCTTTTCCAGAAAGGGAAATCGATGTTCCCGGATCGTCAGCATCTGCACCCCGCCGGTGGATTGGAGCCCTTTGATCAAAGCGGCAATCGGAGGCATATAGCGATATTCCATCGCCACCCAGATTGGATGGGGATAGTCACGCTGCACCATTTCCAGCCGCGCCGCATCCTGCGGATCGGTGAAAAGCGGCTTTTCCACCAACAGGGGCAGTGGGCGCATCGCCGCGATGTCGCAGATCTGATCCACATGCAGGTGGTTCGGGCTGGCGATAACCAGGCAATCCAGATCCTTTACCGCGAGAAGATCCGCCACTGATCCGACCATCACAGCCTCGGGCGCGATATCTTGCGCGGCGCGGGCCATCTGCGGGTCGGGCTCATAGATCGCCACCACGCGCGTGCCATCCAGAAGAGCGATATTGTGCAGGTGCTCCTGCCCCATCATGCCGCATCCGATCAGCCCGTAGTTGATGGTCCGGGTCATGCGCGTTTCCTTTTACTTCAAGCGTTGAACATAGGTGGCCCGATCAGGATCGAACCATGTTTTGGAAAATTCGACAGGTTCAGCCTGTTCTGACCAGCTGAACCGCTCGATATACCCGACCGTCTGCCCGGCGGGTTTGGTAAAGCCCGGCGGCGTCCAATCGGGCAGTGCCGCGATTGAAACCCGATCTTCGGCCCGCGTGATCCAGAACCCCAACTGCTGCTGATAATAGCGATACAGCGAGTCCGACAGCAGGTCGCCGTCGATCAAACCCACTGATTCGTCGAGCCATATCTCTTCGACCGCGATGATTGTGTCATTCAAATAGCGCATCCGGCGCACGCGCGACCCCGTGGCCGCGGCTCCGAAACCGGGCAGATTGGCAGGCTTTTCCAGATGATCGACCGACAGGATATCCGCGCTTGGCAAACCGCCCCCTTCGGGCAGTTCAAGCCGGAACATCGCATAGACGCTGTTCTGCGTTCCGGTCTCACGGATGTAATTGCCCGAGCCCTGTATGCGTTCCAACATCCCTTTTTTCTCAAGCTCAGACAGCGATTTCCGCAGGGTCCCGACCGAGACATTCAGGTCCGCCGCCATGTCCCGTTCCGGCGGCAGGCGCTCACCGTCAATCAGACGGCCGGCCGCAATATCGCGGATCAGCAGTTCTGCAATCTGAACATATATCGGAAGGGCATTGGGGTTTCGGCTTGTGGGGGGCACGTCGGGGCGCTTCGATTGGTCACAGGAAAAATTGATACACTATTGATCTACATCAATGTGATTGCTACGCAAGAGAAAAAGCAAATCCATTGCGGAGACCGATTCAGATGACGATCGTCCCAATCACCTCCCCCGATCTGAATGCGGCCGAGGTCTCGTGGTTTTCGGCTCTGTGTTCGGATGACTATCAGTTTCTGGGGATGCCCGATGGCGATCTGCGGTCCAGCTGGGACCATTGTTCCGCCATCGTGAAAGAGGCCGAGGCACAGGGGTTTCGCAACATCCTGTGCCCGTCATCCTATCAGGTCGGTCAGGACACGCTCAGCTTTGTTGCTGGATGCGCACCGATCACCGACAAGATCAACCTGCTGGCCGCGGTGCGTTGCGGTGAAATGCAGCCCATCATGCTGGCCCGCACCATCGCGACGCTGGATCACATGTTGCAGGGGCGCTTGACGGTCAACATCATCTCGTCCGATTTTCCTGGTGAAAAGGCAGACAGCGCGTTCCGTTATCAACGCTCTCGCGAAGTCGTCGAAATCCTGAAACAGGCTTGGACGCGGGATGAGATCAACCATGCGGGCGAGGTCTATAATTTCTCGGGCCTGACCACCGATCCAGCCAAACCCTATCAGACCGGCGGACCGCTGTTGTATTTCGGCGGCTATTCCCCATCTGCGCTCGAACTGTGCGGAGAGCATTGCGATGTCTATCTGATGTGGCCAGAAACCAAGGATCAACTGGCCGGGCGGATGCAGGCGGTTCATGCGGTAGCCGAGAATTACAACCGGACACTGGATTACGGCTTGCGCGTTCACATGATCGTTCGCGATACCGAGGCCGAAGCGCAGGAATACGCTGATTACATCGTATCCAAGCTGGACGACGAATACGGTCGCGCCATCCGCGAACGGGCGCTGGATTCCACCTCGCTGGGTGTGGCGCATCAGGCCAAAAACCGCGATCTGGCGGATGAATACGGCTATGTCGAGCCAGGTCTTTGGACCGGCGTTGGCCGGGCACGATCCGGCTGTGGCGCGGCGCTGGTTGGGTCAACCGATCAGGTCATGTCCAAGATTGAAGACTATCAAAAGATGGGCATCCGCGCCTTCATCTTCTCGGGCTATCCACATCTGGACGAGGCCCGCCATTTCGGTGCCCGCGTGATGCCCAACCTGAAAACCTGCTCGCTTCCCGAGGAATACGGACGCGTGCCCAAAACCATCCCAGCCACCCCGCTGGGCAACGGAGTTCGCCGCTAATGCAACGTGTAAAGTTTTCAGACACGCTGGAAATGAGCCGCCTAGTATACGGCATGTGGCGCTTGGGTGATGACAGTGACACTTCGGCGGATCATGTCGAAGCCAAGATACAAGCCTGCCTGGATCAGGGCATCACCACATTCGATCAGGCCGACATCTATGGCGGTTACGCAGCCGAGGCGGTTTTGGGCAACGCCCTGCGCGCCAACCCGGCGCTGCGCGCGCGGATGGAGATCGTCACCAAATGCGACATCGTTGCGCCGATGGGCCGATACGCGGATGCGAAGGTAAAATATTATGACACGTCGCGTGCGCATATCCTGAAATCCGTCGACACCTCGCTGTCCGAAATGGCAATAGACCATGTCGACCTGCTCCTGATCCACCGCCCTGATCCCTTCATGGACCACCATGAGACCGGCGCAGCGCTGGACGAGGTCGTGGCCAGCGGCAAAGTGGGCGCGGTTGGCGTATCGAATTTCCGCCCGTGGGACTGGACCCTGCTGCAATCAGCGATGAAGACCCAACTGGTCACCAACCAGATCGAGATCTCGCTGGGCGAAATCCGCCCCTTCACCAATGGCGACTTGGCGTTTCATCAACAGCATGGGCAGCCGGTGATGGCGTGGTCGCCGCTGGGCGGCGGACTGCTGATGGCCGGGAACCCTCCGGTCGGCGTGGTCGCGGATGAGATCGCAGCCGAATTCGGAGTGGACCGGGCCGCAGTGGCCGTGGCCTTCCTTCTGGCACATCCTGCTGGCATCCTGCCGGTGCTGGGCACCAACAATCTGGGCCGGATCAAACAGATTTCGGACGCCTTGAAAGTCAATCTGGATCGCGAGAGTTGGTACCGCCTTTATGAGGCGGCACTGGGCCATGAGGTACCATGATGAATGCAATGTCACAGGACATGAACCATACTTTCATCCCACACAAGGATGACACCCGAACCCTGCGCGATGCGTTTGGCCGCTTTGCCACCGGAGTTACCATCGTCACCTGCAACAGCACGGACGGCCCGGTCTGCATCACCGCCAACAGTTTTTCGTCCCTATCGCTGGACCCGCCCCTGATCATGTGGGCCGGCGACCGCAACTCGCGCCGCTTCCCCTATTTCCACAAGGCGCGCCATTTCAGCGTTCATGTATTGTCCTCTGAACAGGCCGAGCTGTGTTTCGGCTGCTCGAAAAACGCCTTTGCGCTGCGAGACATCGCCCATGGGCATTGCTCAAATGGTACCCCTCTGCTGCCGGATTGTCTGGCACGGTTTGAATGTGAACAACACGCTTATCACGACGCAGGCGATCATGTGATCGTGGTGGGCAAAGTCCTGAAGGCCAGCATAAGCGATGGAGACGCGCTGACCTTCTATGCCGGAAAACTCGGCCAATTCGCGCAGTCCTAAGCGCGCTCTGACGACTGCGGGACAAACCCGCGGCTGACATAGGGAGGAAACGCATGGGCGGACTGGCAACGATGCTGGCGCCGATTGCATTCGTGAACGAAACCGTGCTGCGATTGGGCCGCGCGGTTGGCGTCGTTGCGATTGCATTCATGGTGACTGCAATCCTGATTCAGGTATTCTTCCGATATGTGCTGGGCAACGCACTGCCCTGGCCGGATGAGGCCGCCCGGTTCTGCATGCTCTGGATGACGGGTCTGATGGCCCCGACCGCATTTCGCCGCGGCGGGTTCGTGGCCATCGACATGGTGCCCCTGATGCTTCCGCGCGTATTGGGACAGATACTGATGCTCGCGCTGCTGTTCGTGTCACTGGCGGTGCTGCTGGTCGCGGTAAAGATCGGCTGGTCCGAAGTGACCGGGTTCGGGGGCAAATTCGCAACCGCCGCTTTGTATATTCCCACCTCATTTGGCTTTGACGAATGGTACCGCGTCCCGCGCAGCTGGATGATGGCCTCGCTGCTGGTGGGGGTGGCCCTTCTGATCGTAGTAAATGTCGAGCTGATCCTGCGCGCGATTGTCTCGCTATTGGGGGGCGCAGACCTGCTGCCTGAAATTGCCGACGCACCGGTGGGGGCTGAATAGATGTTGATTTGGTTCCTGCCCACCTTCCTTGTCTTTCTGATGATTGGCCTGCCGGTCTTTTTCGCCCTTTTGGCCGCCCCGGGTATCCTGCTGTGGCTGAATGGCCAATCCAATGACATCACCCTGCTGTACCGCAATGTCTATAACGGCATGGACAGCTTTCCCCTGATGGCAATCCCTTTCTTCATGCTGGCCGGAGAGCTAATGAACCGCGGCGGGATAACCATCCGTCTGGTGGAATTCAGCCAAGCCTTGATGGGCCATTTTCGCGGCGGGTTGGCGCATGTGAACGTGCTCAGCTCGATCCTGTTTGCGGGACTTTCAGGCTCTGCCGTGGCGGATACATCAGCGCTGGGTTCAATGCTGATCCCGGCGATGGAGAAGCAGGGCTATACCCGCAAATTTGCCGCGGCAATCACGGCGGCCAGTTCCGTCATAGGCCCGATCATCCCGCCTTCGGGCATCATGATCATCTACGCTTATGTGATGGGCGAAAGCGTTGCGGCGCTGTTTCTGGCCGGGATCGTGCCGGGCGTAATGGTTGGCGTTGGCCTGATGCTGATGATCAAATTCATGGCCGACAAGTATGATTTTCCCGTTGCCAGCCGCAAATACACATGGGGTGAACGGGGTCAGGCCAGCCTCAAGGCGTTCTTTCCACTGCTGACTCCGGTGATCATTCTGGGTGGTATTCTGGGCGGTATCTTTACACCTACCGAAGCCGCAGCAGTGGCCGTCGGCTATGCCTTTCTAATCGGCTTTTTCATCCTGCGCACCTTGACGCTCAAAGAAGTGCCCGAGATCCTCAGCAATGCCGGCCTGACCTCCGCCGTCGTTCTGCTGCTGGTGGGGGCGGCGATGGCGTTCAAAACCGTGGTCAGCCTCAGCCATGCGCCAGAACAGCTGGCCTCGCTGATCCTCAGCCTGTCGGAAAACCCGCTGATCCTGCTGTTTCTGATCAACCTGCTCTTGTTCGTTGTCGGCATGTTTCTGGATGCCGGGCCTGCGATCATCATTCTTGGGCCGATCCTGGGACCGATCTTTACCAGCCTCGGCGTCGACCCGATCCACTTTGCCATCATCATGAGCGTCAATTTGACTGTTGGTCTGGCCACGCCGCCCATGGGGCTGGTGCTGTTCGTGGCCGCCGCCGTGTCGCGCGAAAAGGTTGAAACCATTGCCAAGGCGATCCTGCCGTTTCTGGCCGTTGAAATCATCGTGATCTTTCTGATCACCTACATCCCCGCATTATCCATGACGATCCCGAGGATAACGGGATTTGCCAACTAACTGAGTTCCACAGGGAGGAAACGCATGCTCAGAACCTTTATCAAAACCGCAGCGGTGGCCACGTCGCTGGTCGCCGCATCAGCCATCGCGGCCACGGCAGCGGATTATACGCTGCGCGCCACGGCCAACTCGAACGAAAATGACGAGGATTATGACGGTCTAATCGTTTTCAAGAACTATGTCGAAGCCGCTTCGAACGGCGCGATCGAGGTCGAGCTGTTCATCGGTACGCAGCTGTGTTCGAACGGCGCGGAATGCCTGCAGGGTGTGGCCGATGGAACCATCGACATCTATATCTCGACCTCGGGCGGGGCGTCAGGCATCTTTCCCTATGTTCAGGTCCTCGACCTACCCTACCTTATGGCGGATGACCGGATTGCCGAGCATGTTCTATCCGGCGATTTCACCCGCACCATGCGCGACATGGCACTTGAGGATTCCGGCGGCGCGATCCGTCTGATGACCATCGGCAACACTGGTGGCTGGCGCAACTTTGCCAACACCCAGCGTCGCGTGGCTGAACCAGCTGATATGGAAGGGTTGAAAATCCGCACCGTGGTCGCTGACCTGCCACAAGAGCTGGTTAAAGCCTTGGGTGCATCGCCCACCCCGATCCCGTGGCCGGAACTGTTCACCAGCTTTCAAACCGGTGTGGTTGAAGGGTCCAAGAACGGCATCACCGACATCATGGGCATGAAATTCCCCGATGCAGGCCTGCAATATGTCACCCTGGACGGCCATGCCTATATGGGCGCTCTGTGGTGGATGAATAACGCCAAGTTCCAGGAGATGCCCGAAGACATGCGCCGTGTCGTGGTCGATGGGTTCTATGCGCTGCAGCAGGCCACCTTTGCCTCACCCAAGCGCAAGTCGATCCAGGCCTACGAGGATTTCGTCGCCGGTGGCGGTGATCTGTACGTGCCGACCCCCGAGCAGAAAGCCGCGTTCAAAGAGGCGGCAACCCCGGTCTACGAGTGGTTCCAAACCAACGTCGGTCGTGGTGATGAGGTCTTCACCGCGCTCACCGAAGCCGTTGCAGCGGCCGAGGCAGACGTCAACGCATCGCGTGACGCGGACCTGAACTAAGCCATTTAGGGTCGGGCGTTTGGCCCGACCCTCACCGAAACGGGTACATCCACCCTTTATAGTCGTTGACCAGAACATGGGCTCTTTCAATCTGCTCCGGCGACATTTTCTTGACCACTTCCTCAAGGCTGATTGCCGCGTCGGGATCGCCGCCAATGGCGCTGAGCGTGTACCACATGTAAGCCCGCACAAGATCGGGCGCAGGCATGCCCAGACCCAGTTCGTAATACCAGCCGATCCCCGATTGTGCGCCCGGATGCCCCTTCATCGATGCGCGCAGATACCATTCAAAGGCCCGTTCATAATCCTGCTCGACTCCAAGACCCAACCCGTACATCACACCGATCAATTCCTCGGCCTCGGCATTGCCGGATCGGGCGGCGGGCAGCAGTTCCTCGCGCGCGGCCTCGAACGCGCCGGCCTCCATCATGTCACGCGCCTGTTCCAGCTCGGCCAGCGCAGGGGTCGCAAGCATACACAGGGCAAATATAATCTGGCGCATGGGATTGCTTTCCTTTTCGCCGGCGCAGCCGCAGCGCAAGAGCTGCCACGCCCGCTGACCGATGATGATTTCCTGTCCTTTGATATGGAACAGGCCGCCATCGGTCATCAACTGTTTTACGATCCAATCCTGTCGGGCAATCAAAACATCGCCTGCGCCCATTGTCACCATCCCGATTTCGGAACATCCGACGGCCTGTCGCTGGGTATTGGCGAAGGCGGTCAGGGTATAGGCCCCGATCGCACGCCGGGCACTGGGTCCGACAAAATCCGCAAGCGTATTCCCCGAAATTCGCCCGGCCTTTGGAACCTCGGGGCAAAGGACATCCATACTGTTTTCCATGACGGACGACTGAGTATCTCGGATGTCTATGGCAACGGCTTCAACTCTCCGGCGCAGGAATGGTTGCCCGCGGGATTGAATTCTCTGCTGGCCGCGCAGGCGCTGTTCCCGCTGACCTCGCAGTTTGAGATGGCAGGAAATGTGGCTGAAAACGAAGTGACCGGCGCGGTACATGACCGGATAGACAAGGGCTGGCCGATCCTTGCCAAGCGTGTGCGCACCGACCCCGCCTACAGTCCGGCCATGATCACAGCCTTCCCTGAAGTCGAGACATCCGAAGACATAACCATCACCCAGATCGCCAATGCTCTGGCCGCCTTCATGGCTATCGAATGGCGCAGTATCGACAGCCCTTTTGATCATTATCTGGCAGGGAACACCGATGCGCTGTCACCGGTTCAGAAGGCTGGGATGACCCTTTTCTATGGCAAGGCGCAATGCTCCACCTGCCACGCCGGGCCCCTAATGTCGGATCAGAAGTTCCACGCGCTGGCCCTTCCGCCCTTTGGCCCCGGTCGCACCCGGCAATGGGACCCCAATGTGCGGGACGTAGGGCGCATGGGCGAAAGTGATCGGCTTGAGGATGCCTACCGCTTTCGAACGCCGATGCTGCGCAATGTCGCTCTAACCGCACCATACGGCCATAACGGGGCCTTTCCCGATCTCGACAGCGTGATCCGCCATCACCTCAACCCTGAACGCAGCCTGTCGCGTTGGACCCGTGACATGGCCGCCCTGCCCGAAATTCCGTGGCTGGAACAGATTGATTTCGCGGTATGGGGCGATCAGTTCGAAATGGCGCGCCTACGCAGCCGGATCGACATCCCAGAGATTGACCTGACAGATGCAGAAATCACCAGTCTTGTGGAATTCCTGCATGGTCTGACCGGGACCAGCATCAAGACGCCGCCATTTGGGATTCCTGACAATTTCATCCCATAAGATCAGCCCCTGGCCATTGCGGGGGCTGATCTGGTTGTCGTCTGTTTACTCTGCGGCTTCTTCGTAAGCGTCCATTG